>NZ_CP047029.1:4308482-4638103 GCF_009796805.1 Algibacter sp. L1A34 | reverse complement strand
AGCTGAAATATATAAAACGGTTTTTTCAGGATATTTATCTTTAATATCAACACCAATAGCGTGCGCTAAATGTGTTTTACCTAGACCAACACCTCCAAAGATTAATAATGGATTAAAAGATGTTCCACCGGGCTTAGCAGCAACAGCTAATCCTGCACTTCTAGCTAAACGGTTAGAGTCGCCTTCTAAAAAGTTTTCAAAACTATAATTTGGGTTTAATTGCGATTCAATTTTAACATTTCTAATTCCTGGAATTACAAATGGATTACGTAATTCTGGATTTTTATTGTTTAAAGGAATATCAACATCTTGTGATTTTAAACCACTTCTGTTTGAACTCGGGATTTTTTCGGTAAAAGGTTGTTTATTGCCATAAGTGTTTTCCATTTTAATAATGTAAACTAGTTTGGCTTTTTCTCCTAATTCTTTAGTTAGGGATACTTTTAATATTTTAACATAATGTTCTTCTAGCCATTCGTAAAAGAATTTACTAGGTACCTGAATGCTTAAAGCGTTATCAGCTAGTTTAACTGCTATTATTGGTTCAAACCATGTTTTATAGGCTTGCGGCTGGATATTATCCTTTATGAATTTTAGACAACTATTCCATACCGTTTGCGCAGTTATACTCATTTTAAATACTCTTGTTGTTTGTTAATTATTATGGATGAAAAACGAATTTTCCATATCCCTCCATTTTGCGTTCGGCAAAGATGTGAACAAAATTCTTAAAAAAAAAATCATTTACTATTGAATAATTAGAATTTTTTCCTCAAGTTTAAGCACTTGTCGAAACTACAAAAAAATATTGAAATATGCTTCCGAAATCCGATGAAATACAAATAAGAGTGAGATACGGTGAAACAGACCAAATGGGGGTTGTGTATCACGGGAATTATGCGTTATATTTAGAAATGGGACGTATTGAGTGGCTACGTAAACTTGGTGTTTCTTATAAAACTATGGAAGAAAATGGGGTTATGTTACCCGTCGTTTCTTTGAATGTAAATTATAAAAAGCCAGCGGGTTATGATGATTTAATTAATGTGAAAACACAACTCAAAAAAAGACCCACTGCCAAAATAGAATTTGAGTATGAAATCACAAATCAGAAAGGAGAACTTTTATCTACAGCAAGTACAATTTTGGTATTTGTAGACATGAAAACCAAACGACCAACAAAAGCGCCACAATATATTTTAGATATACTTGAAGCTTAATTTTTTTTATGTTCGTATTAAATTTGCTTGATGTGTATTTCAAAAAGATGATTAAAAGTTTCAAAAACAGCTTCTGAATCTTTTTTTCGAACGGAAATTGTAATTTGGCAATCTAGTTCTAGTTTTTGATTGGTAATATTTAAGTTCCGTTCTTTGATTACTCGCATCACTTTATTCATGTTTTTGTAATCGAAAGTGATTAGATAATCAATGTTTATCGTTTTTTCTAATATTTTAGATGCTTCAAGACTTAATAGGGCAGTGGTTTTATAAGCATTTATTAAACCGCCGACACCTAATTTTACGCCACCAAAATATCGAACAACCACGATTAAGATGTTAGTAACATCGAAGGATTGAATTTGACCATAAATTGGCATGCCTGCACTATTATTTGGTTCGCCATCATCGTTTGCACGATAACTTATGGTTTCTGTTCCAAATTGATAAGCATAGCACCAATGACGCGCAGAATGATGTTCCTTTTTTAATAATTCTAAATGAGTTTTCACATCATCTTCATTAAAAACGGGAAAGGTGTAGCCGAAAAATTTACTGTTTTTATCTTTGAATAAGACTGGCTCTGGAGCTACATCAATAGTTCTATATGTATCTTTTTCTATCAAACGTATTTAAAATAAGCTGCTTTTGGTTTCAAATAAAGTACAAACATCTTCAGTTTCTGGATTAATATGCCAGGTTTTAAAATTCAAATTATTGGCAGTTTCAATATTATCTTTATTGTCGTCTATAAAAAGGCATTCCTCGGCCTTTAAATTATTTTCTTTTAGAACGAACTCAAAAATATCATCATTTGGTTTTCTTAAGTTAATCTCGTGAGAAAGATAAAATGCGTCAAAACAATTTTTAAATTCTTCGAAAAATGAAATGCTTTCTTTTATTGAGTCAATATGAAGCTCATTGGTGTTACTCAATAAAATAAGTTTGTATTTAGATGAAGTTTTTAGTTCTTTTATGAATTCTAACCTAGTTTTAGGAAAATGTTTCAACATGTAATTCCATATATAGATAAGTTCTTCTTTTGAAAGTTTAGGGAAATTTTCGGCATAAAACTCTAAAAACTCATCGGTTGAGATTAACCCTTGCTCATAAAAACTATTAAAAGCAGTCATTTCTTCCGAAAAGGAATCTATTTCTAAAGTTTCAAAAGCATATTTTGCAGCGCCTTCAATATCAAGATTTATAAATACGTTTCCGAAATCGAAAATCAAGGTTTTAATCATTGTTGTAAATTTTTAATGTATCTGTTAAAATGTTTTCTTCGGAAATTAAACAACCTGAAAATCTGGGTGCTTTCACGCCTGTTTTAAATTGCGTTTTTCCTTTAAAAATCCTAGCTTCGTCCCAAAGGTTTTCATCTATAAAAGTTTGAAGTGTTTGTGCTCCACCTTCTATAATTACAGAATTTATGTTGTTATTGAATAAAACAGAAGCTATTTGCTGTGCAATTTTGGATTTTAAATTCCAGTTGATTGTTTCTTGTTTCTTGTTTTCAACCTCAGTTAGCTTAAGTTCATCATTTTCACAAATGATAATAGTCTTGGCTTCATTATTAAAAACAGCAAGGTTATTTGATAGTTTTCTAGTTTTATCTAAAACAACCCGAATAGGGTTTTCACCAACAAAATCACGACTTGTAAGTGTTGGGTTATCTGCTAGTACAGTATTTGTTCCTACTAAAATAGCTTGTTCCTCAGTACGCCATTTATGAACTAATTGTCTGGAAAAGGTATTTGTAATCCAAACAGGTTTTTGTTCGTTTTTTGTTGTTGGCGCAATGAATCCATCGGCAGATTGTGCCCATTTTAAAATAATATAAGGGCGTTTTTTATTATGAAATGTAAAGAACCGTTTGTGGTGTGCTTTGCATTCCTTTTCTAAAACTCCAACAATAACTTCGGCGCCAGAACTTCTTAACTTTTTAATACCTTGGCCTGCAACTTTTTCGTAATCGTCAACGCAGCCAATCACTACTTTCTGTATTTTGTGTTTAATAATAAGGTCGCTGCAAGGTGGCGTTTTTCCATAATGCGAGCAAGGTTCTAGCGTGACGTAAATAGTAGATTTTTTTAAAAGGCTTTTATCTTTAACAGAATTAATAGCGTTAACCTCTGCGTGATTTCCACCGTATTTACTGGTAAAACCTTCGCCTATAATTTTATTGTTTAATACAATAATACTACCAACCATGGGGTTTGGTTGTGTTGATCCTAAGCCGTTTTTAGCGATTTCTAAACAACGTTTAATATATGTTTCGTGGGTGTTCAATACTATAATTTTATTTTAACATCTTCAGTTTCGTTAACGGTATAGCTATGCGAAAAACCAAAAACCTTATAATTTATTTCACCTGTATATTGCACTTTTACTTTTTTACTGAATAAGCTACCAAGTAAACTGCTTAAATTCTTATTACTAAAAATACTATCGGTTGGAATAATAGCTTTTAAAGGAATTGTAAATTCTTTTTTTGCTGGAACATCAAAATTATCTGCGGAGACATGTCCCATTTCATTATTGTTTACAAAAATCTTAATACCGTCGGTTTGCAATTCTCCACCAATATCATTTGGGTTCAAAAATAAAGCGTCGGCCACAAATGTTATGTTTCTAGAGGTGCTTTCTATAACTTTAATATTTTGTACACCAACGAAAGTAGGTTTTTCTGTAACGGTACAACTCAAAAATGAGATAAGGAGTGTTGATAAAATTATGAGTTTCTTCATTAATGATATTTATGATTTACTGTATCTTCACCTATCTAAAAAGATGATTAATTATGAGCAAAGATACTATAGTTATTCGAGAAATTAGATGTGAAGATAACCCAGAAATGGAACAAGTTATCCGTGGGTGCTTTCATGAATTTAAAATCCCGTTGGAAGGTACGGCTTATACCGACCCAGAAACTAAACAATTGTTTGAAGCTTACCAAAATGAAAACGATGCATATTTTGTTATTCATGTAAATGGTGAGATTTTAGGTGGCGGTGGAGTAAAGCCTTTAAAGGATTTTGAAAGTTCGGTTTGTGAAATTCAGAAAATGTACTTTTCTCCAAAAATTAGAGGTAAAGGTTATGGTAAGCTATTATTTCAAAAATGTTTAGAAACAGCTAAAATATTAGGTTATAAGCAGTGTTATATTGAATCGGCTACGCAATTAAAAGCAGCAATCCATATTTACGAAATTAATGGGTTTAAACATTTAGAAAGGGCTTTAGGTGATACAGGTCACTTTTCTTGTGGTGTTTGGATGTTAAAGGATTTATAAAAACAATGAGATATTAATTGGTTTACTGTTTTAAGCTTTTTTAAACATTGTATTTCTGAATAATAATTTGTGTATTCGTAGCTAAAAAATATAAATTTGCTAAATGAAGTTGAAAGATATTAAAAATAAATTCCATCAAGAATTGGACAATTTATTCCCTTTAGAGGAAGTGGATAGTTTTTTTTATATGTTGATTGAAGCTTATTATAAGATTTCAAGATTGAATTTAGCAATGGATTCTAGCTTGGAGGTTGAAAATGAAGCACTAATTTTAGATGCATTGCAATTACTAAAAGATCAAAAACCTATCCAGTACATATTAGGTGAAACTGAATTTTACGGTTTAGAGTTTAAGGTTAATGAAAACACCTTAATACCACGGCCAGAAACTGAAGAATTGGTGAATTGGGTTTTAAAAATGAAATCTAAAACCGAAAAAATAAATATTTTAGATATTGGTACAGGAAGTGGTTGTATAGCTATTTCTATTGCAAAACACTTATCAAATGCTAATGTGTATGCTTTAGATGTAAGTATAGGAGCTTTGGAAATGGCAAAGCAAAATGCCGAATTAAACGAAGTTGAAATTAAATTTATAAATCAAGATATTCTATCGGTTTGTAATTCTAAATTTGATAAAAATTTTAAATTTGATATTATTGTTTCGAATCCGCCATACGTTCGAAATAAAGAAAAACAATTAATGCAACCGAATGTTTTAGAAAACGAGCCACACTTGGCATTGTTTGTTGATGATGAAGATCCATTAAAATTTTATAAAGCCATAACTGAATTCGCAGTTAAAAACTTAACAGAAAAAGGTGTTTTGTTTTTTGAAATTAATGAATATTTAGGTAGTGAAATGATTCAGCTTTTAAAGTCGAATAATTTTAAAAATATTCAATTGAAACAAGATGTTTTCAAAAAAGATAGAATGATAAAAGGAACTTTTAATTAATAATTGGAAGATTTTTTTCAACTAAAAAATAAATTCTAGTCAAGAATAAAAAGATACATGAGCAATATTCAAGAACATATAGAAGCATTAAGAAGCGAGTTAAGAACGCATAATCATAATTATTATGTGCTTGATAGTGCAACTATTTCTGATTATGACTTTGATATAAAACTCAAAGAACTTCAAGAATTAGAGGCTAAACATCCAGAATTTTTTGACGCTAATTCACCATCCCAACGGGTAGGAGGAACGGTAACTAAAAATTTTGAAACGATTAAGCATGCCTATCGAATGTACTCTCTTGAGAATTCCTATTCTAAAGAAGATCTACTTGATTGGGAAACCAGAATTGAGAAGTTAATAGATGGTGATGTGCAATTTACTTGCGAGTTAAAATATGATGGCGCATCTATTAGTTTAACTTACGAGCATGGTAAGTTGATGAAAGCTGTAACACGAGGCGATGGTTTTCAGGGCGATAATGTAACTGCTAATGTTAAAACAATTAAATCTGTGCCATTGCAATTAAAAGGTGATTATCCAGAAACATTTGATATTCGTGGAGAAATTGTTTTGCCTTTCGAAGGGTTTAATAAAATGAATGAAGATAGGATTGAAATAGGTGAAGAACCATATAGGAATCCGAGAAATACGGCATCCGGAAGTTTGAAACTACAAGATAGCGCAGAGGTTGCTAAACGCCCATTAGAATGTTTATTGTATAATTTAACGGGCACGAATTTAGGTGTTACTAATCAATTTGAAAGTTTAGAGAAAGCTCGTGAATGGGGATTTAAAGTTCCAGAAGTTGCGAAATTAGCAAATTCTATTAACGAGGTTTTAGAATTCATAAATTATTGGGATATACACCGACACAATTTACCGTTTGAAACAGATGGTGTGGTTGTAAAAGTTAACGATCTGCAACAGCAAGAAGAATTGGGGTTTACTTCCAAGGCACCTCGCTGGGCTATGGCATATAAGTTTAAGGCCGAGCAGGTTTCAACTCGTTTAAATAGTATAACGTATCAAGTTGGTCGAACAGGAGCGATTACGCCTGTCGCTAATTTAGAGCCTGTAGAGTTGGCAGGAACAACTGTTAAACGAGCCTCCTTGCATAACGCAGATCAAATAGAAAGACTTGATATCCGGGTTAACGATATGGTTTATGTGGAAAAAGGCGGTGAGATTATTCCTAAAATTTTAGGTGTAGATTTAAGTGAGCGACCAGAAAACTCTAAACCAACCGAATATATTACGCATTGTCCCGAATGTAATACCTTATTAGAGCGTAAAGAAGGAGAAGCACAGCATTATTGTCCGAACTATAATGGTTGTAATCCGCAAATTATAGGGAGAATTCAACATTACATTTCCAGAAAAGCGATGGATATTGATGGTTTAGGAGGTGAAACGGTTGCGCTTTTGGTTAATGAAGGACTAATTACTAATTATTCTGATTTATATGAATTGACAAAAGAGCAAGTGATTCCTTTGGAGCGTATGGCAGAAAAAAGTGCTGAAAAATTAATAGAAGGCATTGAACAATCTAAAAACATCCCTTTCGAGCGTGTGCTTTTTGCTTTGGGTATTCGTTATGTTGGTGAAACCGTTGCTAAAAAATTAGCAAGACATTATAAAAGTATTGATGCTATTCGTGAAGCTACACAAGAACAGTTAGTAAATGTTGATGAAATTGGAATTAAGATAGCAGAAAGCGTTTGTTTATTTTTTACTTCCGAAGAAAATAATGAGACTATAAATCGTTTAAAATCCTTTGGTGTTCAGTTAGAAATGTCGGCAGAGGAATTGGTGGGTAAAACAATTTTGCTTCAAGGGCAGTCTATTGTAGTAACAGGTGTTTTTGAAACGATTTCTAGAAATGAGTTAAAAAAACTTATCGAAGATAATGGAGGTAAGGTAAGTAGTTCTATTTCTTCTAAAACTAGTTTTATTGTAGCAGGTGATAAAATGGGGCCAAGTAAAAAAGAGAAAGCTGAAAAATTAAATATTGATTTAATAACCGAGGCTGAATTCTTGCAAATGGTAAGTATGGGGTAATAAATATCGATTAAATGCATTTTAATCCTGTTAATTGTGTTATTTGTTTATATTTGCCTCTGTTTTAGTGGTAAATATGTACAAATCAAAATTTTTTGTAGTATTAATAGTGGCGGTTTATGTGCTATTTGTTGTTTTCGAATTTAGTGGAAACTCTAAATTAGCACTTTATTTTGAGTCGCTAATAGTGCCATTGGTAGTTGTTCGTTATTTAATTTTTGTAAAACCTAAAAACAAGTTGTTCTTATTGTTCTTAGTGTTTTTTGGGCTATCTGATTTATTGGGTGTTATAGATAAATTTGTTTATTTAGATGAAAACTCTATCTACTATGAATACGTGTATTACATTGGTAATTGCTTGTATATTTTAGCATATACTATCTTGTTTGTTAGGATTTGTAAGTCGATTAATTTTAGATATATATTAAAGAACTTGAAGATTCATTTATTTATTTTAGCTATTTTGAACTCTTATTTAATTTATGTTTTACACACCATTGAAAAGCCAGAAGTTGGTACGTCTATCGATTATTATTTAGAGAATGCATATAATATTGTTATTTTAATGGTGTTGGCAATTTCATTATTAAACTATTTTTATCGTGATAATGAAAAATCGCTTTTCTTATTTTTTGGAGTTCTATGTTTAGTTTTTTCCGAAATAATAGACGTTGCTAATATCTTCATTTCTGAAAGCAGTTTATTGAATTTTCTTTCAACAACATTGGTTTTAGGGGCTTTCTACTTTTTCTACGAGCAATCAAAATTATCTAATATTAGCCATCGGGACGATCTCAATTATCCCGACTTAAGCCTTAAGTAATCATTTTGCTTTATATCTAAACCGTAATATTTATAATTCCAGTAGCTAAAGATTTAATAGTTGCTATTTATAGGTTCAACTTTTTCCTTGGTATCTAAAATATTTTACTCTTATTAGATTTTTTTAAATTATAGTGTCGTTGGGGTTTC
Source organism: Algibacter sp. L1A34 (assembly GCF_009796805.1). Taxonomy (NCBI): domain Bacteria; kingdom Pseudomonadati; phylum Bacteroidota; class Flavobacteriia; order Flavobacteriales; family Flavobacteriaceae; genus Algibacter; species Algibacter sp. L1A34. Next base: position 4,629,600 of record NZ_CP047029.1, on the reverse strand, counting down.
TGGAATTAAACTATAATAGAGGTTCCGTTAGCCGATTTGTTTTTATCAGAATCAAAATAAAAATCAATTTTCCCTAAGTTTATGCCATAGCATCCTACTTGGTTAACTAGCGTGTTTTTTCCTTCAGCATTTTTAACAATAGTAGGTTTCTTTAAAAATGTATGGGTATGTCCTCCAATAATTAAATCAATATTTTTTGTGGCTTCAGCTAATTTTAAATCGTCTATTTTGTTCGGATTGTTTTTGTAGTGATATCCCAAATGTGATAGGCAAATAATTAAGTCGCAGTGTTCGTCTTCTTTTAAAATACGTGTCATTTCTTGACTCATTTCAATAGGATCTAAATACTTTGTTTCTTTAAACATACCTTTGTCTACTAGGCCAGAAAGTTCAATGCCTAAACCAAAAACTCCAATTTTAATACCATCTTTTATAAATGTTTTATAAGGTTTGGTATGCGTATCCATTACGGTGTTAGAGAAATCGTAATTTGCGGTAATAAACGGAAAATCAGCATGTGGTAATTGTGCGTATAGGCCGTCTATGCCATTATCAAAATCATGATTTCCAATAGTAGCGGCATCATATTTTAATTTACTCATTAATTTAAACTCTAATTCACCCCCATAATAATTAAAGTAAGGTGTGCCTTGAAAAATATCACCAGCATCTAATAATAAGGTGTTCGGGTTTTCTTTTCTCAGCCTATCAACTAAGGTTGCTCTTCGAGCTACACCGCCTTTGTTGGCGTTTCTTCCATCTTCTGGGCCAAAAGCATCAATGTGGCTATGTACGTCGTTAGTATGTAGAATAGTTATTTTTGATGTTTTTCCAAGAGTAGTAAACGATTGAAGTCCCATGCTGCCAAGTGTAACTAAAGCTGTTCCAGCTGTGGCTTGTTGTATAAAATCTCTGCGCTTCATATTATTTAATTTGTGTGAATCTATCGTCTATAACAGGATTAATGGTATCCAACTTTATAAACTTATCAATTAGCGCATTTCTTATTTTGTAGTCTAAAATATAAAGACTGTCGTTTGTTTTGAAAAAGGACATGTTATCACCTCCATTGTATAAATAATCGTTAGTCGCAACGTAATAGGTTCTATCGTTTTCAATGTTTTCACCATTTACTTTTGCCTCAAGAATTTTATAGTTTTTGTCTAGTTTTATTTTTAGACCGGAAATAGGATGTGCTTTTTTTGCGCGAGATAAATAATTTATCATACTATCCATCTGTACTCCTTTTAAAGCGGTTACAACAATGCTGTTTTCAAAAGGCATTAATCCAAAAGCAGTTCTTTTAGTCACATTTCCTTTAGATAAAATAGAACGGATACCACCATAGTTTAGTAAAACTACATCAATATCTTTACCTGTTCGGCTTTTAAAAATAGGATTGGATTCACTAAAAACAGCGTCGGCCATAAAATTCCCAACTGCTGAATTGTATTCTCCATCATTTTTAGAATAAGTATCTACCGAGTAAGCTAAAACACTATCTAAATCCCTTTCAATTCTATCACGAAACGGTTTTATATAGGCATCAATTTCTTTGTTTGCCTCAATAGAATCGGTAATAGCAATTTGTTTTCCTTCTATTTTTGTAAGATGTAAGTTATGCTCTTTACATCCTGAAAAGACAAAAATATTTAACAAAATAAATAAATATGTAATCCTCATATATTAAACTAATTTTTTGAATGTACTTTTGCTACCTTTGCGCAAACGATAAAGGTAAATGATTTTAAAGGGTTTTAAAGAAAAATCTAATAAAAAATACTTAAACAAATTGTTGTCGGAGCGCCAGATGGCGGTTACTGATAGCGATGTTAATAGTTTAGGTGTTATCTTAAATATAGATGAAATAGACGATTTTGAATTATTTAATTCATTAGCTAAACTTTTAAAAGTGAAGTCTAATAGATTGAAAATCATAGCGTTTTCTCAAAGTAAAAAAGAAGATTTGAATACTTGGGATGATTGCTATAACCCTAAAGATTTTGGTTGGAGGGGCAAAATTAAAAACCCCGAATTACAGGAGTTTTTAAAGACTGAATTTGATGTTTTAGTAAGTTATTACGATACCGATATATTAGAGTTGAAACTAATAACGGCAAAATCTAAGGCAAAATTTAAAGTTGGGATATTGCAAAGTGACGAAAGAATAAACGATCTAATTATAAAAACAAGCTTAAAAGAGTTCGGTTTATTTAAAACTGAAACTTTTAAATACTTAAAAATATTAAATAAAATTAAGGATGAATAGTAAGTTTCTAGGAACTGGAGTGGCATTGGTAACGCCTTTTAATGCCGATTTAACGGTGAATTATGAAGCATTAACCAATATTGTTAACTTCAATATAGATAATGGTACAGAATATTTGGTAATTAGCGGTACAACTGCTGAGAGTGTAACCATTACTAAAGATGAAAAGAAAGCGATTGTTGAAACCATTTCTAAAGCAAATAACGGGCGTGTGCCATTGGTTTTAGGTATTGGCGGAAATAATACTATGCAAGTTGTTGAAGAAATAAAAACAACAGATTTAAGCGTTATAGACGCTGTTTTATCAGTTTCTCCTTATTATAGTAAGCCAACGCAAGAAGGGATTTATCAGCATTTTAAAGCTATTTCAGAAGCTTCACCAATTGATATTATTCTTTATAATGTGCCAGGAAGAACATCCAAAAATATGGATGTAAATACCACTTTAAGATTGGCAAACGATTTTAAAAATATTATAGCCGTAAAAGAAGCAGGGAACAACGTCGCTCAGTATTTACAGTTAATAAAGAATAAGCCGGAAGATTTTTTAGTGATTTCTGGTGACGACGATTTAGCTTTATCTATTGTTTTAGCTGGTGGATCTGGTGTTATTTCTGTAATTGGCCAAGCTTTTCCTAAAGATTTCTCTGAAATGATTCGTTTGGGATTAAAAGGAGATAACAAAGCGGCATATAAACTTCATTTTAAATTAATGGATGTTACCAATTATATTTTTGAAGAAAATAACCCATCGGGAATTAAAGCCGTTTTTCAAGCTTTAAATCTATGTGAAGATACCGTGAGGTTGCCATTAGTGCCCGCAACAGATGCTTTAAAGCAAAAAATAAAAGATTTTGTAGAAGCTTATTAATTATTTTTTCAGTGTTAAATATTACTTAAACCTTATGATTACTGGGTTTAAGCCTCTATTTTAGCAAAAGTTTGGATTGAAAATAATATTTTTAATATCCATATTATTAACCTAATTTTGCATCCTCTTTTATATTTATGAAAAAGTTTTTTTACATTTTATTAGTATTCACTGTTTTAAGTAGTTGTAGCGAGTATCAAAAGGTTTTGAAAGCTGAAGATATTGCGTCGAAGTTTAAAATGGGTGAAGATTTATATAACGAAGGTAAGTTTGCAAAAGCGAATAGATTGTTTGCGCAAATTGTACCCAATTATAGAGGTAAACCGCAAGCGGAAAAATTGATGTATTTGTATTCTAATTCTTTCTATGAAATGGGAGATTATTATGTTGCAGGTTATCAGTTTGAACGTTTTGCATCTAGTTATCCAAATAGTGAAAAGCAAGAAGAAGCTTCGTTTTTATCTGCGAAAAGTTATTCAATGCTTTCCCCTGCTTACACTAAAGATCAAAAACAAACAATTGAAGCTATTGAGAAGTTGCAAACGTTTATTAATGTATTCCCCGATTCTAAATATGTTGCCGATGCTAATACATTGGTTCAAGCTTTAGATTATAAATTAGAGAATAAAGCATATAGTATAGCGAAGCAATACAATACAATATCAGATTTTGAGGCATCGATAAAATCATTTGATAATTTTATTTTCGATTTCCCAGGATCATCTTTACGTGAAAAAGCTTTGTTTTACAGATTAGATTCTGCATATCAATTAGCAATGAATAGTGTAGAACGAAAAAAAGAAGTGCGTTTAAAACAAGCCAAAGATTATTACGAAAGTTTTAAAAAATCTTATATAAATTCTGAGTATATTTCAGAAGTTGATAATATGGCAGTTGAATTAGATGGCGCTTTAGAAAATTATAGCAAAAAAAGTTAAATAACAAGATCAAAATGGATTTAAAGAAAACCAATGCTCCCGTTAATACGATTACGTATGATAGAAATCAAATAGATGAGCCTACAGAGAACATCTATGAGTCAATTTCAATCATAGCAAGACGTGCGGAGCAAATTAATACAGAGATTAAAAAAGAATTAATTGATAAGTTAGAAGAATTTGCTACTTATAACGATAGTCTTGAAGAGATCTTTGAAAATAAAGAGCAAATTGAGGTATCTAAATTTTACGAAAAATTACCAAAACCTCATTCTTTAGCTGTCCAAGAATGGTTAACAGATAAAATTTATTTTAGAAATACAGAGGAAGATTCTCAAGAGTAAATTCTTTAATTTCTTTACAATATTTAAACTCCAAACCAATTATAACAATAGGCTTGGAGTTTCTTAGGTTATTAGGTAAATATAAAAAAAACACACACATTTTTTATGAGTATTCTAAAAGGTAAAAATGTACTATTAGGTATTACAGGTGGTATTGCTGCTTATAAAACGGCCGAGTTAGTTAGGCTATTTGTTAAATCCGGATCGGATGTAAAAGTTGTGATGACGCCAGCAGCTAAAAATTTTATAACACCTTTAACCTTATCTACTCTTTCTAAAAACCCGGTATATTCAACATTTACAAATGAAGATGATGATAATGCTATTTGGAACAGTCATGTTGATTTAGGGCTATGGGCAGATGTTTTTGTTGTTGCTCCAGCTACAGCAAACACTTTATCTAAAATGATGGGCGGTACGAGTGATAATTTATTACTGGCAACTTATTTATCTGCTAAATGTCCCGTTTATTTTGCGCCAGCTATGGATTTAGATATGTATAAGCATCCATCTTCAATGGAATCTTTTGAGAAGCTTCAGGAATTTGGAAATATTATGATTCCGGCTGGAAGTGGAGAGTTAGCAAGCGGATTAATAGGAGAGGGACGTATGGCAGAACCTGAAGATATTGTTACATTCATTGAGCAGGATATTTTAGGGAAATTGCTATTACGCGGAAAAAAGGTGCTTATCACGGCAGGTCCAACGTATGAAGCTATTGATCCTGTTCGTTTTATTGGAAATCATTCTAGTGGAAAAATGGGTTTTGAAATAGCTAAAGCATCTGCAAATCTTGGAGCTGAAGTAGTTTTAATAACTGGTCCAACACATCAAAAAGTAAATCATAGTTTAATTAATGTAGTACCTGTTGTAAGCGCTGCCGATATGTATCAAGCGGTTCATGAGCATTTTGAAAATGTTGATATAGCCATACTTTCTGCCGCTGTTGCAGATTTTACACCAAAAGAAGTTTCTAATAAGAAAATAAAAAAGAAGTCAGATACGTTAACTTTAGAGTTAGGGCGTACTAAAGATATTTTAGCATCGTTAGGCGAGGTTAAAACAAATCAATATTTAGTTGGCTTTGCTTTAGAAACCGATAACGAGCTCGAAAATGCAAAAGGAAAATTAAAAAGAAAGAATTTAAATTTAATTGTTTTAAATTCGTTAAACGATAAAGGTGCTGGATTTAAAAGTGATACCAATAAAGTTACTTTTATTGATGAAGCTGGAAATATTACAGAAAACAGTCTGAAATCTAAAACTGATGTAGCGTCGGATTTATTAAATAAAATTATTGAAAATATATATGCGTAATATATTAGTTGTTTTATTAGTATTAATAAGTTTTACAGGTATTTCGCAAGAATTAAATTGTAAAGTGATTGTTAATGCGCAACAAACAGGAAACGAAAATTTTCCTATTTTTAAAACTTTAGAAAAACAACTTACCGAATTTGTAAACAAAACCACATGGACTAACCAAAAGTTTGCAACTCAAGAGCGTATAGATTGTAGTATGTTTATTAATGTTGTTGAGTACAGTGGCGAATCGTTTAAAGCAACGTTACAAGTGCAATCTTCTCGTCCTATTTATGGATCTTCATACAGTTCACCTATTTATAATTTTAACGATAAAGATTTTAATTTCAGATATTTAGAGTTTCAGAATTTAATATATAATCCTTCACAATACGAATCTAATTTAGTCTCTGTTTTAGCATTTCATGTATATATGGTACTCGGTTTAGATGCCGATTCGTTTGCCGAAAAAGGTGGCGATCCACATTTTAAACAAGCTCAAATTATTACAAATTATTCTCAGCAAAGTAACTCCATTGGTTGGAAATTAGAAGATGGTTTACAAAGCCGTTTCGTTCTTATTGATAACATTTTATCGCCAACATTTAAAGAATTTCGGTCTGTAATTTATTCGTACCATAGAAATGGTATGGATATAATGTCTGAAAACGCAAAGCAAGGAAAAGAAGAAATAGTATCGGCTCTTTCTACTTTTAAAGAAATGAATAGCCGTAGACCGAATTCTTTTTTATTACGAACTTTTTTTGATGCAAAAGCGGACGAGTTAGAACAAGTTTTTAGCGATGGTCCAAATGTAAATATCGCAAGCTTAAAAGAAACATTACAGCGTATTGCTCCTATGCATAGTACTAAATGGAATAACATTAAGTTTTAGAATAACGCCTTGATACTAATAACTAAACATTAAAGTCTAAAATTAAAGACTACAAAAAATGCTAACATCGCTTTCTATAAAAAATTACGCATTAATCGATCATTTACAGGTTAATTTTAACGATGGGTTTTCTATAATCACAGGTGAAACTGGAGCAGGAAAATCTATACTTCTTGGTGGTTTATCTTTAATTCTAGGAAAACGTGCCGATTTAAGTAGTTTGAAAGATGCTACGAAAAAGTGTGTTATTGAGGCTGTTTTCAGTGTGTCGAATTATAATCTGAAAGCACTTTTTGAAGCTGAAGACTTTGATTATGAAGAGCAGACTATTATTCGTCGTGAAATATTACCTTCGGGGAAATCACGAGCTTTTGTAAACGATTCTCCTGTAAATTTAAAAGGTTTACAAGTTTTGGGAGAACGTTTAATCGATATTCATTCTCAGCATCAAACCATGCAGTTGACTGATAATGGTTTTCAGTTTCAAATTATCGATGCTTTAGCTAATAACGATTCCGTTTTACAAGAATATAAATTAGGATTAAAAGGATATAAAAAACTTCAGAAGGAGTTAAAAGAACTTTTAATTTTTCAGGCGGAAGCTATAAAAGAACATGATTACAATTCCTTTTTATTGAATGAGTTAGTTGAAGCTAATTTAGTTGATGGTGAGTTGGAATCACTAGAAGAAGAATACGAAACCCTTAATAATATAGAGGGTATTCAAGAAAAATTATCGGAGGCACATCAATTATTAACAGAAGAAGAAGTAGGTGTTTTAGGGAGTTTAACGAACTTAAAAAATGTATTTCAAAAGCTTTCTGGATTATCTTCAAAATATGAGGATTTGTTTAATCGTGTTAATAGTAGTCTCATTGAAATGGACGATGTTTTTAGTGAAGTAGATGCTTTGCAAGAAGAACTAGATGCCGATCCTGCACGATTAGAAGTGGTAGATGCAAAACTTAAAACTATTCATAATTTAATGCAAAAGCATGTTGCTGAAGATGTAGCAGAGCTTATTCAAATTAAAAATACACTAGAAGAAAAAGTTTCGGCTACCGAGAGTCTAGATGAAAATATTCAGAAAAAAGAACATGAAATTTCTTCTAAAACGAAGCAGATAAATAAAGTTTCTAAAGAAATTCATAAAACACGTATTGCTGTAATTCCTCAGTTAAAACAAGAGTTAGAAACTATTTTAGCAAGTTTAGGCATGCCTAATGCGCAGTTTAAAATTGAAGTTCATCTTAAAGAGGCCTTTTTTGCAAATGGACAAGATGAGTTAATATTCTTGTTTTCTGCAAATAAAGGAGGGCAATTCAATGAACTTAAAAAAGCAGCATCGGGTGGTGAGCTATCACGAATTATGCTAGCTATAAAATCGGTTTTATCAAACTATATTCAATTACCAACTATAATGTTCGATGAGATTGACACTGGTGTTTCTGGTGAGATTTCAAACAAAATGGGCGATATTATGCAGGATATGAGTAAAACTATGCAAGTATTTTCTATAACCCATTTACCGCAGGTCGCAGCTAAAGGACATTCGCATTTTAAAGTGTATAAAGAGGATGTGGACGATGTTACTCGAACCAATTTAGTGAAGTTAAACCACGACGAACGTATTGTGGAAATTGCACAAATGTTGGGTGGAATAGAGATGTCATCATCAGCTATAGCACACGCTAAGGAGCTACTGAATTAAAAAAACTTAAGGTTTTAAGTTTTAAAGTTTAAAGTTTAGTATTTTTGCGCCGTTAAATTAATCAATAACCTAAAAAATACTTCCCGTATTATATTTCTAAAAAAGGAATAGCAATGAGGAAAATCTGAATTAAGATTTTGTTAAATAAGGGAAATAAACCAATTAATATGTACAATTTACTAAAAGGAAAAAGAGGAATTATTTTTGGAGCATTAGATGAGAATTCAATTGCTTGGAAAACAGCAGAACGTGTTCATGAAGAAGGTGGAACTTTTGTTTTAACAAATGCACCAGTTGCCATGAGAATGGGACAAATTAGTGAATTGGCAGAAAAAACAGGTTCTCAGATTATTCCAGCTGATGCTACTTCGGAAGAAGATTTACAGAATTTAGTAGAAAAATCTATGGAAATTCTTGGGGGTAAAATTGATTTTGTTTTACACTCTATCGGAATGTCTATTAACGTACGTAAAGGGAAGCATTATACCGACCAGAATTATGCTTGGACACAAAAAGGAACAGATGTTTCTGCAATGTCTTTTCATAAAGTAATGCAAACGCTTTACAAAGCAGATGCTATGAACGAGTGGGGATCAATTGTAGCTTTAACTTATATGGCTGCACAACGTGTATTTCCTGATTATAATGATATGGCTGATAATAAGGCATATTTAGAAAGTGTAGCTCGTAGTTTTGGATATTTCTTTGGAAGAGATAAAAACGTACGTGTAAACACTATTTCTCAATCGCCAACACCAACTACTGCAGGTAGCGGAGTAAAAGGTTTTGATGGTTTTATTGCTTATGCAGATAAAATGTCGCCACTTGGTAATGCTACGGCGTTAGATTGTGCAAACTATACAATATCTATGTTTAGTGACTTAACTAAACGTGTAACGCTTCAAAACTTATTTCATGATGGTGGTTTTAGCAACATGGGTGTTAGTGACGAGGTAATGAGTGCTTTTGTAGACGCTCAAGAAAAATAGAAAATATATTTTTTATATTATGAAAAGCCACCTGTAAAAGGGTGGCTTTTTTGTTACTTTTGTGTTATGCAATTAGAGTTTTCATTCATAATTCCAGTTTATAACCGTCCAGACGAAACCCAAGAACTTTTGGAGAGTTTTGTGGGTTTAAAAACGGATACAGATTTTGAAATAGTTATTGTTGAAGATGGATCTACTTTATTATCAAAAACTATTGTAGAGGAGTTTCAAAATAAGTTAGATATTTCATACTACTTTAAAGAAAATTCAGGACCTGGAGATTCTCGAAATTATGGCATGCAAAAGGCTAAAGGTAATTATTTTATTATTTTAGATTCCGATTGTATTTTACCAGAGCAGTATTTATCGGAAGTTGAAAAAGGGTTGGATGCAAACTATGTAGATTGTTTTGGCGGACCAGATGCGGCTCATGAATCGTTTACTAATTTGCAAAAAGCGATTAATTTTTCGATGACTTCATTTATAACAACAGGAGGAATTCGTGGAAATAAAAATAGTGTAGATACTTTTCAGCCAAGGAGTTTTAATATGGGGCTTTCTAAAGCGGCCTTTTTAGCTTCGCAAGGTTTTGGACTTATACATCCTGGGGAAGATCCCGATTTATCTATTCGTTTATGGGATTTGGGATTTAAAACTACTTTAATTCCCGAAGCTTTCGTGTATCATAAACGCCGAATTTCTTGGAGTAATTTTTACAAACAAGTAAATAAATTTGGTATGGTGCGACCTATTTTAAATAGGTGGCATCCTTCAACTAAAAAAATAACCTATTGGTTTCCTACCTTATTTTGTTTAGGATTTTTAGGTTCTATTTTGTTGAACTTCGTTAATATAAATTTTCCACTTAATGCTTATTTGTTTTACTTCGGAATAGCGTTTATTTTAGCATTATTTTCAACAAAAAATATTATAGTTTCTATTTTGGCAATCCCTGCAATAATTATTCAGTTTTTTGGATATGGTTATGGGTTTTTAAAATCGACAATAGCAGTTTCAGTATTAAATAAAGATCCTGAGAATCATTTTCCTAAATTATTTTTTAAATCGAAATGATAAAAAAATTAAAGTCCCATTTATTGTCTTCCATAAAAAGTAAAAAAATTAATATTTTTCTGCTCTTTTTGGTGTCGGCTTTTATTATCTTAATTTTTAATAAATTATCTAAAGAATATACTAATACTTTGGTGTTTAATATAGAGATGGAAAACGTGCCACAAGAGCATGTTATCTTAAACGATAGCACTAATGTTTTGGCTATAACCTTAAAAACGCATGGTTTTAAATGGTTGAATTATTACATGAGCACGCCTAAGGTTAAAATTGATTTTTCTAAAGATGTTTACAGAAAAGACTCCGCTTATGTTTGGCATAAATCGATTAAATATTTGGCAAATACGCAATTTGAAAGTCAGGTGGAATTATTAAACATCTCTCCAGATACGCTTTACTTTAAGTATGGTGTTAATATGGTTAAAAAAGTACCTGTTAGGTTGAAATCGGAAGTAAGTTTTTCGTTAGGTTACGATGTTTCTGGAGATTATAAGTTACAACCAGATTCAATTACTATAATTGGACCAAATATTTTAGTTTCAAAATTGGATTTTATAGAAACAAAACCTGTAAATTTAATTGATGTTAAAACTGATATTACTAAAAAATTAGAATTAAATCTTCCGAATTTGGCTGATTTAAAATTTTCAACTAAAACATCTATTTTAAAGGCAAAAGTTGAAAAGTTTACTGAAGGAAAATTGAAAGTTCCTGTTCAAATTATTAATAGTCCCGATTCTTTGAAAATCAAATATTTTCCAAAAGAAATTAACGTATCTTATTACGTGAGTTTAAAGAATTTTAATAGTGTTACGGTAAAGGATTTTAAAGTGGTTTGCGATTACAGTAAAGTAGCAAAAGCATCGACCTTAACTCCAGAATTGGTAAAGATTCCAGCACAGGTTAAAAACGCAAAAATTAATCAACAACTTATAGAATTTATTATAACAAAATGATTGTAGTAGGACTTACAGGAGGTATTGGTAGCGGTAAAACAACGGTGGCGAAAATGTTTTTGACATTAGGCGTTCCGGTTTATATAGCCGATGATGAAGCCAAAAAGCTAATGCGTAAGTCTAAAATCATTAAACGAAAACTTATCCAATTATTTGGAGAGCAAGCCTATGTTGATAATAATTTGAATAAACCATTTATTGCCAGTATTATTTTTACTGATAAAAATATGCTGAAACAAATGAATGCTATTATACATCCTAGAGTGGCTAGGCACTTCGAGAAATGGGCGAAAAAGCAAAATACGCCTTATGTAATAAAGGAAGTGGCTATTTTGTTTGAAAATGGTGGTGATAAACTTTGCGATTACGTAATTGCTGTAACAGCACCAAAAGATGCTAAAATAAAGCGTGTTTTGGTTCGCGATAATACTTCCGAAGAAAAAATTATTGCAATCATGAAGAATCAATGGAGTGATGCAGAAAAAGTGAAACTTTCACATTTTGTAATTGAAAATGTAGACTTGGAAAAAACTAAAAATCAGGTATCTTCTGTGCATGCACAAATCCTTAAGAAAATACAGAAATCATAGAATTTTAACATTTTTGTTAATGTAAGGTTAAAAGCTGTTTTAGTAAATGTTAAAATGTTAATTTTGACTAATGAGTAAACGCATAATTTTTGTTTTAATATTGTTAATGAGCTTATCCTTAATTGGTATAATTTCAATTCAGGCTTACTATATTAACAATTCTGTTAAGAACGAAAAGGAGCGTTTTAGAAGTAGCGTTAAAACGGCACTTTATTATGTTTCGAATACAATTGAAACAAAGGAAGAATCGGAGTATGTATATAAACTTCAGAATTTGGTTTTACAAGGTGTTGCTGTAGATACGGCGGCTATTCGTAATTTAAATATAATTCAAGAGGACTCAGACTCTAAAGAAATTGTAGTTTATAGTAGTGGTATTTTAGAGGAAAATTATAAGTTGAGCTCACCGCTTTTTGACATGGGGTTGGATACTATAAATGTAAAACGCATTTATAATGAACGCCAAACGAGAGTGTATAGCAATAAAGGATCGGATTTTGATTTAAGTTCTAATGATAAGTTGTTGGTTTTGGAGAAAATGTCTACAACCGATAAAATTTTATTTGAAGATCTTTATAAGGATATTGCACAAAGACGACCAATACATCAAAGAGTTTCACGAGAAACTATTGAAGATATGTTGACTAGAAAGCTTAAAGAAGATTCTATAAATATCAAATTTGAATTTGCTATTTATAGTAATGATTTGGCAACAAAAATACAAAGTGATTCGTTTGAATATGATAAGAAATCGACTTTTTCTGTTCCCATTTTTTCTAATATGAATACAGGCAGTCCGTATAAATTATTAGTTAATTTTCCAGAAGATGGTAAGTTTATTTTATCGACTATAATAGGTATGATTTTGTTATCTATTGTGTTTACGTTAATTATAATTATGGCTTATTCAGGCGCACTTTATCAGTTAATGAAACAGCGTAAAATTTCGGAAATTAAAACCGATTTTATAAATAACATGACACATGAGTTTAAAACGCCAATAGCAACAATAAATTTGGCTTTAGACTCTATTAAAAACCCAAAAATTATTGGGGATCGTGATAAGGTAATCCGTTATCTAAACATGATTAAAGAAGAAAATAAACGTATGCATGCTCAGGTTGAAAATGTATTACGTATTTCTAAGCTTGAGAAAAACGAGCTTAATATAAGTAAAGAACGTGTTGATTTTCACGAATTAATTGAAGATGCTATTACGCATGTTCAGCTTATTGTTGAAGATAGAGAAGGTTATATACATACACATCTTGATGCCGAAAGCACATGTATTTTAGCAAATGAAACACATTTTACAAATGTGGTAGTTAATATTTTGGATAATGCTATAAAATATTCACCAGAAGCACCAAAGATAGATGTGTATACAGAAAATGTTGGAACCAGCATTTTATTAAAAATTAAAGATCAAGGTAGCGGAATGAGTAAAGCTGCCTTGAAACGTGTGTTCGAAAAGTTTTATAGAGAACATACTGGAAATATACACAATGTTAAAGGCCATGGACTGGGTTTAGCATACGTGAAACGAATAGTAGATGATCACCAAGGTCATATAACAGTAGAAAGTGAAAAAGACAAAGGAAGTACCTTTACCGTAAGGCTTCCGTTAATATCGTAAATTATGGAAGAGCATAAAAAGAGAATTTTATTAGTAGAAGATGATCCAAATTTTGGAACTGTACTTAAGGATTATTTAATGATGAATGATTATGACGTAACCCATGCTAAAAATGGTATGGAAGGTTTTGAAAAATTCAAAAAGGACGATTTCGATTTGTGTATTTTAGATGTTATGATGCCTTATAAAGATGGTTTTACATTAGCTAAAGAAATACGTGAAAAAAATACGGATGTGCCTATTGTTTTCTTAACTGCTAAAACCATGAAGGAAGATGTTCTTAAAGGTTATAAAGTAGGAGCAGACGACTATTTAAACAAACCGTTTGATAGTGAGGTGTTATTAATGAAAATTAAGGCTATTATTCAAAGAAAAGCTACAGAAACAGTTTCTGATAGTAAGCAATTTGAATTTAAAATAGGAGGCTTCGATTTAAATTCTAAACTTCGTTTTTTAAGTCATAATGGTACAGATCCTGTAAAATTATCACCAAAAGAAAACGAATTGTTACGTTTATTAGCATTACATGAAAATGATTTAATGCCTCGTGAACTAGCACTTACTAAAATTTGGAGGGATGATAATTATTTTACATCTAGGAGTATGGATGTTTACATAGCAAAACTGCGTAAGTATTTAAAATTAGATCCAAAAGTAGAAATACTTAACATACATGGTGAAGGATTCAGATTAGTTGTAAATAGTTAAAAGAAATGAAGTAATATATAAATAACCTGTCTAGTTTTTTTTGAGCTAGACAGGTTTTTTTGTTTAGAAATTAAGTTTATATTTATGTTGGTCTTAATTAAAGCGTAATATGAGAAAGAAGTATTTTAATTTGGAAGAAGTATTCACTCCTAGCCAACCAGCAAATTATACATTTATACCTAGAGATAGAGTTAATAAGAGACTAAAAAGAGCTTTAAAAACTCCAGGTAAACAGATTATTATTTATGGTTATTCTGGTGCAGGAAAAACAACATTACTAACAAATACTTTAAAGCAAGAAAAATTAAATCCTGTAATAACAAGGTGTATATTAGGAATGACACTCTCTGAAATACTAATTGATGCTTTTAATCAACTAGAAATATTTTATGTCTCTCAAAAAGAGAATAATGAATCTGATAAAATTGGAGGAACGTTAAGTGCATCTTACTTTGGAATAAAGGCAAGTTTAGGTTCTGATGTATCTGAAGGAGAAAAATTATCGATTAAAAGAGCTGTAGAGTTGCCCATAAACCCTCAAACATTAGCAAAATTTATAGGGGAAGCACAGGAAGATGCTGGTTTTTAGAAGATTACCATAAAATTAAATCGGAAGATAAAGTACAGCTAGCGCAAGTAATGAAAGTTTTTATGGATTCTTCTGTAGACTATTCTAATCTCAAGATAATTGCCATAGGAGCAGTTAATTCAGCAAGAGAAGTTGTTCAATTTGACCCTGAAATGAAAAGTAGAATTTCAGAAATCGAAATTCCATTAATGACTAATGACAACCTAAAAAATATAATCTCTGAAGGAGAAAGACTGTTAAACGTAAAGTTTCCGAGTGAAACGATTGAAAAAATCGTAACATATTCAAGTGGTTTGCCGGCAGTTACCCATCAATTATCACTCCTTTTATGCGAAGAAGAAAATATTAATAAGACTACAAAAGGTAAAGTTATTTCAATAAATAAATCTTCATTTGAATTGGCTTTAGATGAATTTATAAACGAAAATTCTGATACATATAAGTCTATATATGAAAACGCTACTAAAATAATTCATGCTCGAAAACAAGAAAACCCTAAGGATTTATTAATTGCTATTCTAGCTATAAATAAAGAAGCAGTCTCTGTAATTGAAGTTAAGGATGAAATTATAAAAACAAACGTTAATTATCAAGGTACAAATTTAAAAAAATATTTGGATGAGCTGACTACGCCAAGCCGTTCTGAAATTATAAGATTTAATAGAGATTCTGGTTTGTATTTCTTTTCAAACCCTTTTATTAAAGCTTACACTCAATGCGTGGTTAGGAATGAAATAAAATCCGAATCAATTAATCATGCATCTTTACTAAAAGAGTTAAAAACTACGTTAAATCGTGAATTAGAAATAGCTAAGGAAGCTTTTTTAAGAGATTTTGAATTATAAGCTCAAGTTAGTAGCATTAATAAAACATTGCTAATATAGGTTCTAGGAAAAGTCTGAGTTTTTTACAAAAACAGCCAAATTATTAATTTGATTTTTAATACAGAAATTAAAGAATAAAAATCAGATTCTTTGTTATCCTAACAATAAAAGTTGACTAATATCTAGAAAACATTTGGCGAGTTAGGCTTACGGTACCGTTACAGTTTGGCAACTAAACTGTTCTTCTGGGCAAGCATCTGTAATTAGTCCATAGCACACCTCGTAAGTTCCGGGCTCTAGTGATACAAAAAAGTTTCCTTGATCCCAAGCTTCACCCCAAGCTGTAGCTTTGTATTCGTTGTCTAAGTAATATTTTAAGATATAACCTTCTTTAATACTTGTACCATTTAATAATTCAAAATCGGGTTTTATTTGGTAATAACCTTCAGAAAATAACGAAATGGTAAAATCTGGATTAAAGCAATCTCCAACTTCAATGGTTTCACAACTGTTTCTCGTTTCACTACAATCGTTTGTGGTTAATTCAAAACAAATTTCGTGACTACCAGGCTCTAAAGTAGTTCTAAACTCGCCTTCATCCCATGCAGCTCCTAAGGCTTGATATTTATATTCTCCGTCAACAAAAAACTTTAAGATATAGCCTTCTTTAATTTCGGTTCCATTTAATATTTCAAATTCTGGAGAAAACACATAAGTGGTTCCAGAAGTATGTTCTGTAGTGAAGGTAGGTTTAAAACAATCGTCAGATGTATCAATCGTCTTCACAAGACGTTAAGGCAATACAGGCTAGTAAAATTGTAAATAGTAAGCTTTTAAATAAGGGGGATTTAAGTTTCATAATAATTATACTATAGGGGTTAAATTACTTAATTAAAGTATGTTTTTGTGAAAATATTATGTACAAATGTACATTTTATCGAGTAAAAGTTTCATCTAAAAAGTTGCTTTTTCTTTCAAAAATAGAGATAAAAAGCCTTTTTACAAATGGCTTAAATTTTTTCATCTTAATTTATCGATATGGTTAAAAATTAACGATTAAGTTGTCGATTTTAAAACAAAAAAAACTCTCCATAATGAAGAGTTTAGTTGTTAATTAATTTTATTATAACCTAATTTTAGATACGAGCAGTTAACCATTCTTTTAATTCAAAGAAGTTTTGCGGAGCAACACCGTGCCCAACAGGGAATTCCGAATATTTATGCTTTATGTTTAATTTACTCAAATAAGGTGCGTTTTGTCTTGCCCAATCTACAGGTATAACTTGATCTACGCTACCATGAGAACAGTAAAAATCTAAATGCGCATAATCTTCTTTTTGAATAGGTTTCGGGAAAATATCTGGATTAATATAACCGCTTAAAGCAACGATGTTTTTAATTTTTTTCTGGATAAGTAAGTGCCACAGCATAACTTAAAATAGAACCTTGACTAAAACCTAAAAGCGATACGTTATTTTTATTTACAGGATACGTTTCAATAGCTTCATCAATAAATTTAGCAATTAAATCACGGGATAAGATAGCTTGTTCATTATCGCTCCATTTTCCTTTTTCAGCATCAAAATTAATAGCGTACCAAGCATTTCCAGAAGGTTGCATTGGGTATGGTGCTCTTACTGAAATGATAAAAAGTTCTTCAGGTAATTCACCCGCGAATGAAAATAAATCGTTTTCATCACTACCATAACCATGTAGTAAAATTAATAACGGCGCATTTTCGGTTAACGATGATTTACGGATAATATGTTTTAAAGAAAGAGACGTATTCATTATAAAGAGAATTTAATACATCAAGAAATAACTTGATATTTTGAGGTTTGTATTTTTTTAGGAAATTTTAATATAATCGTATTATTTACATCCCAAGCTTAGCAAAGAGTTTTTGATATAAATTACCAACAAGAGGAACTGGTTCTGCTTTTTTACCAATAGCATTAGAAAAACCAAAAATGAATAAAACCGCAAAAAACAAATAAAAACCAGAGCTTATATACCAGCTATCAAAACTTCCCGCTATGCGTCCTAATGCAAAAAAAGTAAGCCATAACCCTAAAGATTGGCGGATATGGAAACTAGCAAAAGCACTCTTGTTTTCATTGTTTAAATAATAAGCAATAATAACTCCAATTAAGGTTAGGTAGCTAATTATGGCGTTTTTACGGCCGGTTTCAATATCTTGTGTTGTCATTTAAATTATGAGTTTATAGAAATTTTATTGTTAGAAATAATACCATATGCTTTGCCTTTTAAAGATTCGCCTTCAAAAATTGCATTTTTAGATTTTGATATGATGTCGTTTTTAGAAAACGTGTATTTAGTATCAGGATTAAATAACGATAAATTTGCTTTGTTTCCAATGTTTAGAGGTGTGTTTTCTAAACCAAATCTAGATTTTCCTTTGGTTAAAATATCAATAGATTTTTTTATGGTGAATAAGGATTGAAGCGCGCCAAAAGCAGACTCTAAACCAATAGTGCCATATTTGGCATGGTCGAATTCAATTTTTTTATGCTCAATATCTATAGGGTTATGGTCGCTGGTAACCATATCTATTGTGCCGTCTTTTACACCTTCAATTAAAGCGTCCACATCACTTTGTATACGTAATGGAGGTAATACTTTAAAATGTGTGTTAAAATCGTTTAATGCGGCATCTGTAAAGTATAAATTATGGATGGCTACACTACAAGTAATATCTAATTTTTTCTTTTTCGCTTCACGAATTAAATCTACAGATTTAGCTGTTGATATAGTTGGGATATGTAACTTTCCGCCTGTATATTCTAATAGAAATATATCACGAGTTATTTGTAATTCTTCCGCAATAGCAGGAATACCTTTTAAACCAAGAGTTGTACTTGTTACGTTTTCATTCATTACACCACGGCCAGCAATTTTATTTTCCTGAGGAAAGGCGCAGACTAATCCGTTAAAATTACTTGCGTATTGCAGCGCAATTTTCATTAAGTTGGGATTAGAAATCGGTTTTTTATAATCATAAAAAGCAACTGCTCCGGCAGATGTCATATCAAATAATTCGGCTAAATCTTCACCTTTACTTCCAACGGTTAAAGCACCAATAGGTAATAAGCTTACGGCATGGTTTTGAGCTTTGGCGTTTACAAAAGTAATATTAGAGTTCGAGTCGATAACTGGATTACTATTCGCGTTCATTGCTACGGCTGTAAAACCAGAAGCTGCAGCAGTTTTTAAACCGTTTGCTATTGTGTCACGTTCTTCATAACCAGGTTCTCCAAAACAGACGCTACTATCAAACCACCCTTGAGAAATATGTAAATTATCAAGTTGAATTTCTTGATATTTGTTTGGGTTTTTAATAGACTTTGCAATGGAAGTAATCACGCCATTTTCAATTAATATATCTTGAGTACTGTTATGAAACTCGCTTTTAGAATCTATTATCGTGGCCGATTTTATAAGTATGTTCATTTAAAATATTTTAATATGCACATTTCAGTAAGTAAAAACGCTAGTGCAAAAATAAAACCATTTCCATAGCGCATTAATTTTTGCATCACTTTTTATGGTGTCAAAAACTTGAGCAACAGAGTTGTTGAGATTGATGTTTTCTGTGTTCGATAAATTGGTGTAAAGTAAATTACTTTCCGTTCTATCATAATTATAACTCACGTTTTTAATAATTTCTGTTTTGTTTTTCACTTGATAAATACTCGCAGTATTAGGCGTTTCCGAAGTTTTTATAAGCACTTTATTATTAAAAAGTTGCTGTTCGGGAATCATGTTTACAGTTGTGTTAGATAGAGTTAAAACAGCATCTTGTTGCAATTGCGTGTTTACTTCAAAACTATTGTTTTTCCCGATGGTGTAATACAATTCGGGAATTTTAAAACTAAACTTTCCAATATTATAAAGTGTTGGAACAATTAAGGGCGAATTTTTAAAGTTTGAATTATCACTATTTAAAGCAGACGTAAACACAAACGTGTTTTTATTTTGAAATAGAAATGGGCTGTTATCTTCATATTTAAGAATAGAAGACGAGTTGGCTGCATTAATAATATAAAGCCCGTTTACTTTAGGGTATTGAAAATTGCTCACCTTTTTTTCAAACACACCATTATTAAATAACGGATGCGCATAATTTATAGTCGTGATGCGTTTTTCGGTTTTATTAAAATCTTTAAAAGTAGATTGAAAGTTTTGCAACAAATCGTTATAAGATGTTATTGTAATGCTGTTAGAAGGAATAATAACCAATGCACCACCTTGACTTGCGAATTGTTTTAAAGCGGTAATTAACGCACTCGGGATTGTATTTATTTCATTTAAAACAATAAGATTCTGAGCCTCTAAAATATTATAGTTTAATTGTTTTAATTCCGAAGCTGTATAATTAAATTCATCAGCGGTGTAAATACGTTTTAAAAAATTGTCATCCGCTTCATTTATGGTTAAAACATTAACTTTAGATGTATTATTAATATTAAAAAACAAGCTGTTATCAAACTGTAAACTCGCATCGTCTATAGTTATTTTACCGTTTACTATTTTGTTTGTTGGTAAGGTGAATGTAGTATTCGCTGCTTTCTCAATACTAACCGATGTTTTTGCAATTAAGGTATCGTTATTAAAAAGAGAAACTGGTAGATTTTCAATAAGTTTTCCGTTGTTCTTTAAAAGCACGGTTAATTGAATTTCGGATGCTGTTTTTTCAGAAATAAAAGCACTATCAATCGCTACGTTTTCAGTATTTACAGGTTTTAGTTGAACAAAATAATTTGTTTTTAAAGAATCCTTTTCAATTGAAAATCTATTGTTGCTTTCCTGAAAATCTGATATATAAATTAAGTTTTTTAAACTACTTTTTTCTTTACTAAAAAAAGTATTACTCTTTAAAAATGCAGCTTGTGTTGTAAGTGGTGTAGCGGCATAATCCAGTTGCAGTAGTTCGTTTTTTATAGTTTTAATCGTTGTATTCTTAAAAACCGAATTATTGGTTAAAAAGGTTATGTTTTCATCTTCGGGAACATGCTCTATAATATCTTGTACGGCACGTTTTAAAAGTTGGCCTTGACTACCTTTGGCTTGCATACTAAAGGAATTGTCTAAATAAATCACGGTTTCCTTTTTAGATTTAAAAGCATTTGTTTTTGTTGTAAAAGGTTGTGCAAAAGCCAATACAATACAGGCTAAAAGTAATAATCTTGTAAAGAGAATAAGCCATTTTTTTATCTGAGAACTTTTCCGGGCTTGAAGTTTGGCTTCTTTTAAAAAGGCAACGTTGGTAAAGTTTACTTTTTCAAATTTCCGTAATTGAAATAAATGAACAATAATAGGGATAAGCAGTAAAAATAAGGCGTAAAGAAGTTCGGGGTGTTTAAACTGCATGTTTTTTTATAATTAGACAAATATAGAGAATGAAAAAAATATTGCCACAACTTCCCGCATGTTTTTCTAATAATAGATATCAAAAATAAAGATTAACAGAAAAAAACATAATCTTCAATCTGTTTCAGGTTTAAATTCTTCATATAAATTAAAATCTCTTTTTGCTCGATTTTATTGGCAACAGTAATAATGCTTTGTGCGTTTCCTTCGTCTTTTAAATAACTAAAAGGCTTGAGAATAACACCATAAATATCACGACCTATTTTATTTGGGTTATCGCAAATCCATTCAAATTTTATCTGTTTTTCAATCAGTTTTTTTGCAATGGTTTTACCTTTTTTTCCAGCACCCCAAATCACCAAGGTTTTGTCTTTATCATAATCGAGTTCTAAAAAATACTTCAGTTTAATATCAATAAAATGATTTTCGGCATAATGCAAATGCGTGCGTGAGGTTCTACTGTTATAATCACGCCAATTGTGTAAAACATCAGCACATGGTATGCATTTAAAACCATGCTTGTAAAACCGAAAAGCTAAATCGTAATCTTCAGGATATAAGTTTGGGTTAAAGGCATTGCAAGCAATTAAATCACTTCGGTAAAGCATCCAACAAGGCGAGGGAATAACACATTCTTTATAAATTTCAGAAAAATTAGAACCTTTTTCAGTTAAGTTATTCAACCAAACCTCATAACTTTTATAACCGTCCTTTATGCCATCTTCCGAGAAGTAATTCACCAAGCCAACGGCAACATGTTGCTTTCCGTGGGTTAACAAGTTATTTGCTAGAACCTCAATTTTGTTAGGTTGCATAATATCATCACTATCCATGCGGGTAATAAGTTCACCGCTACTTTTAGAAAAAGCCAGTTTTAAGGCATCAATGATACCGTTTCCAAAATTTTTAAAAAGTTGAATTCTTTTATCTTTTAGAGCGAAAGAATTTACAATATCGAAACTTTGGTCCGTAGAACCGTCGTCAATAATAAGTAATTCCCAATTGGGATAACTTTGCTCAATAATAGAGGTTAAGCATGGTTTTAAATAGGTTTCCGTGTTTTTAAACGGAATTAAAATGCTAACTAATGGTTTTTGCATGCTGCGAATTTAACAAAACCTTAGGAGATTAATATGCAACATAATAGTATTTTCGACGTCACTTGTTTATAACTAAGCCATTAGCGTTAATTTGCTATACATTCTATGTGTTTAGTTAAAATTAAGTGATTATAAATCTAGGTTGTACCACACTAAATCTATGGCAATCTATAATTAAATTAAAAGTAATATATGAATATCAAGTTCCTTTCCGCATCTGTCATGATGGGGATTTTATTATCAAGTTGTAGTTCTACAAAAAATGCTAAAAACGATTTAGCCGTAAGTTTACCAATAGAAACTTCTATTAATTTAAACAACGTTACTAACGATAAAGCACCAGTAATTATTAATCCTGGACGTTTTACAGTATCGAGCGTTACCTATAGGCTGCCAAGAGTAGTGCAGGGGACCTATTCGGTAAGTGATTTCGGGAAATATATAGACGATTTTAAAGCCATTAACTATAAAGGAGAAAGCATGCCAGTAGTTAAGGTCGATGCTAATACTTGGACTATAGCAAATGCAAAACAACTAGATAAAATAACATATTTGGTAAACGATACTTTCGATATTGAAACCAAAGGCGGTATAGGTGGCGAAGAGCCATTTTCACCATCTGGAACAAATATAGAACCAGAAAACTATGTGCTTAATTTGCACGGTTTTATTGGGTATTTCGATACTTTAAAAAACAACCAATATAAAGTAGATATTACAGGTCCTGCAGATTTTGTTCGTACTTCGGCATTACAAACTGTAGATTCTAAAACTAGCGAAGATGGTAAAAGCATAACCACTAGCTATTTTGCACCACGTTATTTCGATATTACCGATAACCCAATGATGTACGGCGATTTAGATGTCGAAGAGTTCATGGTTGGCGATATTAAAATTGTATTAAGCGTATATTCTCCAAATAAGGTACATACCGCAGCCTCATTAAAAGAGACTATTTTTAAAATGATGGAAGCGCAAAAAGCCTTTTTAGGAGATATAAATACAACACCACGTTACGATATTTATTTGTATTTATCTGATGGTGCAGACGATTCTCCTAAAGGTTTTGGCGCATTAGAGCACCACACATCTACCGTAGTGGTATTACCAGAAGACATGGACGAAGAAATGCTTGCAAGCAGCATGACAGATGTAGTATCTCACGAGTTTTTCCACATTGTAACGCCATTAAGCGTGCATTCCGAGGATGTTCATTATTTTGATTATAACAACCCAACATTCTCTAAACATTTATGGATGTACGAAGGTGTTACCGAATATTTTGCAACCTTATTTCAAGTTAGTGAAGGTTTAGTTACAGAAGATGAATTTTTTAATAAAATAATGGAAAAAGTACAAGCATCTAAAAACCTAAACGATGCTATGAGCTTTACCATAATGAGCGAAAACGTATTAAAAGCACCGTACAAAGATCAATACCTAAATGTGTATCAAAAAGGCGCATTAATAGGCATGTGTATCGATATTATGATGCGAGAAGAAAGTAATGGACATCGCGGTATTTTATCACTAATGAAAGAACTTTCTAATAAATACGGAAAGGATAAACCTTTCGAAGACGATAAATTAATAGACGAAATTGTAGCCATGACTTACCCGTCGTTACGCGATTTTTTCGATAATCATGTTATTGGGGATATTCCAATTAACTACAACCAGTTTTTAAACAGAGTAGGCTTAGAAATTGGCGAAGGAAAAGTCGAAACCAGCTACGTGCATAATGCAGGAACACTTTTATTTGGTGCTAATCCAGAAAAAGGACAAGTGTTTTTTATAGATGCCGTAAAAGACAATAGTTTCTGGAACGAGCAAGGTGTGCAAGCAAACGATGTTTTAAAAGCCATAGACGGCGAGCTGTTCACTATGGCAAACGCTAACGATTTATTGCAAAAAATGTTTATGTGGTCTCCAGGAACAGATATACACGTTACCTTGGAGCGCGATGGTAAAGACATTGAAATCAACACCACAACCACAAAATCTTACACTATAGGCGACGGTATCTTCGAAAAAGCCGATGCTACCGATGCTCAAAAAGCATTACGTGAAGCTTGGTTAAAAGGCTAATATTTTAAAGAAATATTTAATTTTAAAAAACGATTGATAAGCTGTTAAGTTTATCAATCGTTTTTTTTATGGCGTTACCCGAAAATGGGTCGGGCTTTCCGCTGTATCTTTTTTGTACTCAATTATTTTGGCATCTTAATTAGGTAGAGGCAATGCATAAGTTTCGTTATTTTATAGAATATTAAGGCTAGTACAAAAAAGGATGCCGCATCAATCCCTAACGCTGGTGTTTGCAGAGGTTTTTTTTAGGCTAGTGTGAGAGAAAGTTTGTAGACGTTTTGTTTTTACTAAGCTTTTAAAAATCTGTTTAAGGATTAATTTTTTACTTCAGTTTTAAATAATTTATCCCAAAAAAAGGTGTAAAATCCAAAGTTTTTATTGTTGAGTTTATGGTGCGCTTTATGAAATGTATTTGTCGTGAAAATAAATAAAGATGGTTTATAAGTGTTCCCATTTAAATGAGTTATTAAACCATAAACCCAATTAAAAAACAGAAATAAAATAAAACCATAAATATTAAATTGAAACAATATGGTTATCATAGTTAGTAAAAGTCCAAAAAATATAGATTCCCATGGAGACATATGGTATAAACTAACCGAGTTAAACCTATCGGTATGTTCATGATGCTTTGCATGGATTTTCTTTAATATTCCTAAGCTATGAGATAGGTAATGTAAAACATACATTAAAAAATCCATTAACAAAAACACACTAATAAAAGAGACCCAAACACTAGATTCAGAAAATGTAATAATACCATTAAGCCATAATAAATATCCTGGTATCGCTATTACAATATTTATGCATAAAATAATTATTGAACCAATTATTTCCTCTCTAGGTAGCGTTTCTTGATGATTATAGACGTAATTCCAAAGCTTGCTAATAACAATAGTTAGTACATATGCTGCAATATTTGTTATTATTAGTAAAGGGAAAAATGTGAAAGGATTTTTTAAGTCCATATTCTATTTAGTGTTTTTTGTTTCAGTTAGCGGCTAATGTACTTCATGTTTACTGATGATTTTTTGTGAAAGGGTTTTAATGTAAAACGAAGTTAACTGTTTTGTTTTAGAAAGTCAAAAGCTTTTTTATTTGAGTATTTAATCAAACAGTATCTAAATTTCGGGTTTTGAACATATTTGCGTGCTAGAGTTTATGAGTAAAATATAAATAGTTTTTTATCTTTGCAGCATGAGTGAATTTAAAGAATATTTCGAAAAATTACAACAAAGCCTAATAAAGGATGAGTTTGTAAAACTTACACTAAGTAAACCTGTTAAACGAAGTGAAAGTTTATCAAATGTATACATGCGTTTATTTGTAGTTGATGGTAAAGAAGTTTTTCAATTTAAATACCGTTATACGGAAGAAGAGCTTTACAAACAGTTTACTTTAAAGGAGGCCATTGCCGAATTGGAAACATTGCTAATGGAATCTTTTAGAACAGGAACTCTATTTACTTTAAGTGAAGATTTGTTAGTGATTATTTCTAAGAAGAAAGTTGTTTCTTATAGAGAGACAGCTCCAAGTTTTAAAAATAAATTACCAGAAATACCATTAGAATCATAAGAATATCAATAATCTCTATTGATGTTGATAGAGGTTTTTATTCCATTAATAATTTTTTTATTTCTTCAATAGAATAGGTGAAATCAGACATTTTTTTACTTTTTCCAATGTGAATTGGACTATTGTTCATTCGGTTGGCTAAATCTTTTATTGGCATTTTTTCTAAAGATCCAAAATCATTTTTCCACCAATCCAATTGTTCAAGTCGTTGATTTTGGAATCCTGTAGTGCTTCGGTCATTATCGGTTGGAAGAAAATCTAGACTACCAATAATTGAATTCAGGTTTTCAAAGTCAATTATTATTCCATCATAAATTAGCTGTCCGAAAAGAGCATCCTTAAAAATTTCTTCAATGTTGCTTAATTCCGATGCTTTTATATCAGTCAAAATTACATTGTATTTAGTATATCCGTTTGTAATTAACCAACATTTTTTTCTGTCTACATAAAACACTGTAGCATTCCATTTTCCTAAAATTCCGCAATCAGTTTCTTTGTCTGTTGAGATAAGTTTCTTAACTAACTTTTCTAACTTTTTGGTAGTATGAATTTTTGTTCGTCTCAATTGATTCAGAATGATTTGGTATAGAAATACTTAACGAAGTTAATTGTTTTTTTGAAAAAATCAAAGTAAATTTTAGTTATTCTAATCAATAAAAAAAGATAAAATCTTACATATTCAAAATACTAATTCCATTTTAATATCTGCTCGGTTATATTGGTTGTTTTCTTCCAACGGGATTTCAATAAAACCATTTTTTTCATAAATGTAAATAGCATTTTCTAGCTTTCGGTTAGAATAAATAATAAGTTTAGAAATCTGTTTTGTTTTCGCAAACTCTATGACATGATGCATTAATTTCTGGCCAA
Source organism: Algibacter sp. L1A34 (assembly GCF_009796805.1). Classification (NCBI taxonomy): domain Bacteria; kingdom Pseudomonadati; phylum Bacteroidota; class Flavobacteriia; order Flavobacteriales; family Flavobacteriaceae; genus Algibacter; species Algibacter sp. L1A34. Next base: position 4,602,883 of record NZ_CP047029.1, on the reverse strand, counting down.
TTTTTAATCCGCGATGTTTTGGGGAAACGGCCATTTTGGTTAATTCAAAATTATCAGTATCTTTCGTCTTCATTAGAGCCACCGTGCCAATAATATCGTTATCAAGTTTAGCGAAAAATATATATCCACCTTGGTCTATAATATGTTCTTTAGAGTTACTTAGCACTACATCATCGTAAGGTTCAACATAAAAAAGAGATTGCAACCACTCTATGTTTAAGTTGTAAAAATCTTTTGCGTATTGCTGTTCAAAAGGGATTATTTGTAATTTCATAAAATTTAAAGCAACCTATAATTTATGTTTTAATATTCACCTTAATTTAAATAGGTAATTAAATTACGTAATATTTATTTTAACAATGTAATACGTCCAAAATAAAAAGAAGTTCGTATATAAAGCAAATATCGAGAATACATTAGTATTTTAAAATTAAACACAAAAGTAAGAAATATGGAAAATAATAGTAGTAGTACAGGGCTTAAAGTTGCTTTAGGCATTGCATTGGTTTTGTTTTTAGCAACTGGTTTTTATGCTATGAACCTAAATAAGAAAAGTAACGAAGTTGAAAAAGATTTAACCGAGCAAAAACGTTTGGTAATGAATGACCTTAATACTATGGCTAAGCAATATGACGAGGCTATTAGTGAAAATCAAATTTCGAATAAAAATTTAATTGATGCTCGTGGAAGAATTCAGGGTTTAATGGATTCTTTGCAAATATCTGAAACTAACGTAAAAAGCTTGTGGAGATATAAACAAAAGTATACATCATTACAGAAAGAAATGGATGTGTTAATGGCACAAAACGATTCTTTACGTGTTGAAAACTCTTATTTAGCTACATCTTTAGATAGTACTAGAGTGCGTTTAGAGGAACGTACTATTTTTACAGACTCTTTACTTATACAAAATACTGCATTGGCAGAAGTGGTTAATAGCGCATCTGTTTTAGGAGCTTTTGGTTTAAAAGGCTTTGGAGTTATAGAACGTGCATCTGGAAAATTAATACCAACAGAACGTGCTAGCCGTACCGATAAAATAAGAGTATGTTACACGGTTGCTAAAAACACCTTAGTGCAGAGTGGCGATCAGGAACTTTATGTACAAGTTATAGATCCTTTAAATCATACTTTAGGTTTAAATGAGCAAGTTCAGTTTGATGAAACTATATTGAACTATAGTATGATTAGTAAATTTAATTATGAAAACGCTTCTCTTAATGTATGTGAGTTTGTTGCATCTAAAGGAAAAGAGAAATTTGAAAAAGGACGTTATATTGTTAACGTTTATAATGAAAAAGATTTAGTATCAAGCTCTGAGTTTAGGTTAAAATAGACTCGTTAATTAATTCTTAATAGAAAAACTCAAGTTTAAAAAACTTGAGTTTTTTTTGTTTTATTAAAAGGCTGGTTATTTTTAAAATAGGTTAGTTGTTGTTTTATCTTATATTTGAAAACATAAAATAATTAAATTCCCAAATTTAAACCTATGAGAACCATTAAATTAATTGCTAGCGCTGTATTAATAATTTTATTTTTTAGCTGTGATGCACTAGATGAATTAACCAAATTTGAAATAAACTATACGGAAGAAATTGTAATAGAATCTGCTACTGTTATAGATTTGCCTTTTAATGCAGGAACACCCGAAGTTACTTCTAATTCTGAATCTACTTTTGAAAGTAATAATACGAATAAGGATTTAATAGAATCTATTGAATTAACTGCTATGGAATTGGATATTACAGCTCCTGAAACTGGTGATTTTGATTTTTTAAATTCCATTAAAATTTATATTTCTGCTGAAAATGAAGAAGAGGTTATTATTGCTTGGTTGGATCAAGTTCCTGAAAACTCGGAGAATGTTTTGGATTTAGAAACAACTTCAGACGATTTAAAAAACTATATAAAAAGTGACACCTATACTTTAAGAGTAGAAACGGTTACAGATGAATTGATTACAGAAGACCATAATATTGATGTAAATTCCACCTTCTTTGTAGATGCTAAAATATTAGGATTATAGATTTACTTTAGTTGATAATTGCTGATAAAAAAAACGGAATTTTAGTTTAAAAACTACCGCTGCGAACTATGCGCAAGGGATAGTAGTGAAAAGCCCACAGTAAGCCCGATGATAATCGGGATTACGAGGACTTGCAACGTATAGCCCGACCCGATAGGGTTGCGCCCAAAATAAAGTTATTGACTAGGGTTTCTACTTATCTTTTTTTGCATTACCTTTGTTTACCAAATACGTTTGGAACACCATATGAGTCAAAAAGTTTTACTTAACGCTAAAGCCATAAATATCATTCTTCACAGATTGGCTTGCCAACTTATTGAACGACATCACGATTTTTCGAATACCGTTTTAATTGGTTTACAGCCACGTGGCGTATTTTTAGCCAGTAGATTGGCTAAAATTTTAACCGAAGATTATAAAATTAAAGATATTAAACTAGGTAGATTGGATATTACCTTTTACCGCGACGATTTTAGACGAAGCGATAAACCGTTGGAGGCCAATGCTACTAAAATTAATTTTTTAGTTGAAGATAAAAATGTCGTTTTTGTGGACGATGTTTTATATACAGGACGTAGTATTCGTGCAGCTTTAACTGCTATACAGTCTTTTGGGAGACCTCAAGAAATTGAACTTTTAACATTTATAGATAGACGTTTTAGTAGGCATTTACCAATACAGCCCGATTATCGTGGCCGACAGGTTGATGTAATTAATAATGAAAAAGTAAAAGTAAACTGGACGGAGCAAGATGGTGAAGATGCGGTTTATTTAATTGAAAAATAGTTTTTTAGTTTTAGAAGAAGCTAGACAATATACAATTTGAACAACTGGCAACTATTGGGGCCAACTGAATATTAAAATCATGAGCGAATTAAGTGTAAACCACTTATTAGGTATTAAATACCTGAACAAACAGGATATTCAACTTATTTTTGAAACGGCCGATCATTTTAAAGAAGTGATAAACCGACCAATTAAAAAAGTGCCTTCGCTGCGTGATATTACGATTGCCAACCTATTTTTCGAAAATTCTACACGAACAAAGTTATCGTTTGAGCTGGCAGAAAAACGTTTGTCGGCCGATGTTTTAAATTTTTCTTCGGCGCAATCATCGGTTAAAAAAGGAGAAACTTTAATCGATACGGTAAACAATATTTTATCGATGAAAGTGGATATGGTTGTTATGCGACACCCAAACCCTGGCGCTGGTGTATTTTTATCTAAACATGTTAAGGCTAGTATTATAAATGCTGGTGATGGCGCGCATGAGCATCCAACACAAGCCTTGTTAGATTCGTATTCTATTCGTGAAAAACTAGGCGGCGTAAAAGGAAAAAAAGTGGTTATTGTTGGCGATATTTTACATAGTAGGGTAGCACTATCTAACATATTTGCATTACAATTGCAAGGCGCAGAGGTTATGGTTTGTGGACCAAAAACGTTGTTACCAAAATATATTGATAAATTAGGAGTAAAAGTAGAGACCAATTTAAGAAAAGCCTTAAATTGGTGCGATGTTGCTAATATGCTGCGTGTGCAAAATGAACGTATGGATATTAGTTATTTTCCATCCACTCGAGAATATACACAACAGTTTGGTGTTACTAAAGATTTACTAAACTCGCTAGATAAAGAAATTACTATCATGCATCCTGGCCCAATAAATCGTGGTGTTGAAATAACCAGTGATGTTGCCGATTCTGACCAAGCTATTATTTTAGATCAGGTGCAGAATGGAGTAGCGGTGCGTATGGCAGTAATTTATTTATTGGCATCTAAAATAAAACAGTAATTATGATAATAAATCAAAAAGAAAATACATCCATTATTACTCAAGTAAAAGCTACGAGTATAGAATTGATAAAAAAAATACAAGCTTTATACCCTAAGTTTAAAAACAATAACATAATTATAGCTTTAACGTCGTTAGATGCAATAAGTAAGGCTGAGGTTAGTGAGTTTTTACAAATTTCGAATACGCATCGTGCAGCAAACCATTCGTTTGTTATTGTTTCGGGTAAGATTGATTTAGACGAAGCTCCAGAGGAGTTAGCTATTGTGCCAACTTTGCAAGAAGCTCATGATCTTATTGAAATGGAAGTTATGGAGCGCGATTTAGGACTTTAATATGAGTCGGTATTTTTTATCTCAAGTAAATATAGCTAAATGTTTGGCGCCTTTAAGTGATCCCGTTATGCAAGGTTTTTTAGATAATGTGGATAAAATGAATGCTATTGCGGATGTTAGTGATGGTTTTATTTGGCGTTTAAAGGATGAAGATAAGGATGCGGCTGTACTTGTTTTTAAAGATGATACTTTAATCATTAATATATCGGTTTGGGAAAGCAGAGAAGCACTTTTTAATTATACCTATAGCTCTGGACATATTGAGGTTTTTAAGCGTAAAAAAGAATGGTTTAGCAAAATGAAAATGCTACACATGGCTTTCTGGTATATTCCTGAGGGTTATATACCAACGTTTCAAGACGCTAAAGATCGATTAGATTACTTAAATATACATGGTGAGACGCCTTATGCGTTCACCTTTAAAAGTAAATTTTCTGTTGAAGAAGCTTTACATTACAAACTAATAAAATAAATTTATGAAGCTCACAATTTTAGGCTGTTATAGCGCAACTCCAAGAGCTTTAACGAACACAACTGCACAGGTTTTAGAAATTAACAACCACATGTTTTTAATAGATTGTGGAGAAGGTACTCAAGTACATTTACGTAGGCATAAAATTAAATTCAACCGCATAAAGCATGTGTTTATTTCGCATTTGCATGGCGATCATTTTTTTGGATTAGTAGGTTTAATCTCTACTTTTAGACTGCTAAAACGAGAAGCCGATTTACATGTTTATGGACCAAAAGGTATTAAAGAAATAGTAACATTACAGATGAAGTTGGCCGATTCTTGGACCAATTATAATTTGTATTTCCATGAATTAACATCCAAAGAATCGGAATTAATTTATGAAGATGATGTGGTAGAAGTTCATACCATTCCGTTAGAACATCGTGTTTATACCAATGGCTACCTTTTTAAAGAGAAAATAGGCGAACGTAAACTCAATGCTTATTTAGCTGAAGAAGCCAATATAAATGTGGCGTATTATCGTAAATTAAAACAAGGTTTTGATGTTGAAAATGAGGATGGTGTTTTAATAAGAAATGAATCTGTTACTAGTCCTGCCGAAAAACCTAAAAGTTATGCTTTTTGTAGTGATACGGTCTATAAGGAAGATATTGTACCTATTATAAAAAATGTAGATGTGTTATATCACGAGTCTACGTTTTTGGAAAAACACGCACACTTAGGTCCAAAAACAAAACATTCTACAGCAAAAGAAGCAGCTAGGATTGCTAAGCAGGCCAATGTAGGTACTTTGGTGTTAGGACATTTTTCTACGCGCTATGGAGGTTTAGAAGGCTTTAAAACCGAAGCTGAGGAAGTTTTTGATAATGTGGAGTTAAGTGCAGATGGTAAAGTGTTCGATTTTGGTTAATTGTAGTAATTTTAATAATTACACTTTCAGTTTTTTTAATTTTAATAACTAGGTAGTGGCTTCTTTTAGAGATAAGCAGCGTTTTAGTTTTTTTTTGAGAAAAGTGTTTTTCTAGTGTAGTACTTTATAGCTTGATTTTTATTGCGCTTGTAACCATAAAGTTATATTCGGTATGCGTTCTCACCCAATTATTTGGGTCTACAGAGTAATTGTTTATTCTATTTGATATAAAATCAACTTTAGCATCTTCACCATAAAACTCTAAGATTTTATTAATCATCATGTAGCCTTTTTTTTCAATCAAAATGTACGCCTTCATTTAATTCTGAAATTATAATTTTGTTACAAAAATAGTACGTTCCGAAGGAAAGTTTTATTTTCTTATGCATCATGTTATTAAAATATTTTGAATTGTATTTTTTATTATTTACCACTCTTAATATTCGGAAAATCTTACGTTAAAAAAGTTTATAGAATTATTTTTTTTTGTTATTTTGTATCTATGGAAAATGATTTAAGTAACTATAGAAAATCTTATGATAAAGGCGAATTGCTTTTAAAAGAAGTGCCCGAAAACCCAATGGAATTATTTCAAAAATGGTTTCATGAGGTAGATTTACATTTTACTGAAGATGAAACAAATGCCATGACGGTTTCAACTTTTGGATTAGATGGCTATCCTAAAAATAGGGTTGTACTATTAAAACGCTATACTTATGAAGGTTTTATTTTTTATACAAATTATGAAAGTGAAAAGGGAAAAGCTATTGCAGTAAATCCAAATGTTTGTTTGTCTTTTTTTTGGCATGGTGCAGAGCGGCAAATTATTATAAAGGGTAAAGCTGAAAAAATAGCAGAGAACATGAGCGACGGATATTTTGAGTCGCGTCCAGTTGGGAGTCAGTTAGGAGCTTTAGTTTCTCACCAGAGTGAAGTTATTCCCGATCGTGCTTATCTTGAAAACAAACTGTCTGAATTAGAAAAAGAATATGAAGGCAAACCTATTTTGCGTCCTAAATATTGGGGAGGTTATATTGTAAAACCTATTGAAATAGAATTTTGGCAAGGACGACCTAATAGATTACACGATAGAATTCGATATCAACTTCAAGAGGATTATAATTGGTTGGTTAATCGCTTATCTTCTTAAAATGTCGTTGAAATACATTTTTAGATTTATTAAATATGTATTTCAGCGATAAAAAGCATTTAAAATCGATGAAAGGCTTGTTTTTCATCGATTTTAACATTTCGTTAACATTTTCTTTTAAGTAGGTGTATAACTTTGTTGAACCAAGTCAACAATTTTTAACCTACCTACTTATGAAATCATTTTTTAAACTTCCGTTATTTGCTTTTATAGCCATGTTTGCTTTTTCTTGTTCTACAGAGCGTATGGATGATGATTCTGGAACAATCGTGATTAGTGAAGTTACCATGGAATCCAAAACAATTGAAGTTGAAACTTTGGAATTAATTAATGATTACAGGCTGTCTAAAGGATTAAACCCTTTGGAGGATATGGATATTGTAAAATCTGTGGCTTATAGCCATACCGATTATATGCTTGAAAATAATAAAATTTCACACGATTATTTTTTTAAAAGAAGTGAGTATTTAAAATCTCATACAGGAGCAGAAAGAGTCTCAGAAAATGTTGCTTATGGTTATAGTTCGGCTAAAACATTAGTAACAGCTTGGTTAGAGAGTGAAGGACATCGCCATAATATTGAAGGAGATTTTACAAACTTTGATATATCTGCAGAACAAAATGAAAATGGAAGATGGTATTATACCAATATTTTTATAAAAAAATAAAGTAACGTAGTTACTTTAATGATAGCTTGTTTATTTACTAATTAATAGCCATAATGAATTAAACAGGTAAATTAATAACAAATTGAAGTGTTGTTATTTAATTTGAGATAAAAGAATCCTCTGAGTTAATCAGGGGATTTTTTTTGTGCGTAAATTTAAAATAATACCCTGTTAATATTTGAGTGTCTTTTCTGTTGTTATTAATCTAAAAATTTTCATTTATGAGTATTTGGTAAGCTTAATAAATATAACAGGCCGTAAGTTTTTAATAGGTCAAATTTTATAGAGATAATTCGATATCTGTTGATTTTAAAGCACTTTTATATTAAATACGACTATAATTTATACTAATTGCGCTATAATTTATGATGTTAAATATTTATTCTTACTAATATTGAATTATAAAATTAAGTAGTCTGCGATTGAAATTTAATCGCAATAATTAGATGATCGAAACTTGAAAAATTAAGTAAGAAAATTATAGATATTAAATATGAGGAATATGAAATTACAAATTTTAGGTGCGCTCTTTGTAACACTTCTAATGATAAATTGTGGCAAAAATAAAAGTGAAGTAGCACTAGAAACTAGTTTTGATGTTGATGCTCAATTAGCATATTGCGTTGGTCAGGCTTCGAGTGCTTTAAAATTGGTTCCAGCCGAAGGTGATATTCCAAGAAATATTGCACCAGGTAGTAAAGAATGGCGTTATGTAGATTATAAAGATTGGACTAGCGGTTTTTGGCCAGGAGAACTTTGGTATTTATATGAATTTAATAATGAAAAAACATGGGAGCAAACGGCAGATAAATTTACAGAATATCTTAAACCTCTTTCTGTAACACCTGCTTTAGATCACGATTTAGGTTTTCAAGTATTTAATAGTTACGGTAATGGTTATCGTTTAACTAAAAATCCAGAATATAAAGATGTTATATTAAAAACGGCAGATACATTGGCAACGTTGTTTAATCCTAATGTGGGAACTATTTTGTCATGGCCAAGAGATGTGCCTAATATGGAATGGCCGCAGCATAACACCATTATGGATAACATGATTAACTTAGAATTACTATTCTGGGCTTCTAAAAATGGTGATAATAAAGCGTTGTATGACATGGCTGTTAGTCATGCCGATGTAACTATGGAAAATCAATTTAGACCAGACTATAGTTCTTATCATGTTGTGATTTACGATAAAGATACAGGTGAGAAAATTAAAGCAGTAACACACCAAGGTTATAGTGATAGCAGTATGTGGGCTCGTGGACAATCGTGGGCTATTTACGGTTACACTATGGTTTATAGAGAAACAAAAGATCCTAAATATTTAGATTTTGCACAAAAAGTAACTCAAGTGTATTTAGACCGTTTACCTGAGGATTTAATACCTTATTGGGACTTCGATGCTCCAAATATTCCAAACGTAGAAAGAGATGCTTCTGCGGCTGCTGTGGTGGCTTCTGCCATCCTAGAATTATCAACCTTTACTAAAGATGAAAATTTAGCTAAAGAATATAGAGAAAAGGGAGAGAAGATGTTAGAAGAGTTGTCGAAAAACTACCAAAGTAAAGACGTTAATACGGCATGTTTATTGCATTCAACAGGTCATGCACCTGCTAATTCAGAAATTGATTATTCTATTATTTATGCCGATTACTATTATGTTGAAGCTTTATTAAGATTAAAGAAGTTAAATGAGGGTATTCCTTTATTGGAGCCTTTGCATAAAATATAATTTAGTAAAGGAGATTTTTGAGCTAGTCCTAAAAATCTCCTTTTTTATACTCTCCGTAATCATTTTATAAATTCTACTTCAAGTTGTTTAATACATTAGTTTTTTATGTTTTCTTACGCAACCAAATTCAAAAAGGTGTATCTAGAAAATAAAACTCAAAAGTATGAATAACAAAATTTATCTTATCGCATTAATTTTATTGGGAAACTTGATGTTATCTTGTGAATCTGATGATATTTCGCATAAAAATGGTTTTGAAGTTAGTCATCAAGTTCTAGAGGAATTTAAAATATCTAACAATAATTCATATAAATATATTGTTATTAAAAGTTCTTGGGTTGGTTGGTATTCGGAGACTACTATCACCGTTGCTAATGGTGTAATAATTAAAAGACACTTTGAATATTTTATTACTGACGATTTATCTGAAGATATTACAGATGAAGAATTGGAGTGGACCGAAAATGAGGATGAAATAGGGGATCACAAATACGCTGGAGCGGAAGCTTTAACGTTAGATGAAGTTTATGATAAAGCCGAAAATGAATGGTTGATTGATAGAGATAATTCCAAGGTTTATTTTGAAACTGAAAATGATGGATTAATTTCAACATGCGGTTATGTTCATGAAAATTGTGCAGACGATTGTTTTAATGGAATTTACATAAAAAAAATTGAAAGTATTTAATTGAAGTATAATAGGATTAGCTCTAAATACAAGTAAAATAAACGGGCTGAAAAGTATATTTCTTTTCAACCCGTTTAGATATAGAAATTATTTATTTTGTTCTGAAATTTATTGCTGAAAAATGAGATTCTCCTTTCTTATTGACAATTACTTGAGTGAAATTCAGATAATCTATTTTTTAGCGTTTCATTTCGGTCAGTTTTGGATTTAATTTTATCAAATTCAGATTCTAAAGATTTGATTTTCTTCTCAAGCTTTTCTCCTCGCTGAAGAGAATAAGTTTCAAAGTATTCAAAATTTATATTTTTCAATAAATTCCGATTATTTTTATATGTGTACTTCTGTTTCATTGCTGTTTGTTAAGTGACATAGTTTACACAAGTTAAAGATCATGCTTTACACTAAGTTTTGATTAAGCCATATAACAAAAATGCCCGATAAGTTAATTTTGAACTTATCGGACAGATTTATAATTTATTAAAGAAAATATGATTTTAATATTCTAGTTTAATAAGGTTTCTAACGGTATCTAGAGTATTTATAAGTTTTTCACTAAACTCGAAAGTCATAATATCACTTTCTGTTTTTCCAGCACGGATCAATTCATTAAAGTGAATAGCCTCGTAGTTATACCCAATAGTTTTATACCCAAAATCTAAAGTTTTTTCTTCTCCATTAGCGATCACAGTTACCGTGGTAGGCATGTGGAACATGGTATTAATTTTAATAGTTCCATTTTCACAATAAAAAATAGCTTCGGTTGGAGTATCTTCCAAAAGTGTGCTTTTTAGTTTCGCGGTTTTACCATTTTTATAACTAAAGGAAATATTGCAAGATGAATCTGCACCATTTTTAAAAAACGTAGCTTCGGCTTCCATTTTTTCTGGAATACCTAAAGTTGATAAGGCTGTAAAAATTGAGTAAATCCCAATGTCGAGTAGGCTTCCACCACCGAGCGATTTATTAAATAATCTTGCTGAATTATCAAAATCACGATGAAAACCAAAATCGGTTTCCACTTTTAAAAGCTTACCGTAAGTTTCATTTTTCAATTCCTTTAAAACAAACTGATAATGCGGTAAAAAGTAAGTCCAAAGCGCTTCCATTAGCAACACGTTTTTTTCTTTGGCTTTCGCTATCATAATACTAACTTCTTGAGCGTCCATAGCAAAAGGTTTTTCGCATAAAACTGCTATGCCTTTTTCTAAGCATAACAAGGTGTTTTCTTTATGTAAAGCGTGAGGTGTGGCAATGTAAATGGCGTCTATATTTTTGTCGTTTGCCAAGGCTTCATAACTATCATATGCTTTGGTAGCGCTATATTTATCAGCAAAAAGATCTGCTTTATCTTGTGATCGCGATGCTACAGCGTAAAGTTTAGCGTCTGGAATAGTTAATAAATCTGTTGCAAATTTATTAGCAATACTTCCTAAGCCAATAATACCCCAGTTTATTGTTTTAACTTGTGATTGGTTTTTCATTTGGAATAAGTATTTGAATTATACATGAAATTGCGATTACAATAGCACAACCCACAAAATTTAACCATAAAAATGGCAAGTTAATAAGATTGTTTAAGTCTAAAAGATATAATGCAATTACAATAAATTGCGTTATTAAGGCTCCTATAAATACGGCATTTCCTTTTACAAATTTAAAGAAAAAAGCTAACAAAAACACACCTAAAACGTTGCCATAAAAAATAGATCCAATAATATTTACAAGCTGAATTAAGTTTTCGGCTAAATTGGCAACACAAGCTACACCTATAGCAATAATTCCCCAAGCAAATGTAAACCAACGTGAGGCTCTTACCATTTCTTCTTCTGTTTTTTCGCTAGTATTTCGTTTGTATAAATCTATGGTTGTTGTAGAGCCTAAAGCGTTTAATTCACTTGCAGTACTCGACATGGCTGCGCTTAAAATTACTGCTAAAAGTAAACCGATTAGTCCGCGTGGTAAATTATTCAGAATAAAATGAATAAAAACATAATCCTTATCGTTGCTTTCTATTTTTATACTTTCACTTTCCGAAGCTTTATCAATTAAATCTCTAGCTTTTTGTCGCAATTTATCATTGGCTTCATTGGCTAAAGCGATTTGTTTTGATGCTTCTGGATTATCAGAATTTAAAAAAGATTTAATGATATTTTGCTTATCGTTAAAAATTGTTTTTTGTTCATTTTGAAGGGTTTTAAATTCATCGGCATATTTAGAATTTAAAACAACTTCTGTTGCTGTTGGATTAAAATTTACAGGAGCTTCATTAAATTGATAAAACACGAAAACCATAACGCCTACCAATAAAATAAAGAATTGCATAGGTATTTTTAAAAGTCCATTAAAAATTAAACCAAGTTGCATTTCTTTAACAGATTTGCCAGAAAGGTAGCGCTGTACTTGGCTTTGATCGGTCCCGAAATAGGATAACATTAAAAATGTACCGCCAATAATACCACTCCAAAAGGTGTAACGATTATTTAAGTTGAATGAAAAATCTAAAACTTCCATTTTACCACTAGCTCCAGCAATATCAAGTGCTTTACTGAATGTAATATCTTGCGGAAGCTTACTAACAATTAAAAAGAAAGCAACAAGCATCCCGATAAAAATAACGACCATTTGGTGTTTTTGAGTTACGTTTACAGCGCGTGTTCCTCCGGAAACGGTGTAAATAATGACTAGAAACCCGATAACAATATTTAGTGTCAGTAAATCCCATTTAAGAACTACGGAAAGAATAATTGCAGGTGCAAAAATGGTAATTCCTGCTGCCAAGCCACGTTGTATTAAAAACAGAATGGCCGTTAATGTTCGAGTTTTTAAGTCGAAGCGGTTTTCTAGAAATTCGTATGCTGTATAAACTTTTAATCTGTGGTATAATGGAATGAAAACCATACAAATAACTACCATGGCAATAGGTAAGCCAAAGTAGAATTGTACAAAGCCCATACCGTCGTTAAAAGCTTGCCCAGGCGTTGAAAGAAAGGTGATGGCACTGGCTTGGGTTGCCATTACCGAAAGACCGATGGTCCACCATTTTGATGTATTTCCTCCTTTTAAATAATCTTGTACATTACGGCTACCTCGGGTTTGGTACGTGCCGTAAGCTACTATAGCTATTAAAGTTACACAAAGCACTACCCAATCGATCCAATTTAAAGTTTGCATAAATTAAAAGGCTTTTGTTATTAAGTAAAAAAGGACGAAATAGATAGCGTTGGCAATTAGAACTAAAGAATATAATTTTAGCCAAACTTGTTTTTTTGGTTGTTTTTCTTCCATAGTTAATCGTTTAGTTTTGCCTCTTGTTTTAAATCTTCTTTACCAATAGAAAGCATATTAGCAAACAGTCTATAAGCTCCAGAAACTCCTGCCGGAAATTCTCTAAAAAAACTTAAACCAGTATAAATAAAATAACCATTACCATGTTTTGCAACGAGTAAGCTTCCTTTTTTGTCTGTTTCACCTTTATCATGCATTGATAGAATAGGAGTGAAGGTGGGCGCCCATTTATTAGGGAAATAAAGCCCACGTTCTTGCGTCCATCCTTCAAAATCATTTTGGGTAATTTTATTTGGGTAATTTAAAATAGGATGCTCTGGATTTAGAAAAGTAACATCGGCGGTTTCATCGGTAACTCTATCACGAGAAAGTTCTAATCTGAATGGTGCTAAATTGTCAACTTTTAAACGACGATTGGTATTGTATTGCACAATCATATTTCCGCCTTGAGCGACAAAATTAAACAGTAATTCTTGCTTAAACTTTAATTCTTCAACGGTGTTATAGGCTCTAATTCCTACAACAATAGCATCAAAACGGCTTAATGTTTCTGCATTAATTTCGTCGGGTTTTAAAATACGGACATTATATCCAATTTGTTGCAAACTCTCAGGAACCACATCGCCAGCACCTTGAATATAAGCAATATTTTCGCCTTTCTTTTTAATATCTAAGCGCACAATTTTACTTTCGCTTGGTAGTAAAACCGTTTGGAAAGGAATGTGATCATAATCAATTGAAATTAATTCTTTGGTATAATCTTTATCGCCAATATGTACGATAGGGCTAATAATACCTTCGCTTTGAGTTTTAGGAGGAATTACGGTGAATACTAAAGTTTGTTCTTCTCCTTTATTTTTAATTGAAATTTTTTGATTTTTTGGAAATATACTCCAATCTTTAGGATGGCAAACTTCTACCGACCCTTCTAAATTATCACGTCCAGCTTTTACAATTACTGAAATATCATGCTGGGCATTGGAATTTAGAATAATAACATTTTCTGTGATTTTTGCCGAAACTTCTGGGATAATTTCAAATGGACGATACAACTCACCTTTATCTGGTTTAGAAAATCGATACACCACATTTTTTGTGAATGTAATGGGTGTGTTATTAATAAGAAGATTGAAATCCACTTTGTAAACTCGTGGTGTTTCGGGTAAGCCTATTAAATTTGTATCATCCACTTGGTACATACCTAAAGTTCCTTTTTTAGTAAGCCAATATGGTGTTGTTGGTTGTTGATGACTTCCTATTTTAAAGGTTTCTTTGAAGTTGAATTTTGTGTTTTCTTTTAATTCAATATGTTTTGCAATATTTATAGCGTTTGCGTTTTTAATACTTTCTAAAGTAATGTTTTGATTACTTCGGTTTAAAACTTCAATATCTAATTTAACTATTTCGTTTTGGGTTGCCCAAGGCGTTTCTGCCGATGCCTCTAAATACAAACCAGCACACATTTCTATAATAGATTTTAATTCTTTAGTTTTTTGAATTCTCCAATGGTCGTCGTCTATGTTCTGAAGTAATTTATAGGCTTCAATTAATTGCGGAATATGTTCTGAAGGGTTTTTGAAATTGAAATTATTTTCAACTTCATATAAAATATCACCAATGGCTTTTCCTCCTTTTACTCGATTCCATGAGGTGTCAATTCCATTAAAAATATCTTTGTTTTCACTTAATGGATCTCCTTTTAAAAATTCAATATATTCTGTTTGCGAACCGCGCTCTAATGTGCGCCCAAAACCTTGACATAAATGCTGGCTTCTAGCTTGTGCAGCAACTTCGTTGTTAGACAGACCTTTTAACGGATAATATACCCCAATATCAAAATTTAACATGTTGCTTTTATCGACTGCATTAAATTTTTCTTCACTACCGTAAGCCCACCAACTCGTGTTGTAAAATATGCGTTTTGGTTGCCATAAAGAAGTTTGTTTTAATTGTTCTGGATAAGAGGAGCTATTGTTTGCTAAATCGAAGGCTTCTAAGCTTAAAATGGCAGAACTAGTATGGTGACCGTGCGTGCTTCCAGGAGTTCTGTGATCGAACCTATTAATAATAACATCGGGTTTAAACTGGCGGATTGCCAAAACAACATCGCTTAAAACTTGATCTTTATTCCAAATTTGTAAAGTTTCGTCTGGATGTTTAGAGTAACCAAAATCATTGGCTCTAGAAAAAAATTGTTCTCCACCATCAACGCGTCTAGCTGCTAATAATTCTTGAGTTCTAATAACGCCTAGTAATTCTCTTATTTCTGGACCAATTAGGTTTTGACCACCATCGCCACGTGTTAAAGAAAGATAGGCTGTTCTAGCTTTTACCTCGTTAGAAAGGTATGAGATTAATCTTGTGTTTTCATCATCGGGATGAGCTGCAACATATAAAACTGAACCTAAAAAATTAAGTTTTTGGATAGATTCGTAAACCTCGTTAGATGCTGGTGTTTTTGGTTTTTGTGCCTGTGAAAGGGAAACAGTTAAAACTAGTAATAAAAGATAATATTTTGAACTTTGCATAAATATATAGTTAGCTAAGCATCAAATATAACAAAGATTGAAAGGGTATATGACGGTTTTAATGTTTCTTTAACTTTATGTTTTTCCGTGTTTGTCGCTAATAGGTTTTAATATGTGTTTATTGAAGTTAAAGCCACTTTTTTCGTTTAAAATAGATAATCATTCCAATAAAAATAGCAATCATAACGCACCAAAGAATGTAATAGGAATTGTGGTAGTGTAACTCAGGAATGTTTTCGAAATTCATGCCGTAAATGCCTGCAATAAATGTTAACGGAATAAAAATGGAAGCCATAATAGTAAGTACTTTCATTACTTCGTTCATTTTATTGCTAATGGTAGTCATGTACATATCCATTAAACTCCAAATCATTTCGCGGTAAATATCGATGTTTTCAGCGACTTGAATTAAATGGTCGTAAACATCTCTGTAATAATTTAGAGTTTGTTTTGAAATTAATTCGTTGTCAGTTTTTTCAATACGGTTTATAACTTCGCGAAGTGGGAAAATGGCGCGGCGCACTTTTAAAATTTCACGTTTTAAATTTTGAATGTTCTGACTTACATCTTCCGTAGCATTTCCATTAAAAATATCAGTTTCAAAATCTTCAATTTTATCGCCTAATATTTCTATAATATTGAAATAATAATCCACTACAGCATCTATTAATACATAAAGTAAATAGTCGGAATTCATGTTTCTAACTCTTCCTTTCCCATGTCTAATACGCTCTCTAACGGCATCAAAAACATCACCTTCAGATTCTTGGAAAGACAATACATGGTCTTTGCCTAAAATAAAGCTGACTTGCTCCGAGATTATTTTTTCGTCCTTATCATAATAAAGCATCTTTAAAACAATAAAAAAGTAATTGTCGTATTCATCAATTTTTGGGCGTTGAGAAATGTTTACAATATCTTCTAATACAAGCGGATGAAATTCATAGTGCGTAGAAAGTTTTTCAATTTCTTCAACATGGTTTAAGCCATTTATGTTTATCCAAGTAATGGAATCACTTCCTTTGTATTGGATGGTTTCCGAAACATCGGTTAAATGTTTTTCAGTAAATCTTTTTTCATTGTAATCAAATACTTCAATAAATAGTTTTTCTGAAGATTTTGAACCGGTATAAATAGCTGTTCCCGGTATTTGGCCTGCCTTTTTTTTATAATTGTGTTTTCTCGTTTTTGCCATTAGGAAAAATATTTAGATAAAGATATAGATTATTTAAATAGCATCTACGCCGTCATCATGAGCCTCATCAATGGCATCTTTTTGAATTAAAGTTACGGCTTTTTGTAACATTAGATTGTTAGGGTAGGTTACTAAATTGCCATTATCTAACCTTAAATGAATTTGAAAAGCTCTAATATCTTCAATAATGGCTCTTATAGGGAAATCTTTATCGTGAATTTCAATTTTATCACCCACTTTATATGGGAAGTTGAAAAACATAATAATACCAGAAGTTATGTTGCTTAAAATTGACCAAATAGCAAACAGCGCAATACCAATAACAGCAAAAACGGAAGAAAAAACAACTGCCAAATCGTGGACTTGTGCTCCAAATATAAAAGATTCTATTAAAATTGCTATTAAAAACAAGGTTACGGTAATATAACGACGAATTAAGCGAACTCGGGCGTCATTTATACCGCTTTTACGTCCAATTTTGGTAATGGCAAAATGAATTAAATATCTAATAATGAACAAAACGATAAGTACAATTGCTGTACTTATTAATTCATTTTGAAAGGTATCCAAAAACTGCATGTTTTAAGGTTTTAAAATTCGCTGCAAATATACGTTGGAAAGCACAGCAAGTGTTTTTATTTTACTTTTAAAATGGTTTATTGGCAATGTTATTCAGTGTTTGGTAAACCAAGTGCGTTGGCAAACCCATAACATTAAAATAAGAGCCTTCTAGTTTGGTAACACCAATTTGTCCAATCCATTCTTGAATACCGTAAGCACCTGCCTTATCAAAAGGTTTTGATGTTTTTATATAATAAGTAATTTCTTCATCTGTAAAGTCTTTAAAAGTAACTTTAGTAATAGAGTATAGTGTTTTTTCGGATGTTTTGGTGGTAAAGCAGACCGAAGTAATCACTTCGTGAGTTTTATTACTTAATGATTTTAAAATATTGAAAGCATCGGCTTCATCTTTAGGCTTTCCAAGTGCTTTGTTATCGTTCCAAACAATAGTATCGCTGGTAATTAAAATATCATTTTTTTGTAATTCTTCTTTAAAAGGAAGTGCTTTTAGTTGTGCTAAATAATTACTAATTTCAAAATGAGTTAATCGATTTGGATATTCTTCTTTTACAGGCTTAAGTCTAATTTTAAAATCTAAACCCAAGTCTTTAAAAAATTGTTGCCTGCGTGGTGAGCCAGAAGCAAGAATAATATTATAGTTTTTTAATTTTTCTTTTAACATATTTAGATAGTGTTATTGAGAAATGATAAAGGGTTAACTTATGAATTTTATATTCAATTCAAAGTATTTTTCCTGTTTTTTAAAGGCCTTGTAGACTATTTAGAACAGTTAAGCTTTCAAATTAAAATAATAAATTAACAGTGAAAGCACTCCAAAAAACATAACCAATTTTAATAAATCACTAATAAAATGATAATCTTTTTTAGTTTTAGCGCTAAACAATTTAATGCTCGTAAAGATTATGGGGCCTATAATAAAAAATATATAATAACCAGCAGCAAAAATATCTGTATATAACGAATTTACAACATAATAAATTATCAAAAATATCGGTATTATCGATAAAACAAATAAGACTTTAGTGGTTCTATCTCTACCAATAGCAATGGGTAAAGTATTCATTCCTGCTTTGTAGTCACCGTCGATATCTTCTAAGTCTTTGGCGATTTCTCGCAATAAATTAAGCAGAAATGCAAACATAGCATAGTCTAGAATAATTTTAAAAAAAGTGAGTTGAATGGCTCTGTTTTCTAAAGTAAGTACAGGTAGTAATTCGAAAATCCCAACAATTAAGACGCTTAAACCAACTAAGATTGAAATAACAATATTTCCTATTAAAAGCGTGCGTTTTAAATAAGTAGCGTAAACGTAAAGCAAAGCAGAAATAATAACAAAAAGTGAAAAAAATGGACTTTTCCCAACTAAATGCGAAATATAGAATCCAACACCAACACCAATAATATTAAAAATAATAAATAGGTTGTAAGCCGTTTTTTCCGAAATTGAATTACCAACAATAAGTTTATGTGGTTTGTTTACAAAATCGGTCTCCACATCATAAATGTCGTTAATAATATTGCCCGCTGCAGCAATGCAAATTGTGGCAAAAATTAAAAGAAAAATACCAAAACCATCCAAACTCGTCGCTATTCCAAAAGGCTCTAAAAGTGCGTATTTTAATAATAATTGAGCTAGAGCAATCATTAATAAATTCTTCCAACGAATAAGGTTTAATAAGTTAAGCATCTATCAATTAAATAAATAGTTAAAATGAATAAAGGCACAGAACAATAGTCTTAGAGAAAAAGCATACCCGAAAATCGTCTTCTTTTTTTAGTCAAACTGAGCAGAGAAAAAACCACTCCATTTCCCTTGCACCTTCAAAACCTGTTCAATAACATCACGAACAGCGCCTTTACCACCTTTTTTATGCGAAATATATTTAGAGATACCTTTAATTTCTGGTACGGCATCTTGCGGACAACAAGGTAAGCCAATCCCTTTCATTACAGGGTAATCTGGAATATCGTCACCCATAAAAAGTACGTTTTCCGATTTAATATCATTTTTCGTGAAATAATCATTCAATTGCTCAATTTTATTTTGCGCCCCCAAATAAATATCCTTAATACCTAAACCTTCTAATCGTTTGCGCACGCCCTCATTTTTACCTCCAGAAATAATACACATGTTATAACCTTTATCAACAGCAGCTCTAATGGCATAACCGTCTTTAACATTCATAGTTCTTAGCATTTCTCCGTTTGTTAAAACTGAAACGGTACCATCAGTAAGTACCCCATCAACATCAAAAACAAAGGTTGTAATGTGTTCCAAATATTCTTTATAACTTTTTTCTTCCATGTGTTTTCTGTATTGACGATGTTAGTAGTTCGTAAATCTTTTTATGCTCAATATTATTATCTAAAATTCTCAAGTGCTTTTTAATCGTTTTTTTATCACGGCGAATAGCAGGTCCAGTTTGCGCTCTAAATGGCGATAAATGCTCTATTTTTTTTGCCGTTTCTAATATCAACGGTTTCAAGATATCAAATTCTGCTCCTTCACTTTCTGTAATTTCATGGCCAATTCTATATAACTGATTCGTGAAATTATTCACAAAAACAGCCGCCAAATGTAGCACACGCCGTTGGTCGCTATTAACCTTCTGTATCGGGCCACCTAAACTTAAGGCTAATTCCTTTAACATCGGGAAACTTTTTTTATCAATCGTTTCAATGCAAATTGGTACATCGGCAAAATCCAATTCCGCACCCTTGGTAAAACTTTGCAGCGGGTACAGCACGCCACGTCTGTGTTTTTTATCTAAATCGTAAACACCAACACCACCCGAAGTATGCACAACTACACGGTCTTCAAAGGGAAGTTGTTCCGATAGCGCACCAATAGCGTCATCACTAACTGCCAAAATATAAACATCGGCAAGCTTTAAATTCGTTAAATCGTCTGTAATATCAACCTCGTTGCTATGCTCCGAAATCGAATCTAAACTCCTGTTATACCATTGAGAAACAGTTACATTATCTGCCTCTCGAAATCCTCTATACAAATGGCTAGCCACATTGCCAGCCCCTAAAATTACTACTGAAATCATCTTGCAAAAATACTAACCAATTATCAATAACAAATTAATAAATCAAAATAATTTGCGCGTACCCCAAGGGTCGGACTTTATTCGTTGATTTCTATTTTAAATTAAAGAACTCATGAATATAAATATTTCACTACTCGCTCCCTTCCTTTGGTCGGGGATCTCAAACAGGTCGTTCAATTCTTTACAGATGTATTCGGAAATTTAGTTCTTGCCACAAAATTTTAGTTTATATATTAATTTTTATTGGCAGTTACCCGTTAGTTTTTCATAATTAAAAAAGAAGGAGCTTTTTTATTTTTATTTAGACCTCTTTTTAAATCAAAAAAAATCAATGTAAGCGCCGTCAACCTTTCAGTAATAATAAAATAAGCAGTAAATTTGAAACATGAAAAAAGATCTCGAAACCCGCGAAGATGTATATTTACTTGTTTCTTCATTTTATAAAAAAGTGAGGCAAGATAAAGTTTTATCGCCTTTTTTTAACGACGTTATAAAAGATTGGGATGCCCATCTCGAACGTCTTACAACTTTCTGGGAGGCCTCTTTATTTCTAAAAACAAAATACACAGGTAATCCGCTTGAAACTCATATAAAAGTAGATGCCGATAATAAAAATAAAATTAGTGAACGCCATTTCGGACTTTGGCTAAACCTCTGGTTAGAAACCATCGATGAGCTTTTTGAAGGCGACTTTGCACAAAACGCGAAATTTAAAGCCCGAAAAATGGGATCATTCTTATATTTAAAAATGTTTGAAGCTAGAATGGGGAAGTAGCTCGATTTTAAGACCTTAATGTTTCTGTTTTACTTGAGTTTAATGATAAAACTTAATTTTTTTTGTAAGAAATATTTTATTTTTAGGTGTGTAGTTCTCATCATATTTCAATGGTTTCTTATCAATTTTTTATCACAGTTTTAACACTTTAGAATAAACTTAAATCATTAAATTTGCACGACCTTAAAAAGGCCTAACTATGCAAAAAAAAATAGCTAACATACTTTTTTCAACGCGTTTAACATCTGTATTATTTCTTGCTTTTGCCGCAGCCATGGCAACAGGTACCTTTTTAGATGCCGGACAAGACATGTCTCCAACGCCATATACACGTAATTTAATTTACAACACTTGGTGGTTCGAGGGCATTATGGTGTTTTTTGTAATTAACTTTGTTGGTAACATTTTTCGTTTTAGATTATACAAAAAAGAAAAATGGGCAACTTTCATTCTGCATTTAGCTTTCATTTTTATTCTTTTAGGTGCATTTATTACGCGATATGCCAGTTTTGAAGGCATGATGGCCATTCGTGAAGGTGAAACTGAAAATTCATTTCTTTCTCAAAAAACATATATAACGGCATATATTGATGGTGATTTTAAAATAGATGGCGTTGCACAACGTCGTGTTTTGGAAAATGAAGTCGATTTCTCTGGACGTTTAGATAATGATTTTAACATAAACAGCGAGTACAATAAAAAGCCAATAAATATTCAACTAGAAAAATTTATTGTTGGAGCAGAGGAAGATATTATTCCAGACGAAAACGGCGAATCTTATTTAAAAATAGTAGAAGCAGGAACTAGTGGTCCGCATAATCATTTCTTAAAAGTAGGTCAAGTATCTAGTGTGCACAATGTATTATTTGCATTAAATAAACCAACCGATGGCGCTATAAATATTACTTTAGAAAACGATAACCTAACCATTAATTCTCCTTTTGATGGGGAATACATGACTATGGCAACGCGTGCTAAAGGTTTACTTGTAAAAGATAGCATACAGCCTTTACATTTACGTTCTGGGTATTCTATTGGTAACATGCAAATTGTATTTCCAAAACCTGTTGTAAAAGGTGTTTTTGATGTAGTTAAAAAAGCAGAATTCCTTAAAAACAATGAAGATGGTCTAGTTTTAAAAGTTACTGCTAATGGTGAAACTCAAAATGTAGGGTTACTTGGAGGAAAAGGATCAAACAGTAGTTTTAAACAAATAAAGGTTGGTGGATTAGATTTCGCTTTTAAGTACGGTTCTAAGAAATTAGAATTGCCTTTTTCAATTAAATTGAACGATTTTGAGGCTGAACGTTATCCAGGAACAGAAAGAGGATATTCTGCTTATTCTAGTGAAGTAACTGTTTTGGATGAAAAAGAAGGTGATTTTGATTATAAAATTTTTATGAATAATATTTTAGATCATGGTGGTTATCGCTTTTTTCAATCAGGTTTCGATCCAGATGAAAAAGGAACTATACTTTCTGTAAATCATGATTATTGGGGATCGTTAATCACTTATATTGGTTATTTTATGCTGTATTTTGGAATGATGTCGATTTTGTTTTCTAAGCATTCTCGTTTTGGTGATTTAAAAAAGCAACTCGAAAAGTTAAAAGCTAAAAAAGCCAAGACCTTAGCCGTTGTTATGCTGTGTTTTGGATTACAAGGGTTTGCTCAAGAGCATTCGGCAAACGACGGGCATAACCATAATAACAAACCTACAAAAACACAAATAGATTCTGTTTTAAGAGCTAATATTACTCCTAAGGCACATGCATCAGAATTTGGAAATTTGGTGATTCAGGATTTAAGCGGGCGTATGATGCCTATAAATACTTACGCTTCGGAAATGCTGAGAAAGTTAAGTAAGCATGATTCTTACGAAAATTTTGATGCCAACCAAGTGTTTTTATCTATTCAAGAAAGTCCGCAATTATGGTACAATGTGCCTATAATTTACTTAAAAACTAAAAAGGCCGATTCTATACGCCATATGATTGGTGTGGATTTAGATGAACAATATGCTACTCTGGCCGATTTTTTCACCGAAAGGGGAGAGTATATTTTAGCACCTTATTTAGATGAAGCATACAAAGCGCAAGTGCCAAATGGTTTTCAGAAAGAATTTAAAGAAGCCGATCAACGTGTAAATTTATTATTCAATACGGTTGAAGGACGTTCGTTAAAAATATTCCCAATTCCTAATGATGATAACCATAAATGGATTTCTAATTTCGATTATAAAGAAGATCCAACGGTTATAAAAGATTCACTTTACAATAATTTTGTAAAAAGTGGATTCTTAGCATATTTATACACTTTAAATTCAGCTAAAAAATCTGGCGATTTCTCTCAAGCTTCAAAACTGCTAAAAGCTTTTAAAGATACACAGCATAGGTACGGTGGTTCGGTTATGTTAAGTGATCAAAAGGTGAAAACAGAAGTATTATATAACAAATATGATATTTTTAAAAAATTATTTAGTTGGTATATGTACGCAGGTACGTTA
The DNA here is from genome assembly GCF_009796805.1 of Algibacter sp. L1A34. Lineage (NCBI taxonomy): Bacteria > Pseudomonadati > Bacteroidota > Flavobacteriia > Flavobacteriales > Flavobacteriaceae > Algibacter > Algibacter sp. L1A34. The sequence continues at coordinate 4,579,171 of NZ_CP047029.1, read as the reverse complement.
ATGTTTGTATTATTAATTATTCAAATATTTAAATCACACAGTAAAGGTTTAAATACGGCTATTAAAGTCTTTAAGTTTATAGTTATTGGTTTGTTTATATTGCATACAGCAGGTTTAATTGTACGTTGGTATTTATCTGGCCATGCACCATGGAGTGATGCTTACGAATCTATGATTTATGTGGCTTGGGCTACTATGCTATTCGGATTGCTTTTTGGTAGAAAAAGTGATTTAACCATGGCGTCAACTGCATTTGTAACAGCAATGATTTTAATGATTGCACATTGGAACTGGATGGATCCAGCAATAGCAAATTTACAACCCGTATTAAATAGTTATTGGTTAATGATTCACGTTGCGGTAATTGTAGCGAGTTATGGGCCTTTTACTTTAGGAATGATTTTAGGAGTAGTATCTTTATTCTTAATGATTTTCACCAATAAGGATAATAAAGATAAAATGTTACTCAACATTAAGGAGCTAACGGTAATAAACGAAATGGCTTTAACCGTAGGTTTGGTTATGCTAACCATAGGAAACTTTTTAGGAGGTATGTGGGCCAACGAAAGTTGGGGGCGCTATTGGGGCTGGGATCCAAAAGAAACTTGGGCGCTTATTAGTATTATGATTTATGCTTTTGTTATACACATGCGTTTGGTGCCAGGATTAAGAGGGCGTTGGTTCTTTAACCTATGGTCTATAATAGCTTTTGCTAGTATATTAATGACTTATTTTGGAGTGAATTTCTACTTAGCAGGGCTACATAGTTACGCTAGTGGTGATCAAATTGTGAGTGTTAAATTTATTGTTATTGCTTGTGGTATTGTGGCTGTTTTAGGAGCTTTCGCTTATCGAGGACATGTGAAGTATTATAAAAAGTAATTAGAAGAATATATATAGCAAAAACTTAATTTTTGCCAATAAAAAAAACAGTATTTCATAATTATGAAATACTGTTTTTTTTTATAAAGTAAATTATTCCTTGATTAGCATTTTCTATTATGATAGTACTAATAAGGAGTTAGGTTGGTTTATGGCCTTCCTTTTAATCTTTTTTCTATTTTTTGTTTTACCGCCGTCAATCGCTTCATTAAGTCCATGATTTCTTGGTCTTTGTCAACTTTGTATACGTCGTTTAGGCTCAAAATAAGGTCTTTAACTTCTCTTGAAGCTTCTATTCTTTCACTTGTAGTTTTAAAAGTATGTTTGCGTTGTTCAAATTCAACCGCTTTTTCAATAAGTTCCATATGTAATAATCGTTTTTCTAATAAATTTTTTGTAATAAAACACGCTGTGTATTATTCACAATTCGACAATATAATAAAATATTATAAATTTCTTGAATTAATAGTAAATATTTAGCTAAATTTTAATGATTGAGTACTTTATATGTTAGATTTTGGTTATTTTTTAGTTTTTAATGAAAAAACAAGGATTCTTTTTAATGTTTTGATAATTGCCGTTTTTCGGTTGTTTACCTTGTTTTTTATTACTTCGCTTTTTTAAGCTTTTGTTAACAATAATCAGTATTTTGATGTGTAATTTTATAGCTTATAAATAATTAAAACTAAAATGAAAAAACTATTATTAATTTTATTAGCATTTACTACAGTTTATACTGTAAATGCACAGATTGAAACTCCACAACCTAGTCCAAAAGCTAAGTTTGAACAAAAAGTTGGATTAACAGATGTAACTATCGAGTATTCTAGACCAGGTGTTAAAGGGCGTAAAGTTTTTGGAGACTTGGAAAGTTTTGGAACAATTTGGAGAACAGGTGCTAATGAGAATACTATAATTACCTTTAGCGATGATATAAAGATTGCAGGTAAAAGAGTTAAAGCTGGTTCTTATGCCTTATTTACTCGATTAATTTCAGCAACAGAATGGGAGTTTCTTTTTTATAATGACACAAGCAATTGGGGAACTCCAAAAAAATGGGATGATACCAAAGTTGTAGCATCTGCGAAAGTAGTTGTTGAACCTATTCCTTTTGTAGTAGAAACTTTTACTATTGATATTAACAATATTACAAATAATGGAGCAACTTTAGAACTTCTTTGGGAGAATTCTTATGCGGCTTTACCATTTACAGTTCCTACTGAAGAAATTGTTTTAGCAGGTATTGATAAAGTAATGAATGGTCCAGGCGAAGGAGATTACTATGCAGCGGCAGCATACTACTTAGCTGAAGGGAAAGACATGAAACAAGCTACAGAATGGATTGATAAAGCTGTGGATATGACAAAAGGGAAACCTCGTTTTTATTATTTACGTAGACAAGCATTAATTCATGCAGCAAACGGAGATAAGGAAGGTGCAATTAAAGCAGCTAAACAATCTTTAATTCTTTCTAAAGAAGCAGGAAATGATGGTTATATCAAAATGAATACGGAATCTCTAAAAGAATGGGGAGCACTATAATTAACTCTATTGATATTTAATTAGAGTCAACTATTTTGAAACAAACAAAGCTCAATGGTGTTATATCGTTGGGCTTTTTTTGTTTCAAAATGTACTATAAGTTTTGTGTGTAATTTATTTAGGCATACAATCTTGGTAGTATGTCATTGTTATTTATGAAGTATTCCAATTTTAGCCATTAAAATTATCTTCATGAATTTTAAAAATATCAGTATAATAAAACTATTTTGAAGAAACCATTTCGGAAAGTTTAGGACGTTACATTATACTAAGTTATACCTACAAATTAAATGCAGGGAAAAGAGCGAAAAAACCGAGAATAGGGTAGATGCTTAATTTTGTAGCTGGTTGAGTTTGCTTTTTTAATTCAGAAATAATTTTATAATAAAAAACCCTCAGAATTGAAAATCAATCCTGAGGGTTTTAAAATTTATATATTACTGGTAATTATTTTAAGCTACCAACCATTTCTTCTGGTTTTACCCAAGCATCATAATCTTCGGCTGTAACATAACCTAAATTAACGGCTTCTTCTTTTAAAGTTGTTCCGTTTTTATGAGCTGTATTAGCAATTTCAGCAGATTTGTAGTAACCAATTTTTGTGTTTAAAGCAGTAACAAGCATTAATGAGTTGTTTACTAATTTAGTAATTACTTCTTGGTTTGGTTCAATACCAGAAGCACAGTTTTCTTCAAAACTTTTACAAGCATCACCAATTAATTGTGCCGATTGTAAAAAGTTTGCAGCCATAACAGGTTTAAAAACGTTTAGCTCATAATGGCCTTGCATACCTCCAACAGAAATAGCAACATCGTTACCTATAACTTGAGCGCAAACCATTGTTAAGGCCTCACATTGTGTTGGGTTAACTTTTCCTGGCATAATAGAACTTCCTGGTTCGTTAGCAGGGATTATAATTTCTCCAATACCTGAACGAGGACCAGAAGCCATCATTCTAATATCGTTTGCAATCTTATTTAAAGAAACGGCAAGTTGTTTTAATGCACCGTGTGTTTCAACTATAGCATCATGTGCAGCTAAGGCTTCAAATTTATTTGGAGCAGTTATAAAAGGTAATCCAGTAAAATCTGCAATATATTCGGCAACACGTTTACTATAACCCTTTGGAGTATTTAAACCTGTTCCAACCGCTGTTCCTCCTAAAGCTAATTCGCTTAAGTGTGCTAAAGTGTTTTCTAAAGCTTTTAAGCCGTAATCTAATTGTGCTACATAACCCGAAATTTCTTGTCCTAACGTTAACGGTGTTGCATCCATTAAATGCGTACGTCCAATTTTTACAACGCTTTTAAAAGCTTCAGATTTTTTCTTTAAAGTTTCTCTTAATTGTTTTACTCCAGGAATAGTAGTTTCAACTATTTTTTTATAAGCTGCGATATGCATTCCAGTAGGGAAGGTATCGTTAGATGATTGTGATTTGTTTACATCATCATTCGGTTGAATCGTTTTTTCGCCTTCACCAACAACTTTTCCAGCTAATTGGTGTGCTCTATTCGCAATTACTTCGTTAGCATTCATATTACTCTGTGTACCAGAACCCGTTTGCCAAATAACTAACGGAAATTGGTCGTCGAGCTTGCCTTCTAAAATTTCATCGCAAACTTGTGCAATTAAATCTCTTTTTTCAATATCTAAAACACCTAATTCGCAATTTGTATAAGCGGCAGCTTTTTTTAGATAAGCAAAGCCGTAAACAATTTCTAAGGGCATAGACGCAGAAGGTCCAATTTTAAAGTTATTTCTTGAGCGTTCTGTTTGAGCGCCCCAAAGTTTATCGGCTGGTACTTTTACCTCGCCCATAGTATCTTTTTCTATTCTGTAACTCATGGCAATAATGATTTAATTATGAATTACAAAGTTAATTTATTTAGCCGTTTTATCCTTTTAAAAGATGAGTTATTATGCCTAATTTTTAACAAATTGATAAGATTTAAAATTATTTGTCTCGTTAAAAATTAATTATCTTTATAATGAATTTAAATAGTGATTAATTTTAAACCAAAACAGAAATGGCAACAATTAGATTAGGAGATGAAGCTCCAAATTTTACAGCAGAAACATCTGAAGGAACAATTAATTTTCATGAATGGTTAGGTGATAGTTGGGGAATATTATTTTCGCATCCAGCAGATTATACACCTGTTTGTACTACCGAGTTAGGAACCGTTGCAAGATATACAGATGAGTTTAAAAAGCGTAATGTAAAAGTTGTAGCATTAAGTGTAGATGGTGTAGAATCTCACCGAGGATGGATTAAAGATATTAATGAAACACAAAATACAACTGTTAACTTTCCAATTATTGCAGATGAAGATGGAAAGGTTTCTGAACTTTATGATATGATTCACCCAAACTCAGATAGTAAGCTTACCGTGCGATCGGTTTTTGTAATTGATAATAATAAGAAGGTGAAATTGATAATTACTTATCCTGCTTCTACTGGTAGAAATTTTGACGAATTATTGAGGGTTATCGATTCTCTTCAGCTAACGGCTTATTATAAAGTGGCAACTCCAGCAAACTGGAAAAATGGTGATGATTGTGTAGTTGTGCCCGCAATTGCAACTGCAGATATTCCTTCTGTTTTTCCAAAAGGATTTAAGGAAGTCAAACCTTATTTACGTATGACGCCGCAACCTAATTTAGATTAGTGAATAACCTGTTGATAAATGTTAACATTGTTATTGGAAAACAAAATGGTTTATATTATATTTGTGGCATATTTATAAAAGACACCAACAATTATGTTTGATTTTGATCAATATTTAGGCTTTTTAGCATTTTTAGGAATATTAACTTTAGGGTTTTGGTTAATGATTTTCTTAATAACCTTTGTAGTCCCTTACTGGATTGGAGGTGCTTTAATTGAAAGAATAAAAGAAATTAAAGAAGAAAAGAAAGCAAAACGATTAAATGCTTAAAATTTAATTGAAAATATATTTACAAAAAAGGTAGCTCAACGAGCTACCTTTTTTGTTTGAATTATTTAATTCTTACAAATAAAAAAACCTCAAAATAATTTTTGAGGTTTTTTTATTATCAGGTTTTAAGTAATGCATATTACATTTCCATACTGTCGCCACCTTCTCCACGGCCTCCAGAACGTTCTTGTTTCTTTTGTTGGTTAAAACGGTAGGTAAACGATAAATTGTAAGTTGTACCACCTCTAAATTGAATTTCTTGGTATGCTGTAAAAGTATCTGTGGTGATATCATTTCTGTGAACACCAGAGTTAAATACATCTCTAACATTAAAGGCTATCGATGCCTTATCTTTTAAAATATCTTTACTAAGCGCTGTGTTAACTGTTCCGCTTCCTTGTCTATCGTTTTGTGAGTCTTCACTAGGACCTCGATAATTTAAGTTTGTTTGCCAATCTATAGCATATGGAAGTGTTAGCTTGTTTGTTAAACGCGCATTCCAGGTTACATTGTTTGCTGTTAAGTCAATATCCTCAAAGCTACCATCTCGTTCTAATTTGTAAATATTAAAATCGGTATTTACACGCCATTTTCTTGATGGGCTAAAGTTTAAGTTAAACTCAAAACCATAGCGATTATCGGTAGCTAAATTAACAGGGCCTCGCTGAATAACATCAAATGTTTCACCATTTATCTCAACACTTTCTCCATTCTTTCTACTCACAAAAGACATAACATCTGTTGAGTTTGAATAATAAATAGATGAGCTTAAAGTGAATTTTCCAAATCTATTTAAATATCCAATATCAAAAACACTAGAGTACGTTGGGTTCAAATCTGGATTTCCTTGAAAAACATTAGTTAAACTTGATCGAGAAGGGAAGGGGTTAAGCATAAAACCACGTGGTCTGCGTAATCGTCGGTTATAACCAATCGTCATACTTTCATCGTCGCTAAACTTATAACTTACGTTTACCGTAGGAAATAGGCCTGTTAAGTTTTTTCTTTTAAAATCGCCCGAAGTAGGCTGGTCTAGCGTGGTTTTAGTGTTTTCCAAACGTAGACCTAACAAATATGAAAAATCATCAATTTTACTTCCAAACTGAAAATAAGCAGCATTTAAATATTGTTTAAAATTAAATACGTTAGATAGGTTGGTGTTTAATTCAAATGCACCAGAATCGTTAAGTAATGAAACTTGATAATCTGTATCTGTAGTGCTAAAATCTCCACGGTATCCCATTTCAATCTGGCTATTATCACCTAAAGGTAAAACATAATCGGTTTGCAGTAATACTTGTTGTTCATCTTCCAAAGTTTGTAAAATATCGGTATCGATACCATCATTATTAATTAATGAATATTCATCATCATTCGATTTTTCAAATTGAAAATCGAAAGAAAATTTATGTCCGTCTGTTTTAAAATCTTTTGTAAAATTTAAAGCATATTGAAAGGTACCACTATCGCTATTCTCAGGGTCTTTCCTTACACTTTTTGAAGTGGTATTGTTTTCTTTATTTAGAGATAAAAGGTTGTTTACGGAGTTGTTTTCGCTGCTATTGTCGCTAAAAACAATGGAGTTTGTTATCGATGCAGAGTCGGTAATATACCATTCAATACCAGTGTTTGTTGTAATACCTTTTCTGGTATCATTCCAGTTCCTTTTTTCATCTAAATCGGGTTTAGTAATATCAAAATTTTTCACATCGTTATACCACCTACCAACACTTTCTGTGTACCTGTATGATGTGGTATTAAAAATATTTACATTACCCGTTCTATAATTAATATTCCCCGAAATTCCAGCGGCATCAGGATTTCCAACGTTAGTCGTTATAGAACCGTTAAAACCTAAGAGTTTACTACGGCGTAAAATAATATTGATAATTCCTCCAGTTCCTTCAGCTTCATATCTTGCCGATGGCGAAGTTATAACTTCTACTTTTTCAATAGCATCAGCAGGTAATTGTTGTAAAGCTTCCGCTGAATTTAAGCCTACTAGTCCCGATGGTTTTCCGTTTATTAAAATGCGTACATTATCGTTTCCGCGTAAAGCAACACTCCCTTCAGCATCTACAGAAACCGATGGTACATTGTCAAGAACATCACTAACCGATCCACCGCTTACGGTTAAATCTTTACCAACGTTATATATTTTTTTATCGAGCTTAATTTCAACAGTGGTACGTTCTGCTATTATTTCAACTTCACCTAAAGATTCTGTATCGATTTCTAAAGAATAAGATCCAATATTTTCCGATTTACTAATTTGTTTATCAGCAATAGTAATCGTTTTAAACGAAATATATTCGATAGTAATATTGTAAAAACCAACAGGAACTGGGATAGAAAAATTTCCTTTTAAATCGGTAATCCCACCCGTTTCCATTTTATTTGCCTTTTTATTGAAGAAAGCTATTGTTGCGTATTCTAGAGGTTGGTTGGTTTCTTTATCTATTACTTTTCCACTAATTGTAACTTCTTTTTGTGCGATTACAAATAATGAAAATAGGCTGAAAATTGTAAATAAAAATAATTGTTTTACCATAAAGGTCTATTAATTGGTTGAAAAAATTAGACTGCAAATTTATGAGTTGGTTTAACTTGTTTCAGTTAAAGCTTTGTTAATTAACATGACTAAAATTAACGTCTGCGGAAGAGGAAAGCTTATATTGAAGCTGCAGGACAAAATATTATGTTTTTTTTATTCCGTTGTAAACATTTGGATTATGTTTTTCCATATAAAACTCAGGATTAGGTAATTCTGTAAATCCAAATTTTTTATAAAGCCATTCTGCTGTATCTGTTAATAAAATCCATCGTCTTAATCCTTGAAGATTTGGGTGATTCATGATTTCATTTATAAGCCATTTGCTCAACCCTTTTCCTCTATATTCCTTTAGAACAAAAACATCTCCTAAATATGCAATGGTTGAATAGTCTGAAATTATTCGAGCATATCCTATTTGTTGATTTTTGTAATAAAGCCCAAAATTTAAAGAGTTTTCAAAAGATGTTTTTAAGGTGGTTAGTGGAATCCCGTTACTCCAGTCGGTTTCGTTTGCAAGGAATTTGTGAATAACAGCAACGTCAAGTTTATTCTTGTCGGTTGAAACGGTGTATTCGTTTTTATGAACTTCTATGATTTCCAAATTAGTATTTTATTACAATTTCACATATAATCTTTAGTGAATCCTAACTAAACAATATCAACAATCAAGCTTGGTGGTCTTCCAATAACAGCCTTCTTTCCATTAACAACAATTGGGCGTTCAATAAGCTTCGGGTTTTGCACCATGGCATCAATAACTTCGGTATCAGTTAAGTCTTTACCTTTAAAATCACTTTTCCAAATGGCTTCGTTTTTTCTAACTAATTCTATAGGTTTTATTTTTAAAAGACTTATTATTTCTTCTAACGCTTCCGCGGAAAGGGTATCGTCCAAATATTTTACAATCTCGAATGGTTTTCCCGAGTTTTCTAGAATTTCTAGACCTTGTCTCGATTTTGAGCAACGTGGATTATGATAAATTTTTGTCATTTTAATTAAATGTTTTTTGTTTAAAATTAAACCTACCAAGCTTTTAAGCCTAATAGGTTTTTTTAATTATATTTTACAGTTGCCCATCATCTTCAACCTTTTGTCCCATCATCATTAAATAGGCCTTTAAAAAGCTGTCTATATTACCATCCATCACGGCATCTACATTCCCGGTTTCGTGTGCTGTACGTACATCTTTCACTAATTTATAAGGATGCATCACGTAGTTTCTAATTTGGCTTCCCCATTCAATTTTCATTTTTCCAGCTTCAATATCATCACGCTGTGCCAATTGTTTTTGAAGTTCAATTTCATACAATTGCGATTTAAGCATTTGCATAGCACGCGATCTATTATCGTGTTGAGAACGTGTTTCAGAACATTGAATTTGAATTCCTGAAGGTTTATGCAACAACTGAACTTTGGTTTCAACTTTATTTACATTTTGTCCACCAGCACCACTAGATCGTGCCGTTGTAATCTCGATATCGGCAGGGTTTATTTCAACTTCAATAGTATCATCAACAAGGGGGTATACGTAAACCGAAGCAAAACTGGTATGGCGTTTGGCATTACTATCAAACGGAGAAATACGTACTAATCTGTGTACGCCATTTTCACCTTTTAGCCAACCAAAAGCAAAGTCACCTTCAATTTCTAGCGTTACAGTTTTTATACCAGCAACATCACCTTCTTGAAAGTTAAGTTCCTTCACCTTAAAACCACTTTTTTCTGCATACATTAAGTACATACGCATAAGCATACTTGCCCAGTCGCAACTTTCTGTTCCGCCGGCACCGGCTGTAATTTGTAGTACAGCACTAAGGCTATCTCCTTCTTCCGAGAGCATGTTTTTAAACTCAATATCTTCTAGCTGGGTTGCTAATAAATTGTATTGCGTTTCTACATCTTCGGCCGTGGCTTCATCTTCCTTATAGAATTCGTATAAAACCTCAAGGTCTTCGTATCGCGTTTTTGCTGTTTTGTAATCTCCCACCCATTTTTTCTTCACACGGAGTGATTTCATTATAATTTCTGCAGCTTTAGAGTCGTTCCAGAAATTGGGGTCGAAAGTTTGTTCTTCTTCGTTTTGTATTTCTATCAGTTTGGCGTCTATGTCAAAGATAGTGCCTAAGTTTATCGAGGCGGGTATTTAGATCTTTAATTTGATCGGAAGTTATCATGTATAATTTTATTTGAAACAAAAATAAGATTTCTTTACCCCAGCAGAAAACAATTCTGAATATAATTTTATAGCTTTATACACAAATTAAAGATATGATTATTGATCTAAGAAGTGATACCGTTACAAAGCCATCAAAACCCATGTTAGAGGCCATGATGCAAGCATCTGTAGGCGATGATGTGTTTAGAGAAGATCCAACAGTAAACGAACTTGAAAGCCGAATAGCAAAAATGTTTGGTAAGGAAACTGCAATGTTTTTTCCGAGTGGTACCATGGCAAACCAAACAGCTATAAAATTGCATACCAATCCTGGAGACCAAGTAATTTGCGATAAATATGCTCATATTTTTAACTACGAATCTGGTGGAGCATCCTTTAATAGTGGAGTGTCTTGTAATTTATTAGATATAAATAACGGCATGTTTACGGCAAGTGATGTTTTGACAACCATAAATCCAGAAGCTTATTATTATAGTAAAACGAGTTTAGTAGAAATTGAAAATACGGCAAATAGACGTGGAGGTTCATGTTGGGATTTTAATGAAATACAGAAAATTAGAAAAGTTTGCGATGAAAATAACCTAGGATTTCATTTAGATGGTGCACGTTTATGGCATGCTTTAGTTGAAAAAAATGAAACTACGGAGCAATATGGAAAAGTGTTCGATACCATTTCTGTGTGTTTAAGTAAAGGTTTAGGTTGTCCTGTTGGTTCCGTTTTAGTTGGTGACGGAGTTATTATGCAAAACGCTATTAGAATCCGTAAAATATTTGGTGGAAACATGCGCCAGGCCGGGTATTTAGCTGCGGCAGGTTTGTATGCCTTGGATAATAATATTGAAAGATTGGCTGAAGATCATAAAAAAGCAAAAGAAATTGGAGCTGTTTTAGGTGATCTTTCAATTGTTAAATCTGTAGAACCTATAGAAACGAATATCGTAATATTTGAACTAATTGGTGGAGCGGACGAAAATGAATTCACTCAAAAATTAGCCGATAAAAACATCCATATTATAGGTATGGGCGGTAATAAATTACGTATGGTTACGCATTTGGATTACACCAATGTTATGCACGATAAACTTTTGAGTGAATTAAGAAAATTTTAAATTTACTTAAACATATCCATTCCAGGAATATTAGGCATTCCATCTTTTGCAGCTGCAGCAAGTTCAGCTTCATTAATTTGGGTTGCCTTTTCAATAGCCTTATTTAGTGTTAAAACAAGGTAATCTTCAAGTTGTTCCTTATCTTTTAATAACTCATCGTCTATATCAATAGATTTAATAGTTCTATTGGCCGTTAAAGTAATTTTAAGTTTATTATCGTTACTAGCTTCATCAACTAAAACGGTATTTAAACGTTCTTTTGTTTCTTCTACTTTTTTCTTGGCTTCTTTGAGTTTGCTCATCATGCCCATCATATCTCCAAACATATTTTTATATTTTTTAAGGGGGTTGGTAAATGCAAATTTATCAAATACTAAGCCAATTTATTGTATTTTAAACGAAAAATGAAAATAGCAACCATTCTTTTAAGCGTAAGTTTTACTTTTGCCGCTTCGTGTAAAAATATAAATATGAGTAAATCTATAAATGAAGTAACTATTCCTTCAGCTAAAAAAATATCGAAAACATTAGAAATGCATAATGATGTTAGAATCGATAATTATTATTGGTTAAACGATCGTGAAAATCCTGAGGTTATTGATTATTTAAATGCTGAGAATGATTATACAAAGGCATTAATGAAGCATACAGAGGGGTTTCAGAAGGATTTATTTGAAGAAATGAAGGGGAGAATTAAAGAAGACGACTCATCATTACCATATAAATTAAACGACTATTGGTACATTACGCGTTACGAAACAGGAAAAGATTACCCTATTTATTTGCGTAAAAAAGAAAGTTTAGATGCTAAAGAAGAAATTCTATTCGATTGTAATGAAATGGCAAAAGATCATTCATACTTTAGTTTAGGAGGTATTTCCATAAGTCCAGATAATAAAATGGCAGCTTTTTCTACCGATACTGTCAGTAGAAGGCAATATACGGTTCAAATTAAAAACCTTGAAACCGGTGCTATTTTAGATGATAAAATTTTAAATACTACTGGAAGTGCTACATGGGCAAACGATAATAAAACGTTGTTTTATACCATGAAGGATGAGATAACTTTGCGTTCTCATAAAATATTTAAGCATAAATTAAGTAGTGATTCCACAGATGATGTTGAGGTTTATCATGAAGCCGATGAGACCTTTAATACCTTTGTTTATAAAACTAAATCTAAAAAATATATTATCATTGGTTCGTCGAGTACATTATCTTCGGAATATCAAATTTTAAGTGCCGATACTCCTGATGCTGCATTCAAAATATTTCAAGAAAGAACAGACGATATGGAATATAGTATCGCTCATTATGATGATGCTTTTTATATTATTTCTAATTGCGATGGTGCTACAAACTTCAAGCTATTAAAAACGAGTGAAACAGCTACAGAGAAAGAAAATTGGAAAGATTTACTGCCTCATAGAAAAGATGTTTTATTAGAGGATATTGAGATTTTTAAAGATTATTTAGTTGTTAATGAACGTGAAAACGGATTAAACAACATCCGAATAATAAGCTGGGATGGTAGTGAAGATTATTACTTACCTTTCAATTCTGAAACTTATACATCTTACATTGGTAATAATCCAGATTTTGATAGTGATGTTATGCGTTATGGTTTTAATTCGTTAACCAACCCGAGTTCGGTAATGGATTATAACTTCAAGACCAAAACTAGTGAAATTAAAAAAGAACAAGAGGTTTTAGGCGGGAAGTTTAATAAGGAAAACTACGAATCTAAGCGTGTTTGGGCAACCGCTCGCGATGGTGTAAAAGTGCCAATTTCTTTAGTTTATAAAAAAGGAATTAAATTGGATGGAACAAATCCATTATTGCAATATGCTTACGGTTCTTATGGTTCAACCATAGATCCTTCGTTTTCTACCATTCGTTTAAGCTTGCTAGATCGAGGTTTTGTTTATGCTATTTCGCATATTAGAGGTGGTGAATATTTAGGTCGCAATTGGTACGAAACAGGAAAACTGCTAACCAAGAAAAATACATTTACAGATTTTATAGATTGTTCTAAATTCTTAATTGAAGAAAATTATACGTCAAACAAACATTTATATGCTTACGGCGGTTCTGCTGGTGGTTTGCTAATGGGAGCAATAATTAATATGAATCCAGAATTGTACAACGGTGTTTTAGCGGCTGTGCCATTTGTAGATGTGGTTACTACTATGCTAGACGACTCTATACCTTTAACTACTGGAGAGTATGACGAGTGGGGAAACCCAAATAATGAGACTTATTACCATTACATGAAATCGTATTCACCTTATGATAATGTAGAGGCTAAAAACTATCCGAATATGTTGGTTACAACTGGTTTACACGATTCTCAAGTGCAATATTGGGAGCCAGCAAAGTGGGTTGCGAAGCTTAGAGAATTAAAAACAGACACGAATAAATTACTGCTTCAAACGGATATGGAATCGGGGCATGGAGGGGCTTCTGGGCGTTTTGAAAGTCTTAAAGAAGTTGCTCTAGAATACGCGTTTTTGCTAGATTTGGAAGGAATTAACCGCTAATAAAAAAAAATGTCTTATTTTTGTCAAGTTTTGAGAAGTTTTGATTTATAAAATTAGAGCAACTTGTAAAATGAATTTATGAAACACAGAAATCAAGTATTTGATAATGTATTAGAGTTAGTTGGCAATACTCCTTTAGTAAAGCTAAATAGAATAACCTCTAAGTTCGAAGGAGATTTTTACGCTAAAGTAGAATGTTTTAACCCAGGGCAATCATCAAAAGATAGAATAGCACTTTACATTATAGAACAAGCCGAGAAAGAAGGTGTTTTAAAACCAGGCGATACTATTGTAGAAACAACCTCTGGAAACACCGGTTTTAGTATTGCGATGGTAAGTATCATTAAAGGATACGAATGTATTTTGGCGGTAAGTTCAAAGTCTTCTCCAGATAAAATTGATATGTTACGTACCATGGGCGCTAAGGTTTATGTTTGTCCAGCGCATGTTAGTGCAGACGATCCAAGATCTTACTATCAAGTTGCAAAACGTATTCATGAAGAATTAAAAGGTTCAGTTTACATTAATCAATATTTTAATCAATTAAATATTGATGCACATTATAATTCTACAGGTCCGGAAATTTGGAAACAAACAGAAGGAGAAATAACGCATTTAGTCGCTTGTAGTGGAACAGGAGGAACTATTTCCGGAACAGCAAAATACTTAAAAGAGCAAAATCCTAACATAAAAGTGATAGGTGTTGATGCTTTTGGTTCGGTACTTAAAAAATACCACGAAACTAGAGAATTCGACGAAAAGGAAATTTATCCTTATCGAATAGAAGGTTTAGGTAAAAATTTAATACCAGGTGCTACAGATTTCGATATTATAGATGAATTTGTAAAAGTAACCGATGAAGAAAGTGCTCATACTGCTAGAGAAATAGCTAGAACAGAAGGTTTGTTTGTAGGTTATACATCTGGAGCTGCTACACAGGCTATTAAGCAATTGGGTGAGCAAGGCGAGTTTAAAGAAGGAGATAAAATTGTTGTTATTTATCCGGATCACGGTTCTCGATATATGAGTAAAGTGTATAGCGATAAGTGGATGAGTGATCAAGGGTTTTTCGATTCGCAAAATGAAGCAGCAGCGCAGAGCATACAATACATAAAATAATTAAGAATATTATAACATATTATATGTCCATATTTTACTAAATTGTGAAATATGGACTTTTTTTATGCTTCGAAAAATCGATATAGATGATTTTTTTAACTTTATTGTCTATATTTCGTAAATGCATGGTAAAAAATTATGTTCAATGCATATAAATATTTAATTTTGCAGCTACTAACTAAAACAAAAGCATTCTTTATTCTTTCATAAGCAACTTATATTGTTTGTGTTCCTAAAAAGCAGTTTTATTCTAGTTGGAGTTATATCTCAAGTTTAATAGCAATACCAATTTATAATAGATGAAGGATTTATTTGAAAAGATTTATAAAGACAAAGGACCACTAGGAAAGTGGGCGTCTCAGGCTGAAGGTTATTTTGTGTTTCCAAAATTGGAAGGTGAAATTTCTAATAGAATGAAGTTTCAAGGAAAAGACGTAATCACTTGGAGTATTAATGACTACTTAGGTTTAGCCAATCACCCAGAAGTACGTAAAGTAGATGCTGAGGCAGCTGCACAATACGGTTCTGCTTATCCAATGGGAGCTAGAATGATGTCTGGCCACACTGATTTACACGAAAAACTTCAAAATGAATTGGCATCTTTTGTAAGTAAAGAAGCAGCATATTTATTAAACTTTGGATATCAAGGTATGGTATCTACTATCGATGCTTTAGTGTCTAAACATGATATTATTGTTTATGATGTTGATGCTCACGCTTGTATTATTGATGGTGTACGTTTACACATGGGGAAACGTTTTACATATAAACATAATGATGTAGCTAGTTTAGAGAAAAATTTAGAGCGTGCTACTAAAATGGCAGAACAAACAGGCGGAGGAATTTTAGTGATTTCTGAAGGTGTTTTTGGAATGCGTGGTGAACAAGGTCGTTTAAAAGAAATTGTAGCTCTTAAAAAGAAATTTAATTTCAGATTATTTGTTGATGATGCTCATGGTTTTGGAACTTTAGGGAAAACAGGAGCAGGAACAGGTGAAGAACAAGGTGTGCAAGATGATATTGATGTATATTTTGCAACATTTGCTAAATCTTTAGCTAGTACAGGTGCTTTTATTGCCGGTGATAAAGAAATAATCGATTATTTAAAATATAATTTACGTTCTCAAATGTTTGCAAAATCTTTGCAAATGCAATTAGTAGCTGGAGCTCTTAAGCGTTTAGATATGCTTAAAACAATGCCAGAACTTAAAGCTAAACTTTGGGAAAATGTAAATGCATTACAATCTGGTTTAAAAGCAAGAGGTTTCGATATCGGTACAACGCAAAGTTGTGTAACGCCAGTATATCTAAAAGGAAGTATTCCAGAAGCCATGGCTTTAGTTAAGGATTTACGTGAAAACTATGGTGTTTTCTGTTCTATAGTAGTGTATCCTGTAATTCCAAAAGGACTAATTTTATTAAGATTAATTCCTACGGCAACACATACTTTGGAAGATGTAACTGAGACTTTAAATGCATTTGATGCTATTAGAGAGCGTTTAGAAAATGGAACGTACAAACGTTTATCTGCTTCTGTTATGGCAGCAATGGGCGAATAATTACAATAAAATATATTAAAAAAACCGATTCAATTTTAATTGAATCGGTTTTTTTATTTTTATAACTAAAGTTTTAAAGTAGCTTTTTATACGTTTTTCTTCGTTTGTAAACCACAGGATCAAAATGCTTCCATATTTGGTGGATGGCATGATTATCTTCTAATTCTGGCGTTCTAAAACAAGTCTCAATACCCTTTTCTTTAAACGTTTCGTAATATTCGTTAAAAATTACGGCATGTACACCTTTGTTTTGGTAGTCTGGATGAATTCCTATTAAATAGAAAATAACATCTTTACTATTCTTTTTGGCATTCAAAATATGGCGGAAACCAAAAGGAAAAAGTTTACCATTCATCTTTTTTAAAGCTTTTGCAAAGGCTGGCATTACAATGGCAAAACCAACTAGTTTATCATCTTTATCAACTACAAATTTGATATATTCTGGATTAACAAAACTTATAAATTTCTTCTTAAAATATGCTTTTTGAATATCATTTATCGCAACAAACGATGATAATGAAGCGTAGCTTTCGTTAAATAAATCGAACATTTTATCAACATAAGGCATTACTTCACTCGTTTTAGTGAACTTTAAAGCTTTTAGTTGATAACGTCTTTTTATAAGTTCTTGTGCTTTTTTAAAGAATTCTGGCTTAACGTTTTCAAAGGGGAAACGACTTTCAGAATAAGATTTTTCTATCTCAAAACCGGCAGCTTCGTAATGTTTTACATAATAGGCATGATTATACCAGGTAACCATAGGAGCGATGCTCTCAAAGCCTTCTGTCATAACACCTACTTTATCTAAATTAGAGAATCCGACAGGACCTTCAGTATATTCTAAATTTTTACTTTTTCCTATTTCAGAAACCTTGTTAAGTAAAATCTTAGAAACCTCTAAATCGTCAATAAAATCGAACCAACCAAAACGCATTTTTTTTATGTTTTGATCTTCTATTTCTAAATTGTTAGTAATTGCAGCTATTCGTCCAACAATATTATTGTTTTTGTATGCTAAGAATAACTGAGCTTCGGCATCTTTGAAAACAGGATTTTCATTTTTATCAAATGTTTTTACTTCCTGACTAATTATCGGAGGTGTCCAGTATTCACAATCTTTGTACAATGTAAAAGGGAATTTTACAAATGCTTTTAGATCTTTTTTAGTTTTTACTTCTTTTAGTGTAATCATATGCTTTTATACTAAATTTCTCCGATTAATCTTCAAAATCTATAGCGTCACGTTTTTGTTTTTTTGTTTCTTCTTTAGTACTTTTTTTACCACTCTTTTTCTTCTTCTTACTTCCTTTTCGTTTCATGGAATCTTCAACGGATGTGCCATTGTCCATTTCTTTGTCTTTATGAAAATCTAATCGGTAAGACATCCCAAAATTCACACTAAAAACGGATGGTGTGTCTTTAGTATTAAAGGTTAATGCTGTATCTAATTGAAAATCTTTGCCCCACAAATAAGCGCCACCAAATCTAAACAAATTATCGGCATAATAATCACTTTTAATAGCTTGAGTTTCTCCAAAAACAACCCACTGCGGACTAAAAGAATGTGTTAAGGTTAATATATATTGAAAGTCCGATTGCTCTGTGCCAATACGATCTTTAATTAAATTCATTACAAAAACCCAACCTCCAGAAAAATTATTTTGGGTAGCAATCATCACTTTAGGGCTAACTCCTTCTATGGCATCGGCTGTATAAGGATTGTCTGGCGTATCGAAATTTGCACCAGCATAAACCGCTATTGCAGGAATTAAAGACTTCCATTTAAATCTGTGGTTAGCTTTCCAACTGAATAAATTAGGCTTGTCTTCTTCAGCATTTTTATAAGGATCATATACTAAATATTTGGCACCAAGTGTTAGGTATTTAAAATTTGAACGTCGGTCTTTATTAGATAAATCTGTCGAAAAAGATTTGTTATCACTTTGATAGTTTCCTTCAAAATTAAGTTCCAATGGTTCCCATAATAATCCGTAACGTATAGCAAAATCTGCTCCAAAACCTGAAACTTTATAACCAATTGCCGGCGTACGTTCTTCTTCAATAATGTATGGGCCAACTTCAAATTGCGCTACGTTTGTTCCTACAGAAAAGGCACTTCGCGAAACGCCTGGTCGATTAGAATTTATAACATCGGTATATTGGCAAAAAGCTTGAGTTGAAACAAAACTTAGTAGGATAATTAAAATCGATTTGATGGCTTTCATATTTGAAATTTTTAACGCATTCTTAGTGTGCGTGGATTTTATATTTTAATGTGCTAATGATAAAGGGTTGTCAAATATAGATATTTTATATATTTTTTATCATTTTTCAATGTTTTTTAAACGTATAGAATTGTATTTTTGTTGTTAGTTTTAATCAAAAGTTTCAGTTATGGGTTTATTAAGAACCATATTTATAATTGTTTTAGTTTATTATTTATTCAAAGTGCTTTCAAGAATATTTGCGCCTTTTTTGATGAAGTTTGCCGTAAAAAAAGCTGAAGAGCGATTTGGTGGTCAGTTTCAAAAGAAGCAGCAAGAGCCTGTTAAAGAGGAAGGGAAGGTTACTATTGATAAAATTCCGAATATAAAAACATCCAATAAAGATGTTGGTGATTACGTGGATTATGAAGAAGTCGATTAAGGTGAATTCTTTTTTTTATTTCCGCGAAAGCGTTAATTTTTTAAAATAAAAGATAAACTTCGATGCTAAGAAAATAATAACTAATTTTCACATTCATTGTTATAAAATACTTTCATGCAATTTACAATTAAACGCATACTTCCACATATCTTAGTTCTTTTAGGGTTTGTAATATTATCATTGGCCTATTTTAGCCCTGTTTTACAAGGTAAAGAAATCTATCAAAGTGATATTGTTCAGTTTATTGGCATGAGCAAGCAACAAAAAGATTTTAAAGCACAAACTGGAGAAGAAACCTATTGGACAAACGGAGCCTTTGCTGGTATGCCAACGTACCAATTGGGAGCCAAATACCCACATAATTACATTAAAAAAATAGATTTGGCACTGCGCTTTTTACCTCGCCCAGCTGATTATTTATTTCTTTATTTATTAGGTTTTTACGTTTTGTTATTAGTACTAAAAGTCGATTTTAAGCTCGCTGTGCTTGGAGCTATAGCCTTTGGGTTTTCAACTTATTTAATCATTATTTTGGGAGTTGGGCACAATAGTAAAGCACATGCTATAGCATACATGCCTTTGGTACTAAGCGGTATTATACTCACGTTTAGGAGGAAATATATAGCAGGTTTTTTGCTTACGGTATTGGCAATGGGTTTAGAAATTGTGTCGAATCATTTTCAAATGACTTATTATTTAATGCTGTTGGTGCTTATTTTGGGACTCGCTTATTTAGTAGATGCTTATAATAAACAAGCATTACCTCATTTTTTTAAATCCGTAGGTATTTTGTTTGCAGCTGTTATTCTTTCTATTGCCTTAAACGCAACTAGCGTTATGGCTACAAATGAATATGTAAAGGAAAGTACCAGAGGAAAAACCGAACTAACGATTAATGCCGATGGTTCTCCAAAAGCAGTTTCAAACGGATTAGATAAAGATTATATCACGCAGTTTAGTTATGGTTTTGCTGAAACATTTAACCTGTTTATTCCTCGGTTTATGGGTGGTGGTAATGGTGAAAATGTTGGAAAAGATTCAGCTACTTATGAAGCTTTTAGAAAATTAGGAGCTACAACAACACAAGCTGCCGAAGAAGCTAAACATGCACCATTATATTGGGGAGATCAACCCATAGTGGAAGCGCCAGCTTATGTAGGTGCGGTTATTTTATTTCTATTTGTATTCGCTTTGTTTTTGGTAAAAGGGCGTTTAAAATGGTGGCTTGTTGGTGGAACATTATTTTCTTTATTGTTGTCTTACGGAAAGAATTTAGGCTTTCTAACTAACTTTTTTATTGATTATGTACCACTTTACAACAAGTTTAGAGCGGTAACTTCGATACAAGTTTTATTAGAATTGTGTATTCCTGTTTTAGGCGTTTTTGGTTTAGTACGCTTGTTTAATAAATATGAGAAGGAAGATGAAAAGCTAAAGGCGTTAAAATATGCCACAATAATTACAGGCGGTTTAGCTCTTTTGTTTTTAATGTTGAAATCGTCCCTATTTGATTTTGTTGGTATGAATGATGGTTATTATCGTCAGAATTACGGAGCAGAATTTGTGGATGCATTAAAAGAGGATAGAAAGAGTGTTTTTACATCGGACACTTTAAGAAGTTTAGTTTTAGTATTGCTTTCAGCTGGATTAATTTTCGCGTATTTAAAAGGTAAGCTAAAAGAAAATTTATTGGTTGTTGCCTTTGCTGTGCTTTTATTGTTCGATTTAGTTGGGGTTGATAAACGGTATGTAAATAATGACGATTTTGTATCATCAATTAAAATGAATAAACCTTTTGAGGCAAATGCTGTCGATAAAGCTATTTTACAAGATAAAAGTTATTATCGTGTCTACGATTTAGTTTCGGGGCCATCAAAACCATCCTATTTTCATAATTCTATGAATGGTTATAATGCTGCTGAATTAAAACGGTATCGAGAAGTTTTCGATTTTTATATTTCGAAGAACAATATGAATGTGCTAAATATGTTTAACACGAAATATATTATTGCTCAAGGTGAAAAAGGAGAAACATTTCCATACACAAATAGAGATGCAAATGGAGCGGCTTGGTTTGTTAATGATTTGAAAATGGTTAATTCTGCAAACGAAGAGATTAAAGCATTAGATAGTTTAGATAATAAACATATTGCTGTTTTTGCTAAAAGAAGCGATGTGTTAATTCCAACGGAAAGCAAACAATTTACTGTTGATTCTTTGGCTAGTATTAAAATTGTAGAGCAGCAACCTAATTATTTAAAGTATAGCTCTAATAATGCAAATAACGGTTTTGCTGTATTTTCTGAAGTGTATTATGGAAATGGTTGGAAAACATTTATCGATGGAGAAGAAACGCAGCATATACGAGTAAATTACACCTTACGTGGTTTAGAAGTTCCTGCAGGTAAACATGAAATTATATTTAAATTTGATCCAGATGTTGTAAAAACAGGAAGTACCATTGCTCTTGCTAGTTCTGTTTTATTTGGGTTATTATTGCTAGGCGGACTTTTCTACGGATTTAAAAAAGAATAGTTTTTATTTTCGTTTATGTGGAACTCTAAAAAATGAAGAAATTAAAAGTACTCATTATAACGTATTATTGGCCGCCAGCAGGTGGGCCAGGAGTGCAACGTTGGTTAAAGTTTGTAAAATACTTGCCAGAATTTGATGTTGAGCCTATTGTTTATATTCCAGAAAACCCAAATTATCCTTTAGTTGATGAGAGCTTAATTCCGGAAGTTTCAAAAGACATTACTATTTTAAAACAGCCTATAAACGAACCGTATAAATTGGCGAGTTTATTTTCAAAAAAATCATCTAATACCATTAGTAAAGGTATTATTCCAGAACAAAAAACTCAAAGTTTTATTGAAAAATCGATGCTTTATATTCGTGGAAACTTCTTTATTCCCGATGCTCGTAAAAGTTGGGTAAAACCATCCGTAGCCTATCTTTTAGATTATATTGAAAAAGAAAATATTTCGACTATAATAACTACCGGCCCACCGCATAGTTTACACCTTATAGGTCTGCAACTAAAAGAGAAATGTGGTGTGAAATGGATTGCAGATTTTCGCGATCCATGGACAACTATTGGTTATCACAAGCAATTAAAATTAACAGAAACTTCTAAGCTAAAACATAAAGCTTTAGAAAAACAGGTTTTAAAAACAGCCGATGATATTTTAGTGACAAGTTCGGTTACAAAAACTGAATTTGAAAGCATAACAGATAAGCCAATTGAAGTCATTACGAATGGTTACGATTATGAAACGGCTGAAACTAAACCACTAGATACTAAATTCACAATAGCACATATTGGGTCATTATTGTCTAAACGGAATCCTGAAATTTTATGGCAAGTTTTAGCAGAATTAGTAAATGAGAACGAAATGTTTTCTAAAGATTTTCAGTTAAATTTTGTTGGAGCCGTTAGCGAAACCGTTTTAAAGTCTATTGAAAAAAAAGGACTGACTGATTACGTGAATAATATTGGTTATGTATCACATAAAGAATCAATTACTTATCAAAAAAGTTCACAGGTTTTATTATTAGTTGAAATTGATTCCGAAGAAACAAAATGTATTATTCCTGGTAAATTGTTTGAATACATGGTTTCTAATCGTCCAATTTTGGCTTTAGGTCCAAAAGATACAGATGTGGAAAGCATCATTAAAGAAACCAATACAGGAAACTACTTTTATTACACAGATTATAAATCCTTAAAATCGACTATCTTCGCGTATTATAAGAGCTATCAAAATAAAAGTTTGCAGATGCATGCTATTGGCTTGCAAAAATATAGTAGAAAAAACTTAACTTCTAAACTAGTTTCGGTTTTAAAAAAGCCTTGAGAATCTATATTATAAACATCGGTATTTATAGTTTTAACATTGAAATTTTATAAAAATAATGGGCATAGTTGCTTCTCAATCTTTTAAAAATATAGTTTCTACCTATTTGGGGTTTTTAATTGGAGCAATAAATACCTTATTTCTTTACACCAAAATTTTAAGCGACGATAACTATGGTATGGTTGGCTATATGCTTTCTTTAGCCTATGTTATTATGCCATTAATGTCTTTTGGTGCGTATAATTCTTTGGTTAAGTTTTATACTACTTTTAAAACTCGAGAATCATTAAATAGTTTTTTAACACTCATGTTGTTAATGCCTATTGCGGTCATTATTCCTATTGTTTTACTCACATATTTCGGTTATGATTTTATTGGCGATTTATTGGCGAATAAAAACCCGATAATCAAAAAATATTTATGGCACACGGTTGTTATTGCTATTTCACTAGCTTATTTTGAATTGTTTTTTTCATGGGCGAAAGTGCAAATGCAAACTGTTTTTGGTAACTTTATGAAAGAAGTCTTTCATCGTGTAGGTAGCATGTTATTACTATTTGCTTTTTATTATAAGTATATAGATTTAGAGCAATTTATGGCTGGTTTGGCTGTTATTTATTTTATTAGAATGTTGATTATGAAGGTGTATGCTTTCACTTTAAAATTTCCAAAATTAACCTTTAAAAAGATTAAAAATTTAAGCCGGATTTTAAAATATTCTGGATTAATAATTATAGCAGGAGCCATTGCTACCTCTCTTTTAGACGTTGATAAAGTGATGCTCGGCCACTATATTCAAATTAAAGAAATTGCGTATTATAATGTAGCTATTTTTATAACTGCAGTTATTGCGGTACCACAACGGTCTATGCATCAATTATTAATGCCAATGACGGCTAAGTTATTAAATGAACGCGATTATGATACTCTAGAAGATTTGTATAAACGTAGTTCGTTAAACCTATTTATTGTTGGTGGTTTCATTTTTTTATTAATAGTTTTAAATATTAATCAGTTATATCTAATAATTCCAGAGGAATTTAATGAGGGGCTTTATGTGGTTTTTATGATTAGTGTTGTAAAACTTTACGATTCCCTTTTAGGAAGCAATAACGCTATTCTTTTTAATAGTGATTATTATAGAATGGTACTTGTTTTAGGTGTTATTTTGGTAATTGTTATGGTAGTTTTTAATATGTTGTTTATTCCGGTTCTTGGAATTAATGGAGCAGGATTAGCTACATTTTTAGCTGTGTTTTTATACAATTCGATTAAATTATATTTTGTTTATAAGAAATTTAAAATCTCACCATTTTCTGCTAAAACACTTCAAATTGGATTGTTTATAGGTGCTTGTACTTTAATATTTTATTTCTGGGATTTTCCATTTCATCCTATTTTAAACATTGCATTAAAGTCCATTTTAATAGCTGTTCTTTATGGCTTTGTTGTTTTTAAATTTAAATTTTCTGAAGATATTTCTAAGTTACTTCAAAAGTATTTGAAGGTTTAGAATAAACTTGATTTTGAGCTTTTATTTCTCTAAATTCGTTGAATAACGATGGTATGAAATTATTTATATCATAGTATTTTGAATACGCTAAAAATATAAATCATTTGAAAATACTTCACACAGCCGATTGGCATTTAGGACATAGATTGCATGAACAATCTCAAGTTGCCGAACAAACTTTGTTTTTAAGTTGGATTGAAGCGTACATCATTGAACAAAATATAGATGTACTTTTAATTTCTGGAGATGTTTTCGATACAGGTTCACCATCCAACCAGAGTTTAGAAATGTACTATAGTTTTTTAGTGAAGTTAAAAACGACAAGTTGCAAATCAATAATTATTACTGGCGGAAATCACGACTCGGCAGGTACTTTAAATGCACCCAAACATATATTAAATGCTTTGGCAATAAAAGTAGTAGGAAAAGCTACGGAAAATATTGAAGATGAGGTTTTTGAAGTTGATGTTAATGGTGAAAAAGTAATTATAGGAGCCGTTCCTTATTTACGTGATGGTGATATTAGGCGTGCCGTTGCAGGAGAATCTTTCGATGAGCTCACCGATAAATACAAAACAGCACTAATTAATCATTATAAGGCATCTGCCGAGCAATGTAAATTGATAAATATGAGTAATGCTCCTGTTATAGCTATGGGGCATTTATTTGCAACAGGAGGCTCGGTTTCGGATAGTGAGCAAAATATTTACGTAGGAACACTTGGCCATATAGGTGCTCAGGATTTCCCCGTTTATTTCGATTATATAGCTTTAGGACACTTACACAGACCCCAAATTATTGGTGGGAATGATAAAGTACGCTATTCTGGATCTCCAAATATTTTAAGTTTCAGTGAAATTAATTATGATAAAAAGATTGTTATTTTAACTGTTGAAGGCAATAAAATCAGTACCATTAAAGATGCTATAGTTCCACGTTTTAGGGAGTTTTATAAGCTAACAGGTAGCATATCTGAATGTATTGATGCGTTTCCAAGTATTACTTCTAATACTTATGAATTAACACCTTGGGTAGAAATTGTATTAAATGAAACACATACTGTTAATACTGAAGATCTAAATAAAGCCGCCGAAAAATATCCTTTTGAAATATTAAAAACAGCTCTAAAAAATCTACGAAAACAAAAAGGAATAGAGGAGTTGTTAGAAGAAACAAAATCGATTAAAGAATTATTACCAACTGAAGTTTTCAAGTTGAAATGTAAAGAAATTGGTTTCGATTTAGAAAGTAGGCCTGAAGTAGAAGATGCTTTTAATGAAATTTTACACGCCGTTAAAAATCAGTAAGAGCAGACAGATATGAAAATTTTAAAAATTGAATTACAAAATATAAATTCTTTAAAATCTGATTCTTCTATAGTAATAGATTTTGAAAGTGAACAGTTTAAAGATGTTGGTCTATACGCGATTACTGGTTCTACTGGAGCGGGTAAAACAACTATTTTAGATGCTGTAACTATTGCGCTATATCACAATGTACCAAGGTTTAATGGAACAAAAGGATCATTAATAAATGTAGTGAGTCATGGGGCTCATGATGCTTTTAGTAGAATTACTTTTGAAAACGATAATGTAATTTACGATGCCTTTTGGGGTATGAAGGTTGCCGATAAATCTGGTAAAAAGTATAAGAATCCGAAGGAAGAAGTTAGTTTAAAGAACTTAACAACAGGCGCTATTTTGGCGAGTCAGAAACGGAGTTTAATATCAGAAGTGGTTCGAGTAACTCAATTAGATTACAATCAGTTTTTACGTTCTGTAATGTTGGCTCAAGGTGAATTCGCTTCATTTTTAACAGCTAAAGGCCCGGAGAAAGGGAAGCTGCTAGAACAAATTACAGGCGAAGAAATTTATAAAAAGATAGGGCAGAGCATTCAAGAACGAAAAGCTAAAGAAGAAAATGCGCTTAAAGATATTCAGTCTAGAATTAATTCTGATGATGTTTTATCAGAAGAAGCTAAGGTTGAGTTAACTCAAAAAGATAAAGCACTCGATACCGAAATTTTAAAGATTGAAAAGGAGATAAAAACCACTCAAAGTATTGTAGAATGGTATGTGAAATTCCAGAAAATACTTGATGAATCGGAAAAGTTAGAAATAGAATCTAAGGAGGTAAATTTATTTGTTGAAAAGCATAAACAAGAATTAGAACAGTTAGATTTAAATGAAAAGGCAGCACCTTTTAAAGAGTTACTTCAGAATTTAAATAGAACAGAGCAAGAGTCTGTTGATAAATCTAAACAATTAGAACGTTTAGAGTCTGAACTTAAAACCTTAAAACCAGAGATTGAAAAATTAAGTTCACAAACTCAAAAAGAAACGGATTTGCTAAATGTGGCAGACAAAACGTTTGCGGATTGGTTACCAAAATTTGATGCTATAAATAGCTTAGATGGTAAACTTAAAAATGAAGCTGAAAATAAGCAAAAATCAATTTTAGAATTAGAAGCGTTAGCCAAACAAATTAAGCTTTTAAGAGAAGAGCAAACCAAATTGAATAAAGATTTAGCGGATACTGAAGCTAAAATAAAAATAGATCAAAGCTTTATTTTTGAGCATAAATTATTGAAGGATGTTGATTTACAAATATCCAATTGGGCAAGTGAATTAACTGCTTTAAAAGCTAAAAAAGAAAGTTTAAAAGAAGCTCAAGATTTTGTTTCTGTAAAAAAAGAAGAGGTAGAAAAAACAGAAGCGCGCTTAAAAGAGGGCAATAAATTACTGAAAGTTGAAACTGACGAAATTGAAAAAACAGAAAAATTATTAGCTGAGATCACTTTAAAATTATCTAAAAATAATTTAACCGATTTACTAGCGACTAAAACCAAATTAGCTACTAAAGAAACAAACTGGAAACAGTTTAAAACCCTTTCTGAGCAAATACTTAAAGTTGAAAAAGAACAAACCGATTTATTAACTAAACAAAAAGCGCTTGCAAAGGCATTAGAGGTTAGTAAAAAGGAAATACAAGCGGTTAATCAACAAATTGAAGCTCAAGAAAAGTCGGTTGCAGATGCAGATAAAATTTTAAACTTAGAGAAAAGTATTTCTAAGTATGAAGGTGATCGTCAGAGTTTAACTGAAGGAACACCTTGTGGTTTGTGTGGTTCATTAGAGCATCCGTTTACCGAGAATTTGGTTTCGGTAGGTGTTTCAAAATCTGAATTAGAACTTAATAAACGCAAAGAAAAGCTCCAAGCCTTAATTGTTTCAAAAAACGAATTAGAGAAAAAAGAAGTTGTAGCGAACACAACCATCGATGGATTAACGCAACGTCATGGTTTAATTAATGATGAAGTAAAAGCATTAAAATTAAAGACGAAACAATTAAATATAGATTGTGAGTTATCGAATACCGCTCAAATTGAAATTGAGGTTAAACAAATAACGCAGGATATTTTATTATTAGATAAAAAGTTAAAAGTAGCTCAACAATTACAAAAGGATAGCAATAAATTAAACGATACTTTTAAAATACAAAGTGAGAGGTTTAATAAGATTAAAAATGGTGTAGCTACGCTTGTTGAAAAGAATAAAAATAGCAATAAGGATATTGCAGAAAAGCAAAAACTAATTGTTAATTTAAAAGAAATCTGTAATAATTTAGAGATTGCTTTAAAAGAAAAACTATCTAAATTTAATTACCAATTTCCTTCAATTGAAAAGAGTAGTGAGTTTATTGAAAGTCTTAAAATTTTAATTGCGGATTTTAATAAAAAAGAGAAGAATTTAGACTTATTAAAATCGAGTATATCGGTTGTAAACACTAAGTTAGAAAATAATAAGGAGAAGTTAGAAATACAACTTAAAGCAGAAGAAGTTTGTTCTAAAACGATTACAGTATCTATTGTTAAAATAGAACAATTAAAAAAACAGCGTGAAGCTATTTTACCTATTGCTATTTCTGTAGAACAGAAGCGAGAACTTTTACAAACAGAACGAATGGCTTTGTCTAAAAAGGTAGAGTTCAGTAAACAGAAACGCCAGGAGTTTTTAGATTTACAAAACAAAAAAGAAGCTTTAAAAATAGAAACGAATAAGGAGGTATTAGTTTTAAAAGAAAAGCTAGACACGTTAAATTCTATTTTTGATACTCAATTAAAAGTTAGCGATTTTGATACAAGAGAATTGGTACAGAAAGCAATACTTCTAGATGCCGATTTGGTGCGGTTTACAAAAAATAAAGAAGCCATAAAAGAAAAACAACTTCGTTTAAAAGCTTACAGAGAATCTAACGAAAAAGCTAAAGTAGATTTAGAAAAATTTAAAACATTTGAAATTACTGAGGCCGAGTGTAAATTGGCTTTAGAAGATTTGAATAAGGCAAATAAAACACTGTTATCGGAAAAAGGTGAGATTATACAAGCCTTTAAAAAGGATAAGGAAATTAGAGATCGAAATAAAGAAATCTATAAAAAAATAGATGCTCAAGAAACGGTTTGCAATGTTTGGAGGGAGCTGTTTAAAATTATAGGGAATTCTAAAGATGCCTTTAACGTATATGTGCAACGCTTAACTTTAAAGCACTTACTAGATTTAGCCAATGTGCATTTGTTTAAATTAAATAAGCGCTATTCTTTAAAAATGGAAGAGGCTTATAAACCTAAAGAGGAACTTAATTTTAATTTAATAGACCATTACCAAACCGATCAGGCCAGGTTGATAGACACATCTAGTGGAGGTGAGAAGTTTATTATTAGTTTGGCTTTGGCTCTTGGTTTGTCTGATTTGGCTAGTAAAAATGTAAAAATCGATTCGTTGTTTATTGATGAAGGTTTCGGAACCTTGGATAAAAATACTTTAGAAACGGTTATTTCTACTTTAGAAACTTTGCAATCGCAAGGTAAAATGATTGGTATAATATCTCACGTTGAAAATTTAAAAGAGCGTATTTCTACCCAAATTCAAATTACTAAAAAGAATAATGGAGTGAGTGTGGTGGATATAATGTGATTTTTCTAAAATGTATTGCCACAGCCGTAACTCGCGTTAGGGATTGCAACGGCATCCTTTTTTTTGATAATTAAGAAAATAGTATCGGTTTTGCTTATGTTTTAATTGGAGTGCTAAATTTGCTTAAAGGACCCCGAGCTAAAAAAAGATATAGTGTAAAGCCCGACCCTTGTGGTAACGCTCAAACTATTAAAAATGAAAAACCCCGTGATGTTGCTTTGAAGCAAACGGTTCACAGGGATTTTTCGTACTAACCAACCAAAATTTTTACGATCGTCTACGTGTGGTTGTCGATCTTGTATTGTTGCTAGATTTACGACTACTTTGTGTGGCTTTACTATTGCTTGTTCTTGGTGCTTTAGTAACGGTAGCTACACGTTTCGTGCTTCTAGTATTATTGCTGTTTCTATTATATGTACGTGCGTTAGATGTTTTTGGATTTTTAGAAACCGTATTTATTTTCGCACGGCTTACATTTCTAGTATTTGTGCTGTTCGCACTAGGTCTTGTAGATCTAGTAGTTGTTGTTTTAGTAACCGTTCTGTTCGGTGTTGTTCTTGCTACACGACTATTATCGCGTTGTGTATAATTACGGTTTGTACTTTTTGCATTAGAGTTTCTATTTGGTGATGTTGTTGTGTAACGACGGTTGTTATTTGTTGTTGCATTACGTCTGGTTTGTGTGTTACGGTTAATTTTTGTAACGTTTCTAGAACTTCTATTTACTGTAGCGTAATTACGGTTTCTGGCAACAGTGTTTCCACGACGACTATATATAGCTGATGATGGACGGTGGTTGTTGTAAAACGGACGGTTGTACACATAACGCACTGGAGCATAATGTTGACGGTAAGGACGATTAAATACTACACGAAAATTAACTAATGGCGCGCGGTAATAATTGTGCCATGGACGGTAAATGTAACCACGGTTATACACGTTTATAAAACCAGTATAGTGAGAATATCTGTTATAACGATCATAGTGCACATATAGTCCGCCAACGTTAGATATGTAACCATTGTTGTTGTAGTTTATGTTTACGTTTCCAGCTTGCGAAATTCTACCGTAATAATCGTAATAAATAGGTGTGTTTTCTATTTGAATAATTGCACCAAACTCATCGTACTGCACGTATGCATTATAATCGTATCCAGAGTTAAAACTTAAATCTAGATTTCTAGAATGTAAAGATACATTTACGTTTGATGTTTGTCGTTGTAAATTAAAATCGAATTGACCATCGGCAAAAATCGAAAATTCTATTCCGTTTTCAACAAATATGAAAGAGCTGCCGTAACCTCTGTTAATATTTGATGCTTCGTTTGTTTGGTTGGCGGTTGTTGTGTCTGCACTAGCGGTGAATCCTGCAAGGACCAATCCGGCTAATAAGAATATATACTTTTTCATATCTGTATGTTTTAATGTTATACAGTTAGGTATTTGCAAACAGCGTGCCAAAAAACGTGAAAGGGGTTTAGTGTGTTGGTATTGAGTTAGTTATTTTTATTTTTTAAGTTGAAACGCTCTTTTTGAATTTGTAATAAGCTAGATTTAACGGTTAGCTATAATAAATATAGATACAAAATTTGATAAGAATTAATGAAGATTTAATAATTGGCATTAGAGCACAAAGAAGTATATCCCTAATATTAATAAAGGAAATGTGAGGATTGATTTTTAGGTTATAATTATACCTAATAAGAAAGATAAATAAGTTAACACTTAAAAATGAGCTGAGATTTTATCGAAAGTGATAGCCGTAAAATCTTTAATTTTTAAATTAGCATTACTGTAATCTTGGTTTTTTGAATGTACACTATCATAACCAACGCAAAAAATATTGGCGCCATTTGCCGCAGTTATACCGTTAGTCGAATCTTCAATAACAATACATTCCGAAGTTTTAAAACCAGATGCGTCGGCTGCTTTTATAAAAATTTCTGGATGAGGTTTCGATGCTTTTAAATCGGCACCACTTAATTTGGCTTTAAAATATTGGTTTAAATCGAAACGTTTAAAAATACGCTCTATACTAGGCATAGAAGCTGATGATGCTAAAACTAGGGTAAGGCCATTGGCATGGTAATTTTTAATTAAATCTAAAACGCCGTCAATTAAATCGAAATCTTTATCGTTTTCAAAAATGTACTCATAATGTTTACGTTTTATGGCAACTAAAGTTTCGGGACTTTCATTCAAATTAAAATGATCTTTAACTTGTTTACAAACATTTAAAGTAGATTGCCCAGTGAAAGATTCGTATAGTTCACTAGTCATGTTAGCACCAACATCACTAAACATTTTGTGGTAGGCAGCGTGGTGTAGCGGTTCGCTATTTATTATAACACCATCCATATCGAAAATTGCAGCTTTTAACATCTTAAAGTTTATTTATGGCGAAGATAAAAGAATTCGTTTCAATAATTAAAACGAGATCGAAATTATTAAGTTTGCACCTTAAATTAAAGAATTATGATAACTGTTTTTTCCTTACTATTAAGTATCGTTTTTCTTGTGCTCGCGGTTATTCATTTTAATTGGTTTTTTGGAGGGCAATTTGGTTTCGAAGCGTCGTTACCAACAAAAGAAAATGGCGAACGCGTTTTAAACCCTAAAAAAATAGATAACGCCATTGTTGGTTTAGCATTACTTTCATTTTGCTGTTTTTACTTTTATAAATCGGCTGTAACAGCGCTATATTTGCCTAATTGGATTATGCAATACACTGGTTGGATTATTTCCATTCTATTTTTTATTCGTGCTATTGGAGATTTTAAATATGTCGGCTTTTTTAAGAAGGTAAAACAGACTACTTTTGGCGAAATGGATACAGCCTATTTTGCACCCTTGTGCTTAGTTATTAGTATTGTTGGTATCTTAATAGAAACTTTAAATTAAAAATTATCAAAACTACTCCAAACTTTCACCCAAAAAACAAACATAAGTCGGGTTACGATTTAGATGCTTTGTGTAATGTATATCCAGAATTAAAACCATTTGTTTTCGAAAACAGACATCAAACTATAACTATAGATTTCGCTAAACCAAAAGCGGTAAAAGCACTTAATACGGCTTTATTACTTAAAGATTATGGTATAAAATTTTGGGAGTTTCCAGAGGAGAATTTATGTCCACCAATTCCTGGTCGTGTAGATTATATCCATCATATAGTTCATTTACTAAAAACAGTAAAAGAAAAGGACGCTATTAAAATATTAGATATTGGTACAGGAGCAAGCTGTATTTATCCGCTTTTGGGTCATGCTGAGTACAACTGGAATTTTGTTGCTACAGATATTGATGAAAAATCATTAAAAAATGCGCAAAAAATTATTGATAAAAATAAACTACAAGATTCTATAGCCTTACGCCATCAGAAAGATAGTTCACAAATTTTTAATGGTATTTTAAAGGAAGATGATGCTTTTTCCATTTCCATTTGTAATCCACCATTTTTTAATTCTGAAGAAGAGGCCGATGAAGCGACTACAAGAAAATTAAAAAACTTAGGTAAAAGCACTGATAAATTAGTTAGAAATTTTTCGGGTACAAATACAGAACTCGCTTATAAAGGAGGCGAAAAAGCATTTTTACATACTTATTTATACGAGAGTTCTCTCCATAAAGAAAATTGCGAATGGTTTACAACCTTAGTTTCAAAAAAGGATTTAGTAAAAGGGATACAAAAGTCGCTTAAAAAACTTGGAGCTACAGAAGTTAAAGTTGTAAGCATGGGGCAGGGGAATAAGATATCACGAATTCTAGCCTGGAGGTTTTAAAAATCAATAAAGAGTATTAAATAGGTTTTGTCTAATTCAAATTGAAACATTAAAGTGTTTTTTTGAATTAGGCATAATTCTAAGTGGTTGGTATTTAGGTTTCTATCGCTTCTTAAATCAAGTATGCAATCCCAACACCCAAGATAATAGCTACAAATTTACTCAGGTTAAATTTATGCCCATCACTACTTTCAAATAAAATGGTTGTCGAAATATGAAAAAATATACCAATAACCATGGCATTAATACTTTGAGTAAACGATTCGGATAAAGTGGTTGTATTCGATATTAAGGTTCCTAACGGTGTCATTAAAGCAAAAATAACTAAGAAAATAGCAATTTTAGATTTACTAAAACTTGACTGAAATAAAAACATACTTATAAGCGTGGCAATCGGAATTTTATGAACTAAAACCCCATAAACCATATCGTTATGCTCATGTATTGGGAAGCCTTCTAGAAAACTATGCATGCATAAACTAACAAATAACCACCAAGGAAAAGCCGTTTCGTTCTTATGGATATGTACATGCCCATGTTCGGCACCTTTCGAAAATAACTCCAGAGAAATCTGCAATAAAATTCCGCACATTATAAACAATCCCGTTTGTTTAGAAGGTAAATGCTCATAAACTTCCGGGAGTAATTCAAACAAGGTTAAGGCCAATAAAAATGCACCACTAAAAGATAGCATAAGCTTCATGTTCCAAGATTTATTACTCTTGGTAATGGTTGCTATAAGCACACCTATTATAACGGCAATTATGGGTAAAATAAATTTATTCATCTAAAATAAGCTCAAAAATGAGTGTTAAAGTGTTTTCTATTAAAAAAACAACTGTAAATATAAATGTCGATTACAAGTCGACTATTTAAAAATCATCACTAAACGTTCCGAAGATTTTCTACTAAATTTACCCAATTTATAATCTCCAAAAACATCTAATAAATACACATCGGCCTGCTCAAAAAGTGCTTCAAAATCGGCTAAAGTAAAGCCACGTACACGCTCCTGAAATTTATAAGCCTTGCCATCCGCAGTAAACGCAATATCTTTAATAATATAACCATCTTCCACGTAACGCTTCAAATAAAAATCAATACCATCTACCGTTTTTACTTCCTCAGGCACTAGATTATCAATCACGAACTCCGAATTCATAAAATCGATAACACCAAAACCAAATTCATTTAAATCTGCTTTTATAGCTTTTATCGTTCTTAAATTATCGGCTTCATCATCAAAATATCCAAAACTGGTAAATAAATTAAAAACCGCGTCAAATGTTTCTGGGTAAGGGTTACACATATCGTGAACCTCAAATTTTAACCTGTGGTTTTCAAATTGTTTCGCGTAATTAATACTGTTTTTACTTAAATCTACACCAGTAACATCAAAACCAATTTTGTTCAAATATCGAGAGTGCCTACCTTTTCCGCAAGCTAAATCTAAAATTTTACCACCTTCAGGCATGTTTAAATAATTGCTCAACGTTTCCATAAACGCCTGCGCTTCCGTATCATCGTGATCCTTGTATAAAATATGATAATACACCGTGTCGAACCACGAAGCAAACCATTCTGTCTCTTGTTTTTCCATATTGTTTTTTGGAGGTTACCACGCCTTTAGGCGAGGTCGGGCTTTCCGCTATATCTTTTTGCTAAGCGTTCTTAATTTATTTAAAGAATCAGACATCAATAAAACATAAGGTTTAACTTAAAATTTGGTCTTAAAATCTTTGCAAAAAGGATGCCGCTGCAATCCCTAACCCATTATCCGCTAATATCTCTTGCGTTCTGCAAAATTAAGTTATTTTTGCAATCTATTAGACGTAGACGAAAAAAATGGAAGAAAATTTCAACATGGTTGCCAAAACCTTATTTGGCTTTGAGGATTTATTAGCAGACGAACTTACGCAGTTAGGCGCACATCACGTAAAAAAAGGCATTAGAAACGTCTCTTTCTCAGGTGATAAAGGTTTTATGTACAAGTGTAACTTAGGTTTGCGTACTGCCGTAAAAATTTTAAAACCCATTCATAGTTTTACTGTAAACAGCGAAAAAGAATTATACGATAAAATTTATGCCATGGATTGGTCTAAGTATCTAAAAGCCACAGGAACTTTGGCGGTAGATGCTACTATTCATTCAGATTTATTTACGCACTCGCTCTATATTGCTCAAAAAACGAAAGATGCCGTTGTCGATAAATTTAGAGATACCGAAGGTGTACGTCCAAATGTAGATTTAAAATTTCCCGATTTAAAAATAAACGTACACATAGATCGTAGAAAATGTACCATATCTTTAGATTCTTCTGGAGATTCATTACATAAACGTGGTTATAAAACAGCAACAAACATTGCACCAATAAACGAAGTTTTAGCAGCAGGATTAATTATGCTTTCTGGATGGGACGGGCAAACAGATTTCATGGACCCAATGTGTGGTTCGGGAACGATGTTAATAGAAGCCGCTATGATTGCTTGTAACATACCGCCAAACTTGATGCGTAAAGAATTCGCATTCGAGCGTTGGAGTGATTGGGATGTAGAGTTATTCGAAAAAATTGAAGAGTCGCTACTTAAAAAGACTCGCGATTTTCATCATAAAATAATTGGTTACGATAAAGCACCAAGTGCTGTAACTAAAGCTAAAGAAAACGTTATAAACGCTCAGCTAGAAGATTTTATAGAAATTAAACATGAAGATTTCTTTAAAACTCAAAAAGGAGGCGACGAAAAATTACACATGGTTTTTAATCCACCATACGGTGAGCGATTAAATATTGATATGGAGGAGTTTTATGCTAACATTGGAGATACGCTTAAACAAAGTTATCCTGGTACCGATGCGTGGTTTATTACATCTAACCTCGAGGCTTTAAAACATGTGGGTTTACGTCCATCAAGAAAAATTCATCTTTTTAATGCCAAATTAGAATCACGATTAGTAAAATACGTGATGTATGAAGGCAGTAAAAAAGGAAAATATATGAAATAGCCGTTAAGCTGTTTAAAATATAATTATGAAACAAAAAACTCAGATAATATCTGAGTTTTTTCGTTTATATTCATGTTAAAAATCTTTAAAAACGGAAGTTTTAATAGCGGGCCATTCTTTCTTTAAAATACCATAACAACAAGAATTTCGTTTAAAGCCATCGAGCATCAGCATATCTTTCCGAAGAATACCTTCTAGTTTACCACCTATTTTTTCAATAGCTTTTCTAGATGCTATGTTACGTTCATCGGCTCGGAATTCTACTTTATCAAACTTTAAGACTTGAAAAGCATATTGAAGCATTAAAAATTTCATATTTATATTTAAACCTGTGCCTTGAAATTCGTGACCAATCCACGTCCAACCAATATGTAATAATTTATTATGCGAATCAATATTTGCAAAACGGGTTGTGCCAGCATAAGCATTCGTTTTTTTATCAAAAATTAAAAAAGGAATAACGGTTTTGTTTTGATACCCTTTAACGGCCGTTTGTACATAATTTTTTAAATCTTCTGGTGTAGCAACTTTACTTGGTGAATATTGTACTAAGTTTTTTTGTTGACCTATTTTAAGGATTTCAAAATAATTATCTAAAGTTAAAAGGCTTAGTTTTACTCGGTTGTTTTCTAAAATGAGTGTATTCATATATAAAGTAATGCGGTTTAAATATTTTAATATTCTTTGGTTCTCAAGGCAATAAAAAGCCTGAGTAAACTCGAGACAAAGACTCTTATTATTTTGTACTTTTGCAAACGCGATTAAAAATACAATTTCTTATGGAATTATCTAAAAAAGCAGTTTTAGAAAAAGCTAATACAGCTTGTAAAAATACATTAATGGAAACATTAAACATTGAAATGGTAGATTTTGGTGATGATTATTTAACGGCTAGAATGCCTGTAGATTCTCGAGTGCACCAACCAGATGGCGTGTTACATGGTGGAGCAACAGCAGCTTTGGCAGAAAGTGTAGGTAGTTTTGCAACGCACGTATTTGTTAATACGGATAACCTTTTTGTTCGTGGTTTAGAAATTACAGCAAACCATTTAAAAAGTGTGAAAAGCGGATTTGTATATGCTAAAGCAACCTTTTTACATAAGGGGAGAACCACGCAATTATTGGATATAAGAGTAACGGACGATGATGATAATTTAATTTCTATTTGTCGTTTATCTACTATTTCTTTACCTAAAAGATAAGAATGACTTTGAACGAATTTTTTAATCGTATTGAAAGTCAATACAACGTAGAATTGCCATTTGTTGTGTATAGAAAGCCAAAGGAAAATAGCATAAATGCGTTACTTCAAAAAACAGACGATTTAATATTTACTCAAGATTTCACGGAAAAAGGCTTCGTGTTCTCTCCTTTTGATAATACCGAAAAATCGGTTTTAATGCCTTTGGAGTTTTCTGAAAAATTTAAGACAGCTCATACGGTATTAAGCGATATAGTGACATCGAATAACGAACCAGAAACTCAGAATAATTCCGAAAAGGAAATACATGTTAACCTTGTGAAAAGTGGGGTAGAAGCTATTAAGAATAATGAGTTTAAAAAAGTGGTTTTGTCACGTTCGGAAACGGTTTTACTTTCTGATAATAATCCACTTTCTATTTTTAAAAACCTGTTAGAGCATTATGCTTCGGCATTTGTGTATTGTTGGTATCATCCAAAAGTTGGTCTTTGGTTGGGAGCAACACCAGAAACCTTAGTGAAAATAGAAGGACAGCGTTTTTCTATTATGGCATTGGCAGGAACTCAAAACTATAAAGGGAGTTTAGATGTTACTTGGCAAAATAAGGAGTTGCAGGAACAACAATATGTTACCGATTTTATTTTAGATAGCATAAAAGATACTATTGATAATATAAAAACCTCTACAGTAGAAACAGTTAAAGCCGGTAATTTACTGCATTTAAAAACTAAAATTTGGGGAGTTTTACGCCCTAATGCTATCAGTTTAAAAGATTTACTTTATAGTTTGCATCCTACGCCAGCTGTGTGTGGTTTACCAAAATTGGATGCTAAGCAATTCATATTAAAAAATGAAAGTTATAATCGTGAATTTTACACTGGTTTTTTAGGAGAATTGAATTTAGACATAATATTGGCGCCACGTTCTGGAAAACGTAATATTGAAAATAGGGCATATGCTACAACTAAAAAAAGTACACAATTGTACGTAAATTTGCGTTGTATGCAATTAAAAGAAAACAACGCCATTATTTATGTTGGTGGTGGAATTACCGAAAGCTCTTGCCCTGAAAGCGAATGGGAAGAAACGGTTTCTAAATCTTTAGTGATTAAAAAGGTATTGTAAGCACTTAATTTCTTGTAGTAATTCTTATTTTTGAGGATATTTTAAATTTTTATGATGTATCCAAAAATTCCGCTTGCGCAAACGGTTATTCAGTTGTGTAAAGCTAAAGGAATTAAACATATAATATTATCTCCAGGTAGCAGAAATGCACCTTTAACCATTGGTTTTTCTCACAATCCTTTTTTTAAAAGTTATAGTATTGTTGATGAACGTTGTGCGGCATTTTTTGCATTAGGAATTGCGCAAAAAACACAAGAACCAACGGCTGTGGTTTGTACTTCGGGTAGTGCATTGCTTAATTATTATCCTGCAGTTGCCGAGGCTTTTTTTAGTAATATTCCGTTGATCGTTTTATCGGCCGATAGACCTAAGCACTTGATTGGTATAGGTGATGGACAGACTATTAATCAGAAAAATGTATTTAAAAATCACATTTTATATTCAGCTAATTTAAAGTTGGATTTAAAGGATGAAAAAAATGTACCTAACGCCAAAGAACTTCCAATATTTAAAAATTTAGAGGATAAATTTGAACGTTTACTAGGTTTGCAAAAAGGTATTCAAACTTATAACGAAGAAGAAATAAATACGGCCATTAATATTTCAAAATTAAAAAAGGGACCTGTTCATATTAATATTCCTTTTGATGAGCCTCTTTATGAAATGGTTGAAACATTGAGTGTTTCTCCAAAGGTTATAGAAATTCCGTTTAAAGAAACCGAAATTGAAGAACATATTTTAAAATCGTGTTTCGAGGATTGGAACTCGGCTACAAAAAAAATGATTTTAGTTGGTGTAAATCAACCCAATACTATTGAGCAAAAATGGTTGGATGAATTATCGGAAGATGATAGTGTTATTGTTTTAACCGAAAGCACTTCAAATTTACATCATCCTCGTTTTTTTAATAGTATCGATCAATTAATAGCGCCTTTATCAGAAGAAGAGCAAAAACAACTTCAACCAGGGATATTAGTTACGTTTGGAGGTTTAATTGTTTCGAAAAAGATTAAACAATTCCTACGAAAGTATAAACCTAAACAACATTGGCATATTGATGAAAAGGATGCGAACGATACTTTTTTTAGTTTAAATAATCATATTGAAGCTTCTCCAAATCAGTTTTTTTCGGAGTTTTTACCGAAAGTAACACATTATGTAAAAAGTAATTATAATAGTTTTTGGGCTGCCGAAAAACAAAACAGATTAGAAAAGCATAAGCAATATTTAAAGGAGATCCCCTTTTCGGATTTTGCAGTATTTAGCAAAATTTTAAAATCGATTCCCGATAATTCTATTTTGCAAGTTGGTAATAGTTCTGCCATTCGTTATACGCAGTTATTCAACCTAAATAAAACGTTAGAGGTGTTTTGTAATCGTGGCACAAGTGGTATCGATGGTAGCACTAGCACTGCAATAGGTTCGGCTGTGGCGAATAATAAACCAACTGTTTTTATCACAGGAGATTTAAGTTTTCTATATGATAGCAATGCACTTTGGAATAATTATATACCTAAAAATTTTAGAATAATTATTGTGAATAATCAAGGTGGTGGAATTTTTAGAATATTGCCTGGACATAAAAATACTGAGAATTTTGATACTTATTTTGAAACAAAGCACAGCCTTACTGCGGAGCATTTATGTAAAATGTATGGTTTAGATTATAGCTCAGCCTCAAATAAATTGGAATTAAAGGAGACGTTAAATTCATTTTATGAAAGCGGAGAGCAACCAAAATTACTAGAAGTGTTTACACCTAAGGCTATTAACGACGAGGTTTTATTAAATTATTTCAAGAAAATAAAATAATTATGTGACCTATCGATTTATTTTGTGTCTTAAAAATAGTTATCTTAATAACTTAATTTATTAACCCTATTTAAAACATTCTAAACATGAGTAAAAGAGACGAATTAATTGTAAAGTATGCAGCCGATTTAAAAGAAAAATGTGGCGTAGAAGCAGACATGGATTTATTAAAAAAAGTAACCATTGGTTGTGGACCATCTATTTATAACAAGGACTCTTCTACAGTTTCAGGTTCAGACGCATCTGAATTAGCAACTGTAAAAAACAATTTCTTAATTAAAAAATTAGGATTAGCTGATGATGCTAAATTAGATTCAGCTATCGATGCTGTGTTAGAGCAATACGGAAAATCGAATCGTAATAAGTACAGGGCTGTTGTTTATTACCTAT
Source organism: Algibacter sp. L1A34 (assembly GCF_009796805.1). NCBI lineage: Bacteria > Pseudomonadati > Bacteroidota > Flavobacteriia > Flavobacteriales > Flavobacteriaceae > Algibacter > Algibacter sp. L1A34. The sequence continues at coordinate 4,538,449 of NZ_CP047029.1, read as the reverse complement.
TAACAAAACATTTCAGTAAAGAATCTGTATACTAACATTACAGAATAATACTCTATAGATTAAAAGGCGTTACATTTATGTAGCGCCTTCTTGCATTAAGTATATGTTCTTCTAAAATTTTATCTTTTCTAATTATTTAAATCTAGATTCTTTTTTCTAATATCATTACCTTTGCTGCATGATACATTTAGGACAAGTAAATACATTAGAAATTCTTCGCGAAAGTGAGCACGGTGCTTATTTAATTGATAATGAAGATAACCAGGTTTTGTTACCAAACAGATACGTTCCGAAGGAATTTAAAATTTGGGAGAAACTTGAGGTTTTTGTGTATTTAGATAACGACGAACGCCCTGTTGCTTCTACGGATATGCCGTATGTAATGCGTGATGGTTTTGCACTTTTACGTTGTAATGAAGTTAACGATTACGGTGCCTTTTTAGATTGGGGCTTGGTAAAGGAATTGTTTTGTCCGTTTCAAGAGCAAGCATTTAAAATGAAACCGGGAGGTTGGTATTTGGTGCATTGTTATTTAGATGAAAAAACAGAACGTTTAGTAGCATCTAGTAAAACCAATAGGTTTTTAGATAATACGGAATTAACTGTTGCTGAATTTGATGAGGTAGATTTAATTGTATCGCACCCGTCGGATATTGGGATGAATGTGATTGTAAATAAAAAACATATAGGTTTAATTTATAAAGATCAAATATTTAAAGATTTAAGTATTGGAGATCGACTTAAAGGGATTGTGAAAAAAATTCGTCCTGGAAATAAATTAGACATTACTTTAGGGCAAATAGGTTACAGAAATATCGAGCCTAACGCCGAAAAAATCATGCATGAGTTACATGATAATAGTGGCTTTATAAACTTAACCGATAAGTCTAGCCCGGAAGCTATAAAAGATCAATTACAAATGAGTAAAAAGAATTTTAAAAAGGCCGTTGGAACGCTTTATAGACAGCGCTTGATTGAAATTAAACCTGACGGAATTTATTTAGTTTAAGGAAATTGAGACGTTGGTTTTTACCTTACTGAAAACATAATTAACAGCTTCGTTAATGTCTTCGAAATGAATATTTTCTGGGGAACAGAAATTACTTTCAATTTTGGCATTCATAGCACTTGCTAAATTATGACTTACAACGCTGTAAGCGCAAAGATTTTTCATTATTTTCTTAAAACTACTTATGTCTAATAAGTTAATGGAGTAAGAATTCACTCTGTTTGCAATAATACCGAATGGTCTCGATATTCCGTAGAAGGACAATAATTCTTTATAAATTCCAGAAACGTTATAAATATCTACATGTACGCCTTCTTTAAATTCTATAATGGCTATATGGTTAAAAAAGTGAATATCTCCCAACGGCATTTGTTCAGATTTTACAATATGCTTTGAGAATTCAGATTCAATAGTTTTCATAATTTATAATGGATTAAAGTTTAGTATGAGCTGTAGGGACTCGTTATTAAGACACTCTTAAAATTAAATAGTCACATTTTTTTAATAGATTTTCAATATTATTGTTGGGTTTTGATGAAAAGACTTAGCATTTTCATAATGTTTGCATGTGTTTTATTGCGTTTTTCATTTCGTTTAATTTCTGATTACTGTTTTTTAATTTTAAAAAACAGTAATCAGAAAAGTGTAACATGGTTTATTTATATAGAACACTAAAAATAAATATTGAAGCTATTATTTGAGTCAAAAGTTATAGCCATAACCTTTTACAATTTTAGTATTTTTGCAGAATGATAAATGACGATACCATAGTAGCATTAGCAACACCCTCGGGAGCAGGAGCCATTGCTGTAATTCGATTATCTGGACAAGAAGCCATTACTATTGCCGATAAAAGTTTTAAATCTGTTAAGAGTAATAAGTCACTTTTAACACAAAAAACACATACTATTCATTTAGGTCATATTATTGATGATAAACGGACTATAGATGAGGTTTTAGTATCTGTTTTTAAAAACCCGAATTCTTACACAGGAGAAAATGTGGTAGAAATATCGTGTCATGGCTCTAATTATATTCAACAAGAAATTATACAGTTATTTATCCGGAAAGGTTGCCGTATGGCATCGCCTGGAGAGTTTACATTACGTGCTTTTTTAAACGGAAAATTAGATTTAAGTCAGGCAGAAGCCGTAGCTGATTTAATTTCGAGTGATAACGAAGCGTCTCACCAAATAGCTATGCAACAAATGCGTGGTGGTTTTTCTTCGGAAATAGCAAAGTTGCGTGAAGAACTTTTAAATTTCGCATCGTTAATAGAGTTAGAACTCGATTTTGCAGAAGAAGATGTTGAGTTTGCCGATAGAGGACAGTTTAAAGATTTAACCGAGCGTATTACGTTTGTATTAAAGCGATTAATTGATTCCTTTGCGGTTGGTAACGTGATTAAAAACGGAATTCCGGTCGCTATTGTAGGAGAGCCAAACGTAGGTAAATCTACGCTGTTAAATGCGCTCTTAAATGAAGAACGCGCCATAGTTTCCGAAATTGCAGGAACTACACGGGATACCATTGAAGATGAAATTTCGATAGGAGGTATTGGCTTCCGTTTTATTGACACCGCAGGTATTCGAGAAACCACTGACGTTGTTGAGAGTATTGGTATTAAAAAGACTTTTGAAAAAATAGATCAGGCTCAAGTAGTTGTTTTTCTTGCTGATGGTAGTAACTTTAAGGAAACTTCTTTTCTGAAATCTTTTAAAATTGAAATTGAAAAAATTAAAAATAAATATCCGTTAAAACCATTATTGATTGTTGCTAACAAGGTAGATAAGCTTGATGAAAAGCAAGTGGAGATCGTTAAGGCCGAAATTGAAAACATCCATCTACTTTCCGCTAAAACAGGTACGGGTGTCGAAGCATTAAAGGATAAACTTTTAAGCTTTGTAAATACCGGCGCATTTGAGAAATAACGATACTATTGTTACTAATACCAGACATTACGATTCCCTTTTAAAAGCTTTTGAAGAAATAGGAAAAGTAAAAGAAGGTTTAGAAATAGGTTTATCGGGAGATTTAATGGCTATAGATATTCGTCAGGCGTTGTATTATTTTGGTGAAATAACCGGAGAAATTACTAATGATGATTTGCTGGGGAATATTTTTGCTAATTTCTGTATCGGAAAATAGATTAATAAACCAATAGTTTTCAGAAAAAACACACATTATAGTTATAAAAAAGTCTCATAAAATTTATTTTATGAGACTTAAACTTTTTATTATTGAGTAATACTTATATACTGTAAAGTTCTCCGTTTACTACCTTATAGTTGTTAACATGAAATTGTTTTCTGTTATCAAAAGCAATAAATGGCAACAGGCCATCAGAACCAATTGCTTTTCTTGGCAATTTATCATTTTGGCTATCAGAGAAACCAATAGTTGCAACTCTAATATCTGAAGTCATTACACGTTTGTTTTCGAATTGAAAATTGTAAGCATCTAACAAACTTTGATCTAAATTAATATCGAATGTAGAATTCGGATTATCCAAATCACTATGAAGTTTAGTCATTCTTTGTGATAAACCTGCAGGCAAATTATCTTCATCTCTAAAGTTATTAAGTAGTTCACTTATAGATTTTAAAAATAGAGGATTGTTTTTGTATTCGTTTTTTTCAACCAACGCACAAACTAGCATACCATACCCAACATCTTCGTGTGTTTCCCATAATTGAGGCGCACATTGTATAACTGTAGCTATTATCACTTCGCCTTCTTTTACTTTCTGTTTCCAGCTATCTTTTCCCATTAATGGAGCAGACATGCTTTTTTTTATAAAATCGGAATCTGGATCGAGTTTAGAATCTATATAAGGTTTTAACAAACTAACATCAGTAGCATTGGGTATTTTGCTCAGATCTATGTTAACATCTTCAAATCTTATACGAGCCAAAAGTTGATTTTTATTCTCACCTTTCTCGTATTTTTCAAGGAGTTCTTTAACGTCAAAGCCTTGACCTTCCATTTTTTTCAACTTCTCGTAAGAGAGTTCTTCTAAATCATATTCGGGTGTTACGCTTTTTAATAGTTTTGAAAACATGTCTTTAAATCCCATACTTATGTTTTTTAGTTTGTAATTATTTGTTTCTTAACCCTCTAATCCTTCGGTAGATTTTAGAACATTATTTTCATCTGCTTTAAATTCAAATTGAAAAGTATTAGTATTTCTTACACGTTCTCCATAATACGTAGTTTTACCATCTGGTTTTTCCCCTTCTATAACAAATCTAACCTTTACCTTATTGTCATTTATAACATCGATATTGAAATCTTTCATATGAAAATTAGAAAACTGGTCGGTTGTAGATTCAATCATTTTAATGGCTTTGTTGTAGTTTTCTAAAATTACTGTCAAATCCAAATCCTTAATCTTTATCTTCCCTTTTTTGTCTTTAAAGAATGATTCATTTTTTACAATATCTTTAACTTCTGTAGGTTCTATCTTCACACCATATGGACCCGTTATATAAGATTGAGAATAAGCTTTTTCATTTTCTACGTAAGTTATGGTTGCCATTTCAAATTCACTTGTTAAGTGGTCTTTTGTTGTTAAGCCTAAGCCATATACGGCTCTGTCTCCACCAAATTCTTCTATTAAATTAGTTTGCAGTCCTTTTAGGCCTTCTGAGTTGTTTAGTAGGTAAGTATCGCTTCCTCCTGATCCACAAGATTGAAGAAAAATAAATAGAAATGCGCAACTGGCTAATAATGTAGTTTTCATATAATTCTAGTTTTGATTAATTTATAGTATACAGTGTTTAACCTTACATTTTAAGTTGTAGATTACCATCCTTGTCAGACGTAAATTTAAATTCATAATAGTTTGTTACTATAGATTTACCTTCCATATGGCTTCCTTCAGATTTCTTAGTACCATTTAGTTCAAAAGTAGATGTTACCTCATTGTTTTTGTCTACAACAAACTCCCATTCGTACATTACAAAATCATGGTATTCATCCGTTTCTGCTTTTATCATTTCAACGGCTTTATTAAAACTTGGAGGAATCTGCTCAAAATTGAATTCAGATATTTTTATAGCACCATCATGTGAATTTCTTTGAAACATTGATTTTTTAGGATCGTTAACGACTTTTAAAAAATAATCTTGGGAATATTCTTTACCATTTCTCATATAGGTTATTTGAGCTCTTTCAAATTGACTAGATAGATAATCATCTGCTCTAAGGGTTAATTTGTTAACCATCTTGTCAGCTCCAAGTTTTTCTTCAACGGTAGCTTTAATTACTGCAATGTCATCAGCGTCATTCAAGTTTTTTGGAACTAAAGAATCCATACCACAAGATGATAATGTTAATACTGAAACGGCTAAAAAGGTTTTTAAAATGTTTTTCATAATTGTTAGTTTGTTTTTCGCTAAATATATTAGCGATTAAATTAAAAATGTGTTTTTGTTTTGAACTATAAATGGTTGTATTTTAATAATTGTTCATTAATATTTATTTGTTCGGTACAAGATTACATGAATAGCTAAGAGAATAATAGCCTCAATCTATATTCGTTAGTTGTCAGTCTATATTTGATAATATTAATTTGAATTTTATATGAGTAGCATACTTTAATGCTTCTAAATCTATAGACGATGTGTCAGTTTTGTAATCGTTTATGGCGTATGTGAATAGTTCAATAAGCTTGTTATTAAAGCTATAGGCTTATTTTGAATGTTTTAATATGAGGTGTTATCCCCTTTTTTTCAAATATTAACTCACAGCCAACGAATATTAATTGATGTTCTTTAGACTTTAGATAAAGTGTTAATATTGATTCTTACAGAAATATGAATTGATAAATTATAGAAATACATTTTTAAATAGGAATCACTATAACGAAGGCACAGATTTATTAACTTACGGAAACGACATTAAATGTGTAGGCGTATTAATTTTGTCATCTGTTACTTATGGGGAAGATTTTAATGAAATAATTAGAAACGGAAAAAATATTTACAGAATTTTTCTACTCTATAAAAATGTGATGGCATATAAAAATAGAGAAGGTTTACAATAGATTATTAGATTTATAAATTGAGGCTGATGCAAAAGAAGTGTAGAATTTGAATAGAAAAAATCTGGTTTCTAATACTCGTTTAGGATAAATTAAAAGTATAGCAATATGAGAAAAATTAAAATTGAAGACTTTCCTAATATAGGAGCTGTAATGGCTTCTTCAATGCTATTTAAAGATGATATGAAACCACATTTTATTTTTAGAGAAAAACCCTCTAATGATAATGATAGTGGTTGGCGAATGTTTTCTGGCTTTGAAAGTGATGAGTACTCGAACAATGCAGATAATTTTGGGTTTTACGATGCCAAAACAATTTTAGAAGTAGATAATAGTATTTCAGAATTATTACTATACAAAGGATATGGAAGCGTTTGGGAAAGAGAAGAAAATGCAGATTGGGAAGAGGTTTTTGATTATCCGTTAGAGGATGATTTTGAAGTAAAACATCAGCTTTCAAAAAATTGGGGAATAACCATAAATAATCTATTTGAAAAAAACGCAGATGCTAAGGATTTGATGTTTACTACTGGAGATAAAACGATACGACTTGCAATTTGGAATTACGATGGCAAAATAAAATCTGAAATTTTAAAATCCCAAAAAGAAGATATTGATACTAGAAACGAGGCTAACACTATTTTAAAACGCTACGAGTTTCATGAAGACTCTTTTAATAAAATAGGTTATCACATTAAAGAGTATGATGAACGCAAAGATTACACTTACAATCTATTGTGCACCTTCAGTAGTATAGATAATGAAGTATTACAAAGCTTTTTCTACTTTGATGAAGCAAGGGATATTGAATGGGCTTTAGAAACTTGGAAGTCTATAGAGAAAATAAACAAATAGTATAAAGTACAATTTTAGAAATTTTAAAGAGAAGTAACATTAAAAATTACAAATCAATGGTAGAAGAATTTACAAATTTTATGGCGCTTAATCCAGAATATGGTTACCTATTTGGCGCAGCTGCGTTTCTATTTATAATTTTAGGAGTTATATTAGATTGGGATTGGGTTTTAGAACCAGGTGGTGGTTATTTTAATATGGCCTATTTTATAGAAGTCTTTGGACGTAAAAGAGTACGGATAGTATTTGGTTTATTACTGTTTTTAGTGGTATTACTCTTTGTATATGGTTTTTTTTCCTATAACCCAGAACTGTATAATGTTTAATTAAAATTTTATTGTTTAAACAGATCAAAAGCTATGGAAGATTTTTTAAATACGCTACCGATTAAGAAGATACTTGCTGGTGTTTTTATGGTCCTGTTGGTGTTTAGTGGTTTTTTTAAGGAACATTTTTTATACTCTAAGGGCGAAAAAAAAGTATTAAGAAAACTAGGAGATAAAACAAATAATAAACTTTCTGGTAAAATGGTTACAGCTCTAATTTATTTTACAATTACGATAGTTGCTTTAGCTATAGGTTTAGTAGTTTATAGTACCTAATATTAAATACAGTTATTCATCATACATTTAGAAATGAAAAATTTAAAGCTATTACTTTTATTACTGATTTTTAGTAGTTGTGATGTTTCAACACTTGGAGGCAAAGATGCAAATGACTTGTCTAAATATAAAGCGATCCTCCTAATAGAAACCAATAATAAAAAAGAGGATTTAAGACAAATTAAAGTTTCCCTATCTGATGGAGATAAGCAAATTATTAATGACGAAGTAAAAATCCTGGTCAACAATATACCTATGGAATTGTATGTGAAAGATGAATTGTATTACACCAAAACATCATTCTATACTACGGATAGTTTGTCTAAAAAAGCATCCTACTATTTTGAAATTATATTGCCAGATAGCACCAAACATGCACTGGCTTTTATAAAACCAAATGAAGCATATAATCTAACAAAATTTGAAATACCAGATACGATTTATGATGCAAACAGTATGCGTATAAAATGGACTAACCTTCTTACTTCACATCAATTAAAATTTAATAAATTCATTGAAAAGCCTAAGCCAGCAGATAATATTACATCAAATGCCTATGATGGTGTTACCATAGATTCGTTAAAAACAAAACATGGTGAATATAAAATACCAAAATCTTATTTAATGGATTCCGAAAACACCATCAAGAATGTAAGCATTACTCTCAATAGTCAACAAACAGGTTTGGTAAATTCAAATATTTTATCCAATAGTTCTATTGTATTTAGTCATACTATTTATAAAACAGTAATGGTTGATTTACTTCACTAGTACTATAAACCATATAGCCATAAACCAAAAAATGAATTTTAAAATGCCATTACATAAGCTTTTACTATATACTTGTGTAATCCTATTAACGTCTTCTTGCGCCACATTAAAGCAAACTGAAGTTATTGAAAACAAAATAGAATTAACGAAAGAAAATTTACACTTACTCGATGGGACTTATGAGAATAATGAAGCTGAAAGCGCTGGATACCTAGATTATTTTTGGGGTTCATATTTTAAAAGCAAGGAATCTAGGATTATTTACGACATGAAATTGGAAGAAAAACCATGTTACTATATTACCTTAAAAGTCATAAATAAAAAAAGAATTAGTGCCACATTGCATGTCAATGAAACCTATATAAAGTCTTACCTGATTAAAGGTAAAATTAAAAAGGGTTATTTTGAACAAAACAGAAAAGGGTATTTTTTACCAGCAATACTTCTTAATCAATATCACTCTTCAAAATTTAGAATTGGCCTGCTCAATAATAATAACGTTATTACTGATTCTAGAAAAATTGAATTCACAAATTATTACTTTTTTAGTTTCATAAAAGACAATCATTCTTATTACAACCTACAACATCAAAAAATATAATTATGAAATATTCAATCTTAGCATTTTTAGCCATAATAATTTTTAGTTGTTTTGAAGATGAGGGGCTTTGGGATAGAGCTAAAGGATTGTTGGATTAATAACATTTTACACAAACCAAATTCATTAAAAAAAAAGTTAAATTATTTAAAATAAAAACCATGAGAATTTTTAATTTTTTAATGTTATTAAGCATATCTCTAACGTTTTCATGCACAGCTCAAGATGATAGCAATATTAAGCTAGAGGGAAAATGGAAAGTAATAGACTGGACCTATATAACGCAAGGGAGAAGTTTAAATAACGATGAACGAGCAGAAATGAATGAGCATGTCAATGATTTAATTTTAAATTTTAAAGAAGATCAAACCTTTTCAACCAACAAGCCAAAAGACTTCAGTTTTTTAGAAAATAAAAAATACATTTTATCCGATAGAAATGAGCTTTTAATTGATAACGACTATTATGATTTTTTAATAAGAGATCATAATTATTTCTTTCTGTTGCACAACATAATGTTTCAAATCGAAAAGATTGAAGACTACAAGAATTCTAAATTAAAACTCAAAAAACTACCAGCTACATATACTGAAACTTCAGAAATAAAGAATATAGAATGCGATGATGAAGAAGTCTATTCTATGAATGATTTAGATACACCACCTAAATTTAAAAATGTTCAATTTGAAGAGAACTGTTTAATTGATTGCCTCTATACATCATTATATTCTGCGCTTAATTATTACATTGATTTTTCAAAAGTAGCTGAAGACACCAGTTTTTATATCGATTTTATAATAGATAAAACAGGTAAGATTTGTAATGTTAATATAAAGGCTAAGTACAATGTCTATAAAAATAATCGTCAAATTTCTTCAAAAGAAACCAATGAATCTAAAGATATCGAAGATGCTATAGTACGTGGTATTTTAGGAAATCAGGATTTGTTAGAAGCAGGCTTTAAAAATGAAGAAAAAGTGAATACAAAAATAGAATTAAAATTAAGGTTGATGTCAAAATAGTTCCAAATAAATTTAGATTAAAAGCTAGGAGTACATTGGTAAGTTAAAATAAAAGTAATAGATATGGCATCTTCACCTTCCGCTCTTTTCATTTTAGCCATTTACGCCAAAAGAAGCAACTATCTGCGTTTCAGAAAAGTGAAACTAAAATTCATATACGATTCCACAATACAAATTAATGAAAACTTTATAAAAGGAAATAAACTTAATCAACTACTAGAAATTATAAAAAAGCAACAAAAAAAGAATACACACTAAGAAATGAAATTCGTAGGCTAACAATTAAATTCACATCATTCTAAGTTGTAGAGATATTAAGGACAGATATTAACTATTCCCTAACGAATAAATGTTCACTCTTTAAAACACAGTATTAGTATTGTAACATTGTATTAAACAAATCAAATATTATGTTAGAAATATTAGCACTCGGTTATTTTGCCAAGCAAATTAGAAAAATCGCAGCAGAAAAAGGTATTAAACCAGGTAAGTGGATTGCAGCCACGTTTATATCTTGGTTTGCCATTGAAATATTAATTTTCATCATTGCATTTGCGTTTTTTGATGTAGACAGTGATGGAATCTTAGTAGTTATGATACCTGCCGTTTTAATATCAGCGACAGTTGCTTTTGTGATTTTAGAAAAATTGAAACAACAAGAATCTGTTAAGCTTAACTAAAATGGAAAAATTTATAATTAATACAAAAGCGACTTTAATAAAGAATATCTTAATTACGGATGATAGTTTAAAACTGTCGGATGAAGATTACAAAACAAAAGATGTATTTTTAGAAAAGATAAATGCAGAAAAAAAAGGGTTTTTAGATACGCAGCATGTTATTGCATATTCTAAAATAACTAAAATAGTGCCTTTTGAAAACGAAAATGGAATTCAACTTTTCTTTGTTGAAAAAGAGAAAAAAGAGAAAACTTATTTAGAATTAAATTCTATTGAAGAATATACAGAAACACTTCAACATATAATAACTAAGACCAATCATTTATCATTACAAACTATACAAAGTAAGTCAATATCTACTTGGATAAAACAAGCAGCTTATACCTTAGTGTCTTTGATTTTTACATTGGCAATTACGATGACAGCTAAAGATATTGAAGCTGGTAAAAGAGTTACTATTTCAGGTGGGAGACGAGGATTAAAGCGAATTATGCTTGCTATAGCAGAAAATTTAGGAACATTAAACACCATCTTATTAGGTACTGCAATAACACTTGGGTTAGCTTTTTGGACTTATAAAAAATACAAAAAAGGACAAAGTACTATAAATGCTTATATGTAAATCTATTTTATGAAAAAATCAATAGTCACTTTAGTGCTTTTTACTTTATTGTTTTCTGCGTGTAACGGACAAAAAGCAACGAAAGAAAATATACTGAGTTCTAAATTGAAATAGATAATCTTACTATTGGTGAATCTTTTTTAAATCTTAAAATAAAAGACGAGGCTTTAAAGATTTAACATTATTCTAAAAAGTATGTCGGTGATACTGCTCGTAAAATGTCTTTAGATGTGTATGAAGGGGTAAATAAAAGTTTTTATATTTTAAAAATTGAAATTGATAATGGGCACACTTTTTACTTAATTAAATAACCAGCTTCACATAAAATCATGAAAAAATCGATAGGCTTCATTCTTATAATATTAAATTGTTTTCAGGTTTTTTCAAGTGAAATTAAAACAATCAAGAAGGTTAATAATGTCAAAGATTTTTTTGCAGCTTTAGGTAATAATACAGAAGTTGTAATTACGTGTGAAACATTAGATTTTACATTAGGAAATTTAGAAAAAGAACTTAGCATTGAAGAAACTAGCGAGTTTTGGGCTAGTCGTGTAGAGTCAATTAAAAGAGCGCCTCAAAGTTATTATTTAGACTATGGCATCGTTTTGTATGGGTTTAATAATCTCACTGTTAGAGGGGAAGTGAATACTAATATTATTTCTAATGATGACTATAGGGTAGTTTTAAACTTTAAAAAATGCAATAACATAGTTTTAGAAAATCTAAAAAACAAGTATGTCATCACTATTGAAACTGATGATAATAGTTTAATTAAATTGAATATAACTTTTAATGAGGACAATAAAATAGTTAAATTAGAGGAACAAATAATAACAAAAACAAGTAAGAAATAAAAACTTCAATAAATGAATAAATGAATTATGAATAAAGTAAAAAAATCACATTTTATAGTAGTAGCAACCTTACTTTTTTGTTTGTTTACGGCCTGTGAAACTAAATACTCAGAAAAAGCAATAGAAGATGCTTTATGGAAAGATGATACCGCAAAAGTTAAGCAACTTTTACAAAAAGTAGATATTGATACATTAAGGTTTTACGACGGAAGAAATATTTTACAAGTTGCTATTTTAAGAGGCGCAACAAAAGTGTCTAAATATTTAATAGAAAACAGCAAACTACAAGACTCAATAGACGATTATGGTTATACGGCTTTGCATATAGCAATTCTAGAAGATCATAATGAAAAATCGGTATTATTGGTGGACAATGGCAGTAATTTAAATATTTTAGACGATAATGGATATTCACCATTTCATTATGCTATTTTGAAAGAGAATAATGATTTGGTAAAGCGAATGGTAGAAAACGGTGCTGATATTAATTCTAAAACGGGATCAATGAATAGTACACCTTTGCATTTAAGTATTGAAATGGAAAATGCTGAACTTGTAGCTTATTTTAAGTCTAAAAATGCAATAGATACCATTACAGATGTTAATGACGATACTGCAAAAATGCTAGCGCTAGAATCTGTAAATACTAAAATAGTAAATATGTATTTTGATGATTTTTCAAATGAAGAAAAAAATGTTTTACTTTACAATACAATTATTCAAGATAGTTTAACAACTAATTTGGAGCAGTGGTTAGGTCAAAAATGGGTTTTAAAAAAGACGTTAAAAGAAGGTTTTGTATTTACCAAATATCCTGCTATATCTGCTTATTTATTAAAAAACGGAATTGATATTAATACCGTTTCAGCGCAATATGGTTATGCCGCAATTAATAATGCAGCTATTAGTGGAAATGTTAATATGTTAACTTTTTTAATAAAAAATGGTGCTAATATCAATAAGATAAGTGAGAAAAAAAGGAGTCCGCTAATGCAAGCATCAAAATTATACGATCCTCTTATAATGAATCAAGAAATTGGAGGTATTCAAATATCTATGAATCCAGTATTTTTGAAAAACTTTGAAACTAGTGCCGATAAAAATGCGGAAAATAGTCTGGCTTGTGTAAAATTACTAATTGCTAATAATGCCAACCTTGATTATACTAATAAAGATAATGAAAATGCGCTCTATATTGCCGAATCTACCTTTAACCCAAAAGTGATAGATTATTTAAAGGAACAAGGTGCAAAAGAATCAAAACCCTTTGTAGAAAGTCAATCTAGTAAATCAAGCAGAATGATGGATAACATTAATAAAAGTAATGCGAATAATAAAAACATATATGGGTATTAAAACCTATTTAAAAGTGAAAATACAATATCTAATAGCCTGTTTTTTTATGTTGCATTGTGCAACACAACTTAGCGGACAAAATAATGTAGAAGACCTTTTTACAAATAGAGAATATGCTAAGGTTATAGAGATTTTAAGCGAAAAAGAAGCTAAAGAACCACTCACATTACGCGACTATTTTTTATTAACAAAGTCTTATGGTCGTAACCAACAATATGCCAATGGTTTAATTTACTCTAACGAGATGATTGGCAAAAGCTTAAAAGAAAAAGACACTACAAATTTGATAAAAGCCTTTAATTTAAAGGCTGAAAACTTAATAGATTCTGGTGGCTATAATGATGGTCTTATATTTTGTGAAAAGGTAAGCCCAGTTTTTAGAGAACAAGATTCCATCGAATTTCAAAAATTATGTTTTAAATGGGGAATGATGTATTACCATACAGACCAATATCAAAAAGCTTACGAAACCTACAATAAAATTACTTTACCCAAATATAGAAATCTAAATCTATTTAAAAATAATTACGCTTTAACCCTTATGGGTTTAGAAAAATGGGACGAAGCTTTATTCTATTTTAAAAAATCGATTAAACAATATAAGTCTAGCAATAACACGGAGCGCTTAAATTTTAACTACTCTAATATTTCAGTTGTTTATATGCATCAAGGGAAGTGGGAACAATCAAAAGTGTATTTAGATTCAGCTGCTAGCGTCTTAAATAATGACAGTCCGTTACGAGCAAAAAAAGGAATTTACACCAATTATTTTAAATTATATCAAATTCAAGGAAAGCAGGACAAGGCTGCCCGTTATTTAGAATTAATTTCACAAGTAAACGAAAATATTTACAGAGCAAAAATCAATGAAGAAATCGATGCTTTAGAGACTTCCAATAGAAGAGAAGACCAATTAAAAGAGAAGTTTAGAGCATCAGAAAAACAAAAACTTTGGGGAGCTATTGTTTCGTTATTGGCTTTAATAGGTTTTATAAGTACTATTTTCTATTTTAAATATAAAAATGTAAAGGCTGCTCATGAGCAATCTGTCACAGAGCAACAACTTCTACGTTCCCAAATGACACCTCATTTTATTTTTAATTCGTTGTCTGTAATTCAGGGTATGATATTAAATAAGGAAGATAAAAAAGCAGTTAAGTATTTGTCTAAATTCTCTAAATTATTACGATTAATTTTAGAAAGTTCAAGAGAAAAATTAGTGGTAGTAAAAGAAGAACTTTTAGCTATGCAAAGTTATGTGGAATTGCAGAATCTAAGCAGATTACAACCGTTTAAATATAGTGTAGAAATTGATGAATCTATAAATGTAGAAGAGATCCTTATTCCACCAATGTTAATTCAACCTTTTATAGAAAATGCTATAGAACACGGATTTAAAGAACAAATAGATAATCCGGAAATTAAGATACATTTAACAAGCAAAGAAAATGTGCTTATTTGTACTATAAAAGATAACGGAATTGGTCTTAATGCTACCAAAAGCACAACTAAAAGCCATAAAAGTTCGCTTGCAACAAAGATTACTTCAGAGCGTTTAAAAATGCTCTCTAAAAATTTTAAAATCGAATCGAATCTTATTCTCGAAGACAGAGAAAAATACAATGAAAAAGGAACTCAAGTTACACTAATGATTCCATATAAAATAGAAACATTATGATGAAGGCATTAATAGTAGAAGACGAATTATATATTAGAAAAGGACTACTAGCTATGATAAATAGTTTAGATAAGGATATTACAATTTTAGGCGAATGCGAATCTGTAAAAGAAGCTGTTATCGTAGCCAATGCGTGTAAACCAGACCTTATTTTCTTAGATATTAATTTGCGAGACGGCAATGCTTTCGATTTCTTAGAGCAAGTTGGAAGCCTAGATTTTCAAGTTGTTTTTATAACCGCTTATGAGCAATACGCTTTGCAAGCTATAAAAAATGGAGCGATTGATTATATTTTAAAACCAGTAGATATAGAAGAGCTAGAGCAGGCCATAGATAAAGCATTAGTTACAGACAAGTCTGTACTCGAAGAACAAATTCAAATTGTAAAAGATCAGTTAATAAACAAAGATAAAAATAAACTTGTTTTGAGCTTGCAAGAAGGCTACCAGGTTATTGATTTTAAAGAGTTGTTGTATTGTAAGTCTGATAAGGGTTATACCACGTTTTTCTTATCTAACGGAAAATCTTTTTTAGCTTCAAAACCTATTAAAGAATACGAAGGTCAATTACCAGAAGATAATTTTATCCGTACACATCAATCTTTTATCGTTAACATGAGTTTTATCGATAAATATGATAAAAATGGGTATATATATCTAAAGAGCGGCGAAAAAATCCCTGTGGCGTCACGAAGAAAAGACGATTTTGTTTCTAAGTTGATTAAAGGCTAATAAATTTTTATGGATCCACTTTCTGAGTTTTAAATTCAGCCACAATAAACAGCATCAACTTTTCTAAAAAAGTAATTTTGAACAAAATCTATAATTAAACGTTGCAAATTTAGTTCGCGAATATTAACTCAACCTTATCGAATATAAATTATCTAGTTTTTATTACTATTATCTATTCTACTTTAGTAATTCAAAATAGCTAAATTATGGAAAACGATACAACACTAGAAATTGAATTAAAGTCTTTAGATGCTGTGCCAACAGATAAAACTCAAGAAATGCTTAGTCTCTATGTCGTTTCATTAGGTATGGAAACCTATGCTAAACTATGTTTTGCGGTTATATTTATACTTATTTTGGTGCATAATATATTTATTGCAGGTAATAGTTATGAGTTAGATACTTATGATACTATTATGGCTGTGGAGTTGTCTATAGTAGGTGTAATTATCCTTGCCGTTTTTATAATTGCTGGTATTGCAATGTCTAAATTAAGTCAATTAAAAAATCTAATAATAGAAAATAGTAAAAGGAACAATTTAAAAAAGCAAGAATTAGGTGAAGAATTCAGCTTTTTAGCCGTTCATTTATATGGTGGTCGTGGTATTACAATTAAGTAAATAAAGCATGAGAAAATATAAAATAGGGTTAGTTATTACTGGTATTTCATTAATGTCTTGCAATTCTCAAATTGAGAAGGTTGATCCTCTAAAAGTTGTAACACCAAAAATGGTTGAAGAACAAGAAAGTTTATGTCATAGTACTTATAAGATTAAACAGTTTGAAACCGACATTACAGCTTATCTTGATACAACAAGTGTTGAAGAGGTGAAAAATCAAATTAAAACTAATTATGAATTTTATTTAAACAATAAAGCGGATATTATTGACAATTTTACGGCTGCGGATAAAGATGAAAATAATCATTTTAAAAGTCTAACTAAATCTTATTTACCAGATGAAGAAAGGTTTAATACTCGAGAAAATGTTTTTGAAAAATTAGTTAATAATAATCACTTATCATTTAGAGATAGTATCAATAAAGGGGTTTATTTTAATCAATATTTTGAAAACAACAAATCATCAATAAGAGCAGTGACCAGATATAATGGTGCAGCCGTTTTTAGATATACAGAAAATAGTTCCTATAGACCTTATTATCCCATTAATTTTGATTCTGAAGAGGATTTAACAATCATGGACATCTTTTATTATGATGGCACTCAAGATAATAATGCTGTAGCAGTAGATGTCCATGCGTTTCCATTAAACGCAATTCCAATTGAAACTATAAAACCAATAGATAGTTTTAAAATAGAAATTAAACTAAAGTATTTAGCAAAGATTGACTCTGTTCATTTTAATAAAGATGAAATTGGTGTTCAAAAAGGTAATATTAAGCTTCTAAAGATGGAAGATAATTATGTAGAATATGAGTTGCCAAGTGATTACTATCCTTATCATAAAGGCACCGTTTTAGAAGAAATCTTTTTTAATAAAGAAGGAAATGTGTTAGATACCGAATTCGGAATTAGTAATTGTGGCAATGAAACTCCAAAAGAAAGCTATGTCGAATATTTAGAGTTAAAAAAAGAAATTTATGAGTATGTGTACAATGCACATAACTATGAAGATCTTTTTATTACACTTAAGTATATGGACTTAAAATTTAAAAATCAGGATGATAGGTCTAGAAAAGTGAACAAAAACGTTTTAAAAGGCAATGTTGATTCATTTACGCTGTATTTAGAAAATAGAAGAGATACACTTACACTTTTACCAACACTAAAAAATATTGAACCTATAAAAAATGTTTATGTTCACGAACTAAATGATAAAACAGATTTTATAGATAAAAAGGGAAAAGTCATTAAGTCATTTCCATCAGAAGTTTCGTTTATTTATAACTCTAAAACGCAAAACTATTCTGATAAATATTTCTATGTAAAAACTGAAGATTATGATAGAAATATATATTATTTCCTAAATCAAGACAACCAATGGATTACAGAACTTCCTTATTCTCGTATAGATTATGTAAGTCCTTCTATATTTACTGCTAGGCTTAAAAATGAAGAAGGTTTAAAACTTATATCTACTGAAAAAAATCAATTATTATCAGAAGAAACTTTTACAAATTTTATAGCTTTACGTTATACGGATGATTTATTGGTAACGAACGATGCTGGTACATTTGCTATTTACGATCAAGACGATAAATTAGTAACACTACAAACAAAACAGGTAAAAACAATCACTTTTAAAAAATCGGAAGACTAATTTTTTTCAAATATAGATTGAAGGCTTACAAATATGGGATAACTATTCTGTAGTAAATTAATCTATTGTACTTTAGTTACAAGCAATAATTGTTTTGGTTGCCGTTATGGTTGTTGAAGGTTTTATTAGTGGTGTTTTTGCAGAACAACTTTTCGCGTGAATAATTTTAGTTAAAAAAGAACATGAAATTAAAAATAATTAATAAAAGTACAATTTTCATTTTAATGTTTGCAATGAGTGTTTCAGCTAGTTTTGCACAGCGTACAGAAACAAATGTTATTAATCATGAGGTTTATGGTGCAGCAAAAGAAGAATTACTCTATTATAAAAATAATGTCTTAAGACAGAAAACAATATTTACTTTAGACACTGTTTTTACTAAAGAAAACAAAGAAATTGGAGAAATATTAATTTACGATTCAGAAGGACATTTAAATTCAAAAGGAAACTTTATAAGAACAAATGGTACAGATTTTTTTGGAAGAAGTGCTTCGCGTAAAAAAAATGGTGCTTGGTCTTTCTTTTTTAAAAATGGATCATTAAAAGCTACTATTAATTATAACGAAGATCAGGCTGATGGCGACTATTTATATTACCATGAAAATGGTGAAATATTAGAGAAAGGAACTAATTTATTAGGTAAAAAAACGGGAAATGTAAAAACCTTTTTCAGCAATGGTCAATTACATTCTTCTGCAACATATAAAGACGGTAAAATTTATAATATACTTTCATTTTTCGATAAAGAAGGTCATAAGTTAAATCACGGAACTTTAAAAAATGGTAACGGAACCTTAAAAAGTTATGATTTAAAAACAGGAAAATTAAAGAAAACGTATACCATAATCGATGGTGATTACAATGATATAGACACCAAAATATTAAAAACTCCAGAAGGTGATATTATTGAGAATACATATAAGCATAATGATGAAACCATAGAGAGAATAGAGCGCAAACGTAATGACACGTTAGAAGGTGCTCAAGAATTTTATGATTATAAAGGTCAATTAAAAGAAACCATAAACTACACTAAAGGCATAAAAAACGGTAAGCATGCAAAGTTTAATGATGATGGTTTGTTGTTTTATGAATACAATTATGTAAAAGGAAAAAAATCAGGCGCTTTTAAATACACACCAGAAGGTTATAATACTGAAGGTGCTAATCCACAAGTCTATGTCTTAGATGAAGGTAGTTACAATGAACAAGGAGAATTAACGGGACAGTTTACAACCTATTTACAAGATTATAAAAAGGTTGTTGCTTTAGGTAAAATGGATTCAAACAAAATTATTATCCAATCTGGAACTTACCAAGATGGTATTAAAACTGGTATTTGGCAAACGTTTGATAGAAAAGGAAAACTGACGAAAAAAGTTGATTTTTCTAATGAAGAATCTCATGTCAATACAAAAAAGGAATATTATAAAGAGAGTAAAAACCTAAAGTCTATTACAGAGTATAATACTTTAAGAGAGGAAGGTACTAAAAAAATATATTATCCAAATGGCCAATTAAAATTCAGTGCTTCATATAAAAAAGGAAATTTACATGGAGAGATAAAAGAATATTACGAAAGCGGACAATTAGAATCTGTTAGTTATAGAAAAGAAGGCGTTAAAAGTGGTAATTGGAAAGAGTATAATGAAGCCGGACAAATTGTAAGCGACGATATTTATTCTGGTGATTGTTGTTTTCCTTCAAAAAGAATTGACTATTACTATAGAAATGAAGGGCAACTATCTTCAATAATAATTCAAGAAGATAAACTACTAAATCCATTAAATGAAAATGAATCTTTTTTTGGTACTACTATAGATAAAGATTTTTACGAAAATGGTCAATTAAGAGAGTTCAAGACGGAAAAGAAAACCACATACGGCCAGTATGGCAAAAAAGAAGGACTTTATCAGCGGTATTTTTCTAATGGTCAATTAGAAGTGGAAGGCTATTATAAAGCAGATAAAAAAGAAGGGCTTTGGAGTTATTATAATAGAGAAGGAAAGCTAAAACAAAAACAAAATTACGTTACAGATCAAGCACGAGGTCCTTTTGAGGAGTACGAGTATTATTACCCAAGTAATATTTTAAAGGAGAGCTTTATTGGTGTGAGTTATAAAGAAGGACGTACGTCCACTTTAATAGTATATCACGAAAATGGAACGGTTAAAAAAACAGGAAAATTTGTGCTTTCTAAAGCTGATGGTGCGTGGATAGTATATTTTGAAAACGGAACCATAAAAGAAGAAAAGTTCTACGAAAAAGGAGAAAAGAAAGGCGTTTGGAAGATATATAACGAAAAGGGTAAAGTGATAGAGAAAACGAGGTATAAGTAGTATACTCTTAAAACGATGAATATCATTATATAACACTCCAGTTTAAATAATCAATGAAGGTCACCAAAACGCATATAAAAACTAAAATAGATTATAACGTTCAGTTAGAGCCTATTATTCTTGGAGTTATCTTATTAATCATAGGATTATATATTGAATTCTTTAAAACAGAAAGTATCAGTTTTTGGTGGTGCTTTTTAGGTGTCATAGTTATTTTATTTGGTCTTTGGAATATTAAAACTTACGAGATTGAAGATGATTTTTTTAAAACTCATCGTTTTTTAGGTCTTATTACAAAAGAGCGTAAATTGAGTACATTGGTAAGTTTTAAAATAAAATCTGTAGATTTTTCAATGTCTAATAGAGCCTTTTTTATTTTGGCTATTTATGCTAAAAGAAGTAACTATCTACGATTTAGAAAGGTGAAACTAAAATTTTTAGATGGCAGTACTATGCGTATCAATGAAAACTTTATAAAAGGAGATACCTTAAATGAACTCTTACATCACATAAAGAAGCATCAAAAAAAGAATGAACACTAGCGAATATAGATTGGTAGTTTAGGTCATAACATCATTTTACTATTTTTATTTAAAATAGGATTGAAATGAAGTTCATTTTTAAAATCACATATATATTCTTGTTGTTATACACTGTAACAATGCACGCAAGTGAATGTTACCATTACCATACACCAGCGTTTTATAAATTATTTGTAGATAACAATCAATTGGTTTTTCAGCATACTGTGAAGTATCCTAATTATATAAGCTGTATCTCTTAAAACAATTGTTATTATGAAAAATAAACTAGCATTTACCATACTGGCTATTGGTGTCTTAATAGGCACAGCAATAGGTGTTTATTTTTTGAAAAATCATCAACTTGAAGAACGAGCAGAATTACTAGAATTAGAAGCAGAAAGGCAGAGCGAAATGCTAAGTACGTTGCAAGATGTACATAAAAATTTTAAACTTTTAGATAATCCAGAATATGCTCAACCCTTTCTGAAAAGTTTAATAGACAGAGGTCTTGTTGAGTTAAGATTCTTGGATTTCCATAAAGACAGCAGTAAAATGGAGGAAATAAATAAGATTATAGTAGAAGATTATATGTCTCATCAAGATTTAAAATTAGAAAACAAGCGATTAAAAAAGCTTTTAGAGAATTATGAAAACCAAAGGTTTAGTCCATGTAATGTGTTTACTGTAGATTTCCCTACGATAATGCATGAAATACATGAGGCTAAAAAAATAACAAAAGAAGATTTAAGTACTTATAAAATTCCATATACTTATACCACAAAAAACAGGCATGATAATTATTTTATAACCGATAATTTTAAAGGGAATAAACAATTGGTAATTGTTCAAAACTGGAAAGAACATAGGCTTTTTGCATATTTAATTTTAAATAAAAATGACGCACCTATTCTTGTTTATTCTTCAACGATGAAAGGTGATGCCTACTGTGGTGTTCAGTCTAAAATATTTGAAAATGACGTCATAGAGATTAAAGAACACAGCTGTGACCAATCTAAAGAAACCATTACATATCATCAGTTAAAATAAAGATAAAACTAATAAAAAATAATATGAATAAACATACGAACAGAAATAGCATTGTATATAAAATCCTCAATTTCAGGAATGTTATTAAACTAGCTATAATTTGCGCTTTCTTTGGTTTTACAACCATTAATGCACAAAGACCAACACTTAAACAAGAGTTGATAAATGATTTAAAGTCTAGTAGTTTTGAAGAATTTGTAGTAACTCAAAAAGATTTTGTAGATAGGTCACCTTCAATTATAGAAAATGAAACACGAAAACGAGGTTTTATATGTAATGAAGATAATGATCAAGACGAACTAAAATTTACAAATGAAAGTTTTGAGACGACGACTACATTTGATAAACCAAAAGCAGTCTCATTGATTGTTAATATTTCAGAAGATATCTCTTTTCAGCAATCTTTTGGAATGGATGGTTCTATAGTTCAGCTAATTTTAAATGTTGAAAACCTGATGTTATTTGCTAATCAAGAATATTCTAATATAGCTTTTAAAACTACAATTCATAACATTAAATATAAAGATGGTTCTAGCTCACAAGATGAAATCGTGTTTAATGAGCTAAGTTTCGAAATCGATACAATCAAAGAGATTGTAGAGCTAAAAATGACTTTGACTATAGAATACCCAAAACTCAAAGTCTATAAAATAACTGAAGATTATCAAAAAATAACGGAAGGAGATGAAAGTATTGAAGTACGTTTCAAAGAAAATAAAGTTCAGATTATAGTGCCCCAAAAAAATACTGAATTTTTAAGCTTAGATGATTCACAACAAATTGGAGCTATACATAAGTCTAAGAAAAATTTAGAAGTGATTTCTAGTTCTAGTCATCCAGTACTTAATGATAGCTCAATGAAAGAGTTAAAAGAAACTATAGAAATAATAAAAACTATACAAAATAAAGTAGATACTGAAGAGATTACAACAAAGGAACAACTCATGGAAGCCATGGAGCAATTACCAGATACTAACTTTGAATACGATTATTATATAAATAACTGTTATTATGGTGATATTGAAGAGGTGTTGTTTTATTGTAACACAAAAGAGAACGAAAGCATTACGGAAGAGGTAATTATTAAGCCTTTTAAATAAAAACTTAGAGTATAAATAACATTGGGTCTAATTATATACTAGGATTCGCCAGAAAGTAAAAGGTGAATTAAGCTAAAATATTATAGAAAAAAACACTTCCGAAAGTTGTGGAGGCGGTTTTGTTTACTGGCAAGACGGAAAATTTAACAGGTTGCAACAAGAGTAACATAGCTAATATTAACGCAACTCTCACGAATATATATTGCCAAATTATTTTTTGTTATGACTAATATATCTTTATAAAAGTTTAAATCTAAAAAAAATGAATAAGATAATTCTATTAATTTGCTTAATAATTATATCAAAATTAAGTGCTCAAGAAACCTATTTAATGTGGAACGATGTCGAAACACAACGATTTGGAAAAGATGTTTTGTTTAAAAATGATAAAAAACTATTAGAAGGCGATTATAAAATTGCTGAAAATAGTGGAGCTTATACTGAAGTTAGTTTTAAAAACGGTAAAATGGTAGGTGCCAAGAAGGATTATAATATGTCTGGAAAGCTAGATCAAGAAATGACTTTTAATGACAACGGGCAAGCCAACGGAAAAAGTATTACTTATTATTCCGATGGAAGCATAAACGAAGATTTTAAATATAAAAATGGTTTAAAAGAAGGTGAATGGAAAACCTATAGTAAAAATGGCGATTTGCAAAGAACCGAATCGTACAAAAATGATTTAAAAGAAGGAAAATGGGTGGTGCATTTAAAAGATGCAAGATTAGGAACAAAATTAATTGAAACCACGTTTTATAAAAGTAACAAACCTACAGGCTCTTGGTCACAGAAGACAGAAGATGGTCGTATGATTTGGGAGAAAGATTACACAGCAGCAAAAGACTATATTAAGAAAGATTACCATGTTAATGGCAAATTAGCGTCTAAAGAAACTTATGTAGATGGTAAGTTCGATGGTGTTAGTACGTATTTTGATTCTTCAAGCATTTTGTTAAGTGAAAAGAAATATGCTGAAGGTTATTTAAAATCTGAAACTAATTTTTATGCCAACGGAAATAAAAAAGAAATTGTAGATTCTAAAGATGGTTATAAGGATGGTGTTTATAAAAAATATTCTAAAACAGGCGATTTAACCTTAGAAGGGCAATATAAAATTGGCTATCAAACAGGTGTTTGGACCGCTTATACAAGTGACCAGATGCTTCAAAAAACCACAACTTTTGTAGATGGTAAAAAGAATGGTATTTGTAAAACTTACAATGCTGCAGGTAATGTGTATAGTGAAGGTTTATATGCAAAGGATGAAAGAACTGGTTTATGGAAATACTATAAATTAAACGGGAAAATTGAAAAAGAGATAGAATACAAGAATGATAAAATAATATCAGAAAAAGAATATAATTAGTCAAACTTTATACCTTTAGTAAAAGCACATTGAAAATAGTTAATCATAAAGTTGAATTATATAAGAAATAATTAATAAGATGAAAAATGTTTTATACTTAGTTCTAGCTGTAATAATAGGGGGTCTGCTTTTGTCGGGTAAATTTATAGAAGATAAAATAATTTGGGAAGAAATCGATGAAGGTCTGTATTATACAACATACAATGCGCCAATAAAGTCAAGTCATAGCGATAGTAAAATTGATATTTTAAAAATTTCTTCTAAATTATACGATTTCAATTTATTGAGTGCCAAAGAAAAAGGAGGTAGCTCTAAAACAGCCAAAGATTGGTCTAAGCAAGAAAATCAAATTGCAGTAATAAATGCAGGCATGTACAGAGCAGACCATTTAACAAATGTTGGTTTCATGAAAAATTTTAATGTTGTTAATAATGGAAGTTTAAATAGTGATAACACCATTGCTGCTTTTAATAGAAAAACGGATAGTGTTCCAGAATTTCAAATTATAGATTTAACCTGTCAAGATTGGGACGTTTTAAAAACACAGTACAATTCATTCTCACAATCTATTAGAATGATGGATTGTAACCAAAAAAATAGATGGAGTCAGCAAAGTAAAAAATGGAGTATGGTGGTTATTGGCAAGGATAAGGAAGATAATGTTCTTTTTATTTTTTCTAGATCGCCATATTCGGTGCACGATTTTATTAATATACTAGCAAAATCTTCATTAAACCTACATAATTTAATGTATTTAGAAGGTGGACCAGAAGCTTCTTTTTACCTTAGTCATAACAAAACAGCCATTGAAAAGATGGGAAGTTATGAAACGGGCTTCAATGAAAACGATAACAACAATCAGTTTTGGCCAATACCAAATGTCATTGGAATTTCAAAAAAATAATTGATTGAAGAACGTTATTTTTAGTTGAAAAATTAAAAATAATATTTGTAATTAAAGTGTTCACTTTTAACAAATATTGTAAGCTTCCCTTTTTTAGGACATCTTAAAATTCGATAAATAATTATTATTAAGTCCAGATTTGATGAAGAATTTAAATTCTTCATCAAATCTGGACTTATATTCTTTAGTAGATATGTTCCCTAAATACTTATGTGGATGATTAAAATTATAGACCTCTCTCCAGTTATCGCTAATTTTTTGGAGCAGGTAAATGTCATAAAATTAATAGGCATCTAATATATCTTCTCTAAAGAAATGATTAAATCTTTTTATATATCCGTTCTGCATAGGTTTACTAGGTTGTGTATACTTAATTTTAATAAAATTCTTTTTACACCAGTTCATAAATGTGTTAAAGATAAACTCTGGGCCATTATCACACCTCACATATTTAGGAGTTCCTATTTCTTCTTTTTACTCTTGTTCAAATTCTATATCTACATCAAAATATTTTGGATCGTTATTTATTTCAAATAAATTTCCAGTAATTTCAATACCTTTAAAATCGGGTAAAACTCTAACATTTTTATTATTCACTTTTTTGATTTTATATGGAAAAAAATATTTTGTTTTAAATCTAATCATATCTGCCATAGGATTATCTTTAGTCATCGTTGTATCTTTATTTTTTTCTGCTTCTACCAATCCTTCGGGACTTATTTTTGTAGAAAATAGTTCTTTATTGAAAACGGTATTGTAAGATTTATTAAAATCAGGTATGCCATTATCTTCGCCATTTTTCATGTCTTTTGTTTTGCTAGATAACAACTCTAATTCTTTAATATCCTGTTCTTTTAATTTTTCTCCGAATAATTTTAATTCTGATAAGTTGTCAAAATCATAATTAATTTTCATTTCAAATTTATTAGATATTGAATCTGTTTTTATATACAAGCTAAAATTTTCTAATTGCTTTATTTTATCTTGTTTTTCTTTACTTAGTTTTGAAATACTGTCTTTTTTTATTTCTAAAAATTCAGAAAAAACAATTAAAGTGTCTAACTGTTCATTAGTTCCTTCTTTAGTGTCTTGTCCCATTTTCATCATTTCAGATAAGTCAAATCCTAAGCTATATTTTCCACTTCCATCAGATTCAAATTTTGTTTCTTGAACAATTTCACAGCTTGTTAGAATAAATAATGAGATAATTAATAAAGTTGCTTTAATTTTTTCCATTTATTTTGAATTTTGGGCGTTTATTTTGGCTCACACACAGCGGTTATGTATTAAGAATACTGCGGTTTTTTGCAACGTCTAAAATAAGCAATTAATTTTATACGGCATAAGCATAAACGTTAGTTTAATTGACTAGAAAATTCAGCTGGCAGCTCACTAATAGGTCTAATTTTAACATCCTTATAGTACACTTCTGCACCTTCACTTTGAAGTTGGATTTTACCTTTGGTTAAAGACTTGGCGATGTCGTTTTTACCATAAGTAACAGATTTTTCTACCACAAGAGCTATTTTTCTATTAACAATATGGTAGGCTTTATCCCCTATACAAACCAAATCAATCTGATTCCATCCTTCCAATTTCCCATAGTTGACGTTTTTTCTACATCGGCCGTCTTCTCCGGTTTTAAATTGTTTGTAAGTACTGTCTGGATTGTAGGTGAAAATATCCCAAGCCGAATCTGGATTTTCTTTCTTTATAGCTTTTATGTCGGCACCTGTACCAGCAATAGTGTAGTAATCTCCGCAATCTTCTTCTTGAATCTGAAATTCTTGAGACTGCATCCAACAGTTCCAAAAAGCACCTTGCTCACCGATAGCATGATACAAAATCCCGCTATCCATGGGTTTATCTAAACGAGGCGCATATTTTTTATCGCCCCACTTAAACATAAGGCTTAAATGGTAGTTTTCGTATTCTTTTTTTGTGGTTACTGCGCCATAGATTTCTCCTGAAATTTTCAACACAGGTTCTCCATCCATTTCAATAGCCGAAAAAACGTTTAAGGGATCGTTGTTTAACCCAAGAGGTGTTCCTTCTTCCATGCCATTACCTTTTTCGTAACCTTCAATAGCTACGCTGTAGTGAGGTGCGCCAACAAACTCGTCCCATTGGCTTAATTCCATATCTAGTAGGGGTTCCCAGTCTTGGTTTGTAGATTTTTTCGAATTGCAGGAATTCAGCGAGAGGCAAAGTAGAATAACTGCTATTGGGAAGATTCTTAATTTCAAATTAGATTTCATATTTATAATTTAAATTCTATTAATTAATTTCACAATAATAACATTGTCAATGCCTTCAAATTCGGGATTCAATACTAACCAACTTTTATAGTTTACTTCGTAAGGCTCAGTATATAATCCGGTAAGCGGATTAAACCATTGTATTTGTAGTTTTTCAGCTTTAGGTAAACCTTTTACAGCTAGCGCACTATTAGCTTTAGGCATGTAATATACGTATTCTCCGTCTTCATTATTTGTCAAACAATAACCGCTAGAACTATGGCGATCAGTTGGTTGGAGTTTATCAAAGTTAATATTGTTTAGAAACTCATGAAAGTATTTATAGTATTCAAATTTGGGTTGAACCGTTACATCTTCAGTAAAAGGATCGTAAATTACTATATTCCACGCCATACCTTGCCAGTAGTAGCTGGTGTAAGTGCCGGCAAAAGCACATTTGTAATTTCTTTCTATACCCGAGACTGGATCATCATAATTACTATCCAGAAAAATATCATACTGGCATTTTTCATAAGCGCCATTTTCTAGATTAATAATGGGTTTGTTCGGGTATTCTTCTTTCAGTTTAAGCATTTTACTGTAGATGTCAGAATGCCAAAACTGGGCAGAGATAATATCGACTTTATCAGGTTTGGCTTCGCAATAATCAAAATCGTGTACCGTTACCAATCGGTTATACATATCTAGGTTTTTTAGCCTGTCTATGCGCTCGGTAATATAGTTCGGATCGTCATATCCATAACGTAGCGCTTCTTTCGAAATATCCCAAATTACGTTGCTTTTGGCTTGGTATCTTTTTACCACATAATCAAAATACATATTATCGGCCTCCGAATTTGCTTTTGGCCAGTTCACCATTTTGTTCCAAACGTAAATCATAATGTGAGCAACAATGCCATGTTCTTCAAGTAAATTAATAACGCGATCGTAATGCTTAAAGAATTCAACATTTAAGGCTGAATAATCTGGATTATTATTATCTCCTAAAAACGGGAATATATCTTTTTTTGACCCAAAATTCCACTTAGGATCTATGTTTTTACTTTGGTTCCAATCCAAATCGTAAGCGTAAACATTCATAATAATTTGATTAAAACCATTAGCAGAAATGGCCTCAATTAACTTTTTTGTTTTTGTTAAATCTGGGTTGCCATAATCTAGAGCAAACAACCAATCTACCTCGTTAGCAACCAGATTATATGGTGTGCCATCTTCGTAAATAAGTTTCTGAGCATCCTTGTCGCTTATTGTTATACCACCGCGAATTCCTTTTTTTGCAGGCGCGACTTCAATAATATGGGTAATACCGTTTATTTTTTTAAGTGAAGCAGAGCTTACAGAAGTCCAAGTACCTGCTATATTTGGATTAAAGCGTACAAGCCATTCATTGTTACCATTGTAAAAACCAGGCACGGTAATTTGAGAACCGTTGGGTGCTTTAAACTTACAAGATATTTCCACCTGAAAAGGCTTCTCAATGTTTCCTTTTACTTTAAACGATAAATCTACCGTTTCCCATTTATAAGCTTGGATACCGTTTTGGCCAAAAGAATTGCACAGTATAAATAAAAAGAAGCATGAGCATACTAATAACTTTTTCATTTTTTATGTCTGGTTTTATTTAGAACTCATTTACCGTGTTTATGTATTCCCTGTTAAATTATTGAAATTTACTTATATCTACTGCATTTCAATTAATGTAATTTCTGATAAACACCAACCGTACTTGCTCCAGAATCCTTCTGGTTGAAACTCTATTCGTTTCATTTTCTTTTCGGCTAATGCGTTTTTTATTTCAAAAATGGTTTGCCAATCTTTTATATTAAGTCGACCAATTAATTTATTTTTAATTCGTTTTTTTTCTTTTATTTCAATTTCCGACTTGGCTTTTTCAAATTTAATTTCTCTAAAAGAAATAGACAAGATTGTTGTAACTTATTTTAGTTTTCTTACCATTAAAATGAGTACAAACTAATTCTTTTTCTTTAAATTCTATGGCTTTAATGAAGTTTTTTTAACGATTTAAACATCTTATGTTTGATATAATTTCAATCAATAAAAAAGGAAATATTAATAAGATAAATATCCAATGAATTTTGAAGTAAAACAATGAGAGATATAAACCAACTTCAACAAATATAAGAAGAGTATAAAAAGTCTTTTTGTTCTCAAGATGGTCTCTTTTAAATGTCATTTTTGAGTTGTGACGAATAGTTCTGGATATATTTAGTTACGCATTTGGTAAACTAAAACGAGTCGATGTTTTAAACACATTCTTTATTATAATAATTGATAATATCAACCACCTGCTTTTTCTTAAATTCTTTCTTTTTTATTTTATCTATTAAGGTAGGGCAATCTTCAATTAGATTAAATTTTCGTTTTTTAAGCCAAGCTCCTGTTCTAATTGTTACATTATTTTTTTCTAAAAAATAAACATAACCAGACGATGTAGGGAAGCTCATTCCTGCACCCATTCCCATTCCCATTGCAGAGCCTGAATTTGTAACAAAAACACTATATAGATTAATTTTTCCTAATTGTACTATTTTCATTTTACGAGAAATTCCTTGCACCAGTTTAAATCTATATCGCTCTACACTCTTATCTTCTCTTTCTATATCATAACCATTTAGTTGGCTATTTTCATAATGAATAATATCTGAATTTAAATTTGCTTTATATTTAATACCTCCCAACATTTTGACCTTAACTAAACCTTTTAATTCTGTTGAGTCTTTTAAATAAATAGTGCCTTTCTTAGATTGTGCATTGATAAATAGAAATGATAGAATGGCTAAAAGAGTAAGCGTTTTTTTTATATTTTTTTAATTATTAATGTTCTTGATAACTGAATTATTTTCATCAAACCAACTGCCATTTTTGTATGTTACAGCACCTAGTTCTGAATGAAAAAACACGTTGCCTAATTCGGTTTTTTGTTCTATTCCTGTTATATAATCTGGCACACAAACTCCATTATCGAGTTGAGTATAGCCTTCATCGCAGGGATCATTTTCGCAATTTATAAAAGAGATGCTTGTTATTAAAATAGCTAATAATAAAATATTTTTTTTCATTTTATAAAAGGGTTTTATTTGGTGCTTTTTTTTACGTTCATGTATAAGAAACGTAGGGCAGGTGATAAGCACTATCGTTTCGGTTTATTACTTAGCTAAATATAAATATTTTGCTTTTATCTTTTCTATTATAAATACCAAATCAAAAGCTTTGGCGGACTTTATAAAAATACATTAAACTTTCGATTAAGCACCAAAACCCGTATTAATTATAATCATTACTGTAGGTCACTTTTATTTCAAGTATGTTCCAAAATATTTTTCAACTGTTTGTTGGTCATATTTATCTTCACCTCTCCAATATTCAACAAATGTCCAGTCATTTTTTCCTTTTATGGGTCTATCGTAACTTTTAGGTTTTAGAATTCCAATTGAAGCTAAAATTTCAATGAGTGCTTGTCTTTCTGGTTTACTTGACTTTATAACATCTTTTAATCTTGTTTCTAACTTTCCTGGATAATCATTTGGTTCTGAGGTTTCAATAATATTTAGTATGTTTTTAAAGATATTTATATCTTCTTTTAGAGGTTCTTCAATTGTTTCTTTTTCAAACTGTTGTAAGTCAAACAATGTATATATTAATTCACCATGTCTAACTCCTCCCCATTTTAGTCTCTCAAAATTCAGTACATTTAAGTCTCGTTCTACATAGTTTTTATCACCTATAACACCATACTGAACATCCCTACATATTTTACAAGTGTAAGAATGATATTTAGGTTGTCCGTTTTCATAAGAAGTTCCTGATACAACAGGGGAGTAGTCGTGTTTCTTAAATTTATGAGATAAGAAGTAACTTGATAAAGAAGAGCGTAGATCAAGTCTTTTTGAAGAAAGACTACTAAGAAAGGCTTTAGATATGTTCTCTAAGCTAATTTTATCTCTTATTGAGATGATTTTTTCCAAACATTCATTATGGTCAATTGTTAAAGGTTCAAACATATAGCCTTTTGATTTAGCATATTCGAAATCCTCCTTTAATAATTGTCTGTCTTTAGTGTCAATCCAACCATTTTTCCAAAATGATTTAAATAAAATTTGTTTTGCTTTTTTATCTGGCATTATTCTAAAATTGGCTGCAGCGGTTATGTGTAACGACCTTTGATTAAGCGCTAAACCGCAATTATTTTTATACGGTGTTACCTGCTGGCTTTTATTTCGTTTATAATTTTATTCTTTCTTTTTTTGGTCAAAATTTTAACCCAATATGTGATTATAACATCGTATCCACCAGATATTTTTCGTTCATTTTCATTCAGTTCAACAATCCAAGTTGCAATTTTACTTTCGTTTTTATTTGACTCTTTTATTTGGTCAAAATATTCCGATTTCGTTCCGAATTGTTGAGCACTATTTCCAGTTACAAAAATCACTTTCTTGTCGGTTAAATCATAATTTTTCAGCTGTTCGTCATTCATATATTCAGTCAGAAATTCAGATTCCGTTTGAGTAAGTTTCGGATTATTATCAATTCCGCATTCAACGAGGTTTTGTCCAATTGAGTTAATTGAAATCAGCAGTAAAATTATTGTCCCAATTTTTTTCATAAGTTCGATTTTCAGCTTGCAGGTAACGTCAGTCTGTCTAATAACTTACTGCAATTTTAAATATTTCTACTAAAATACAGTTTTTAGTATTAGTTGTGTTCAACGATTTGATTTTTTAAATTTTGTTCGTAGAGCACTTTTATATCTCTTAGAATAGCTTCTATAAACCTAATACAGGCCTTGTGAGCATGAGAAATAGACGTGTTGGTTTTTCTAATGATATTCCAAATTCTTGTTAAGTTATATGCAATAAACATCAACCCTACATCAGCACTAGCACGTTGCATCGTTTTCTTAGTGATGATATGATCAAAACTCCACTGGCGTTTTATTGTTCCGTATGGATGTTCAACAATGGCTTGTCGTTTTTTATAAGCATCAGGGTTTTGTAATACGTTTTGTGCGTTGGCTTCAATATATCGATGGAATTCACTGCGCTGTACTACCTTTCCATTAACCTTAGAAGTTGTACATAAAGCTCTTACTGGGCAGTTTTTACATGTGTTTGTTTTATATTGTTTGAAGCGATAATTACGCGCTTTATAGGTGCTTCCATTACTTTTAAGTATGTTTCCTTGTGGACAGGTATAGGTGTCGTTTTCTTTACTATATTTAAAGTGTTCTGAGTTATATTTTGGGTCTGGAGCTTGAGAGGCTCTTCCTATTCCAGGTATAGCAACAAGTGTTTTAATCCCTAGATTATTTGCCGTTTTAAATTCACTCCCTGTATGATATCCTTTATCATAAAGGGCGGTAAAGGTGTTTGTTTCTAAAATAGTTTTAGCGCGCTGTAACATCTGTCCCATGGCCTTGGAATCATTCTTATTGGTGACCAAGTAATCAAACGGAATATTGTGATCTGCATCTACAGTAGATTGTACACAGTAAGCAACTTCAGTAATATTGTTACGTACAATTAAATGCTTGCTATCCGGGTCAGAGGTAGATATTTGAGGTTCTCCAGAGGCTTTCAACTGCGCATTTAGTTTTTCATATTCATTTCTGCGACCTTGATGTTTATCAATATCCTTGTTGATTTGCTCTTTCTCATTTTCACTATCACTCTGTTCAAGAGCTTTATTGTACTGCTCTAGTTTGTTGTCAATATAATCTAAGTGACGCTGTATTTTCTTCTGATTGAAATTGTTCTTTTTGCTATTCTGAGCTCTAAACTTAGTACTATCACCCGCTATAAGTGTAGCACCTATAAGTCCAAAATTACGTGCAATTTGTACGGTAGCAAAAAACACTTTTTTAATAGCCTTTGCATTATCTTTTCTAAAATTGCTGATGGTGTTGTGGTCTGGATCTAGCGATTCTAGCAGCCACATCACTTCAATGTTTCGTCTACATTCTTTTTCTAATTGTCGGGAAGAACGAATACGGTTCATGTAACCGTAAATGTAAAGTTTGAGTAAAACAGATGGGTTATAGGCGGGCGGACCGTTTTCTATGAAGTCTGAACGGAATCCGAGTTCTGCTAGGTTAAGTGAATCTACAAATTGATCTATAGACCTTACGCTGTTCTGAGATTCTATTGAATCTTCGAGAGAAACAGGAAAAAGGCAGGTCTGTTTTCGGTCTTTTCCAAGGATAAATTTCATAACTAAAAGATACAAAAATGAGCTGAAAGTTACTTCCTAATTGATTCTAAAAATATAAATAGTTATTAGACAGTCTGACGTTTATGTATATGGAAAGTTGCGTGTTTGAGTGCGAGGATTTTCCGAAGGAAAATCGGACGCAAGCAAACAAAGCAAATCACATTGGTTAAGCTAAAAATAGCAATTTTTTATATACTGTGTTGTGCAACGTATTTTGTTTTTTATTCTGTCAATCCTTTTTATGTTCTTGTTCAGTATGATTTTGATTTCCATTAATCATTTTATCTTCGTCATACATTGCATTTGACATTCCAAGCATAACGGCAGTAATTATTAATATAATTTTTCTTTTTATCCAATTAAGGATTTGTTTGGATTTCTCCAAATGTGTTTTATTCTTTTGTTTATACATTTTAGTAATGATAAATGATTAGACATTTGTTTTATCATTTTATGCAGTAAAGCATATTCGCATAGAAAGTAAAGTCTGTTCTAGGCTATGTATAAACTTGTATATTGATTGCTGGACACGAATTTTTTATTTAAGAAAACGTGTCGAGCTATTATTGAACTTATTGTTTGATACCGTTCAATTTGTAAATTAAAGATTCTTGTAAATTTAGCACTATAAAAATCTCGTAAGTTGAGATATGTAATCAGCGCAACAAATATTT
Organism: Algibacter sp. L1A34; assembly: GCF_009796805.1. Classification (NCBI taxonomy): domain Bacteria; kingdom Pseudomonadati; phylum Bacteroidota; class Flavobacteriia; order Flavobacteriales; family Flavobacteriaceae; genus Algibacter; species Algibacter sp. L1A34. The sequence continues at coordinate 4,503,904 of NZ_CP047029.1, read as the reverse complement.
TTTCTGATTGAAGCTGTCTACCGTAAACGTATAATTCCGAATATTTATGGCTAAATTCTTTTCGGGTATTGATGTTTGAGACTTGATGATAGTTCGAAGAATTGGTTTGAGAATATAGAGAACATTCGTTAACCGTCAGACCGAAAATCAGAAGGAAGGAAATTAGATATTTTATATACTTTTTCAATTTATTATTTCAAATTATCAATCTTTGGCATATGTTGCACAACTTATTCATATGACTACTTCAACTACTCATTCTCTCCAAAAAGATCCCAATATGGATTATTCTGCATCATAGAAACCCATTGAAGAGATTCGGCCGAAGTTAGTTATTCTTAGTAAAAAAAAACATACGTATTTCTACCTATTTTTCTTAAACTGAAGCTAAAGTACAAAGGCCGTTTTAATTAGTTTTACGGAAAACCGTAATTTGAATAAGTAAATGATGAAAAGAGCTTATTTTGTTATCGTGGATTTTAGGTTTTTGTATCATTTTTAAGGCGTAACACCTAATTTTTATAAAAAAAATAGGTAATAAAATTTTCATATCATCCTTTTCACTACATTTATTCCACAATTAAAACATCTTAAAACATTAAGTTATGGCTAAATCGCAAGATTCAAAAAAGAATGTAAAAAAAGAGGCAACATTAACGCCTAAAGAAAAAAAAGCTGCAAAGTTGGCTAAAAAAGCAAGCAAAAAATAAACAGCTTAATTGTAAATACGCTTGAATAGCATAGTAATTAGCGTTCAAGTTTATTTATCATTCTTGTTGTGTTTCCTACCTTCAAGAAATAAGTTTTCGGAATTTAAATTATTTATTCTGAGTACAACTTTATTGTTAGAGCGAGATATAAATTCAACAGTATTGGATATATCTCTGCCTAACATAGAGTATAATTTCACTTCTTTATTCAGTAAATTTTTCCCAGTAATGGTTAGTTTATTAGCAAACGGATTTGGGTAAATTTGATTGGCTGTATTCCGTTCAACGTGATCAGGAACTAAGGTTTCCTCATAACTCATTACTTCCTTTAATATTTCATTAGGTGTGCCAAGTATCTCCGCTAGGTTACGCCATTAAACCTTCATTTCTTACATACAAATTCATTCTACAACAATTCGTTTTTCTCCAATCTGCTATTATGGTAACAGAGGTTCTTCTATCGCTGGAAGACATAATATTTTTGTTACTTCTACTTTTTTATAAAAATAGTATACTAAATACTTTCAATAAATATACCTTCGTGGTTAATTTCAATAGATTCAATTGCTGGTTCATTAGCATTAGCTCTCAAATCTGACCATTCAATATTTATGGGAAATGCATTTTTTAGTTTCCACACTATTACTGGTTCATGATTTTCATTTAGTAAGGAAATCGTTATATCTCTGCGTTCAACCTTATTGTGCTGTATTGTGTTTATCCAATCATAAAATTCAAGATCATTTTTTTTAAGACCTCTTTTTAAAATGATATTATTATATTTTAATTGTCCGGGTATTTTTTCTGTGGAGTGTACAGCAGAATCGCCTTCTCGATACTTTATACTTTTTGCTTCAATAGATAATCCTGATATTTCGGTGAAACCTGTTCTAGTTCCTCCCCATTCAACTTTAAAGTGACTTGTGGTTAATGGATAATTGCTCATAATGCGCTTAATTTTTAGTTTTAAAATGTGGATGTATTTTTTTATGGTATCATTCATTCCGTTATTTCAAATGAGTCAATTCATAACTTCGTGCAAAATCAAATTTAAATAGTTCAATATTATTTATTTAAGAGGGTTGCAACTTTATGGCCTTTACATTTTAGAACCTTCTGTTTCTCCTTCAATTGGTGTATTTTCCTTTTTAAGGTATTTATCTAAAAACTTTAGAATTCTACTATAAGCTTCTATTTGATTTTCTTTTTTAACAAAACCATGACCTTCATCTTCGAATAATACATATTCTACAGGAACGCCATTTTTTCTAACGCCAGCAACAATTTCATCACTTTCTATTTGCAATACTCTCGGGTCTTGAGTGCCTTGTAAAACAATTAAGGGTTTGGTTACTTTATCGGTATGGAATAAAGGGGATATGCGTTTTAATCTCACAGAATCTACCGAAAATGGATCGCCTAATTCTAAATATAATGACTCTCTATACGATTCCCAATATGGAGGAATGCTCTTTAATGTTCTAATCCAATTGGTAACACCAAAGAGATTTACGCCAACATCAAATTCTTCTGGAGTGTAAGTTAATGCCGCCATAGTCATGTATCCACCATAGGATCCACCAATGATGCCTATTTTGCTGTTATCAATTTCGGTTTGCGATGCCAACCAATTTTTACCTTCTACACAATCTTGTAAATCTTTCTCGCCATGGTTGCGGTCATCCATTTTATAAAATGTTTTTCCGTAGCCACTACTTCCACGATTGTTAACCGCTAAAACCGCATAACCATGATTAACTAAATATTGAATAAGAGAGCTAAAACCTTGGCGTGTTTGACCACCCGGACCACCATGAACCCAAACCATTGCTGGTACTTTGTTTGTTACAGACGCCTGAAGAGGTAAGTAATAAATAGCAGGAATTTCTACACCATCAAACGATTTGAAACGTATCACTTTTGCCGTCACTAAATCTTCAACATCTATAGCATCATTAAGAACATTTGTTAATTTATGTTGTTCCTTAGTTTCAAAATTATAGGTATATAAGTCTGAAGGTGAATTAGAACCACCAACATACATGCGCATCCATTTTTCATCGTTGCTAAAACTAACACTTGTGATGCTTTTATCTTTAAAATCTGGTAAATCAATGGGATTCATTGTTTTAGAATCTAAAATGTCAATAACATTTTTACCATCCTCGTTTGCGTAAACAACCATATATTTTCCTTCGGAAGTAAAACGGCTTCCCGAAATATCCCAAGATTTTTCTAGAACTTTTAATTGCTCTTTAGTCTGTAAATTATAAGACATTAAATATGAAAATTCTCCGCCATCATCTGTTGTATAATAAAATGTAGAATTATCATCTGAGAAATCTTGAGCTGTATTTTTACTTTGATTTTCGTTGATTTTAATCGTTTCCTTTGTTTTTGCGTCATAAAGAAACAAGTCGCTATCATTTGTGTTTAAAGATTTTGATAAAGCAAAATAATTTTCATCACTAGAAATTACTTCAAAGTTAAGACCATCATTATTTTGATAAATCATTTCCGAGGAGTAATCAGTTATAGACATTTTATACACATCAAAGAATTTTGGATCTCTTTTGTTAGAACCAAAATATAGATAGTTATCATCTTTAGACCATTCATAGAAAAAGGAAACAGCTCCCTTTTCTGGTGTTATATCTTTGATAGTACCGTCTAATTCCCTTACAAATAAATGATTTATTTCGTCACCATTTCCATCGGCACTTAATAGTATTCTATTGCTATTCGGGAAGTACGATTCTGCAAAAATAGAAGTGCTATCAGAGGTAGTAATCGCATTCATTTCTCCACCTTTAACAGGAATAGTGTAAACATTATAGATTCCGGAGCGATTACTAGAAACAAGTAAGCTGCTATTATCTGCAGAAAAACTTCCACCATTCACAGCTTCATTATCCATAAATTGTTCAATAGTATATTGCTTGATTTCGCGATCTACCATCACTTTATCTGTTTTGTTGTCTTTGCAAGAAAACATGAGTATTAATAAGCATAATCCTAAAAAATTTGTTTTCATAATATTATATTTAATTTGTTTACTGTTAATCATTGATTTATAGTAGGTTTGGTGTTGTTTCTTATTTGTTTTTAATCAACCAATTTTTATAACACTTTATCAAAAATTGCATGCCATCCTTTTTATACTCATCCGTAAATATTGTAAAATGGTCTCCGGGAACATAACTAAATACTATATTGGTATTTAACGGCTTCATTTCTTTTTCTAGTAATTGTACAGAACGGTTTAAAAAAATATTATCACTATTACCAACTGATATTCTAATTTTACCTTGTAAATCGTCTTTAAGGTTTGCCCAATTTTCTCTTAATAAAATAGATATATCATATCTTTTCCATAAAGCAAGTGCATCCTTATTTATTTCTCCGGTTGCAATATCTACTAACCGAATTCTGTTTCCGTCCTTATCATATCCACCAAAAACGGCATCAAAAGAATGAATTTGTGAACCTCTATATATCACATTCTCAGTTTTATAAAAGTCTTTGGCATTAATGACAGGAATTCTTCCAGCTATTGTGAATAAAGGTAGCATGTTGCCTTTATCGTTATAAAAGATATTGTCCGCTTCATAAATATTTACGTTTTGGTAGTTTCTAAAATCTACTTGATCGGGAGCACTAGACCAAGCTCCTGCAAATGTTTTTGGATAATTTATTTGTAACCAAAGGGTAGTCCAGCCTCCGCTGCTATGACCGTGAAGTAAAAAGGCACCGTTAGTTCTATATTTTTGCTTTAAGACAGGAATGAGTTCTTTTACAAGTGCGTCTCCCCAAGGACCGTTAACATCACTGTTTGCATAGGTAGAATGTCCTTCTGAACAATTTCCATCTAAATAAACAACAATGGTAGACTCCTCTTCTAATTGCTCTAAAAAAGCACTACGACCTGAATGCAATTTATAATTCGCTCCAAAACCAAAAATTGAAAAAATCACCGGATATTCTTTATTAGGCTGGTTATAGTATTCTTTAGGTAAGCTAACGGCGGCGTTAATAAACATATCCTTTTTATGAAACTTACTCAATAGGTTCGATTTAACACTTACTTCTTTTAAAAATTCAGTTTCATTAAATTTTATTGGTTTAATAACCTTATCTGCTTTAATCTTAAAAACTTTATTAAAATCCTTGGTTAGATTAATTTTTATCGGTTCGGAATACATATTTCCAGAACTTGAACCAATATTTGCATCACCAAGATTTAGATCAAATACAGCTTGTACATAGTATTCTCCTCTTTCAATATTTGATAATTCAACGGGATATGATACGGCATCATCTTTGAAAACTGCGATTTCATTGGCTTTTAAATTATTTACAACTACTCTATAAACAGGAGTTAATTCGAGTCCAACAAAAATGTCTTTTGGTGATTTATTATCTTTTGAAAGGTAGAGGAGCACATTTCCTGAAAAATCTTCTTTAATTAGGCTAGAAGCGAAGCTAACTTCAAATATTTGAGCATTAGAATGGAAGCCAAATATTAAAAAGAGAACAATTAAAAGGTATGTTTTTTTCATTATAGACATGTGTTTATAGTTAATGCCAACTTAATTATATGGTTAGTTTTTTATTAAAACCATGCATTCGAACTTTTGTAAATACTGCGTTATTATAGAAACTAATATCCGCAATAATTCGGTATCAATCTTTAGAATAAATATCTAAAAATGAATTTAAATTATGCTTTAAAAAGTAGATAGGGAAGAAGTGTAATAACCTTTTAATAAGGTGCTTGTGTTAAATATATGAAAAAAAAATATTTAAAAAAGAAAAACTTAATAATATTTAATTTTTGAAATAGGAGATTTCTTTGAGTGATGTGTATTTTTAGGAAATGTTACTTTTTAATTATTCGTTCAGTAAGCTTGTTGTTTATGTTAATAAGGTATGTGCCAGAATTTAAGCTTCTTATGTCAATTTTTTCATTTGGATTAGCTATATCACTTAATATTTTCATTCCGTTAATACTAAATATGCTATATTCCATTGGTTGTTTAATGTTTGAAAAGCTTATAAAGTCTGAAGTTGGATTAGGGTACATAATAATTTTGTTATAGCTTAATTCATTTAGTCCTAAAAGGGTGTTTTCTAGTTTTGATATTTTTTGACCACTATGTTCAGAGATATACAGTTCGTTTTCTATGAATATAATGTCTGTAGGACCGTCTAGTCCGGATACAACTTCAATGGGAGTTGGAGTATTATTCGATATGTTGATTTTAGTTATTTTATTTTCAGCAAGTTGTGCAATAAATAATTCGTCTCCATTAATTCTAAGGCCTATTGGTCCATTCAGACCTGTAATAACATCCTTGGTTGTTGGTGGGTTACTAGAAAGATCAATTTTGGTGATTTTATCTCCCAATATTTCAGAAACATATAAATCACTCCCATTAAGGGCAAGCGCACTTGGAAAATTTAAACCAGATACAACAACTTCTCGTGTTGGTGAATTATCAGAAATGTCAATTTTGGAAATAGTGCCAACATAAGATTCAGAGAAATAGAGTTCATTACCGATTAGAATCATACCATTCGGTTTATTTAGTCCTGTAATCACATCTTTTAAAACTGGCGAATTGGATGATATGTCAATTTTAGAAATCTTGTTGTCAAATCCAATTGCAATATACAAGTCATTTCCATTTAGAACCATACTTAATGGATCATCCAATCCTGCAATAATATCTATAGGGATTGGATTACTATTTGAAATATCAATTTTTGACAATTTGTTACTTGTCTGTTCCGTAAAATATAGATCATTACCATCTAGCAATAGCCTGTTAGGATTTCCAGATAATCCTGTAACAACATCTATTGTTTGAGCTATTAAAATATTTACACTTAGTATTAATAAGACTAATAAGTATAGCTTTTTTTTCATAATATATTTAATGTTTACTAACAATTTGATACAATAAATCGCGTCTTTTTAAATTATATAGTTGGTACTGTTTTTTTTAAACTTATGCATTGGAAATTATGTAAATAACACTTTTTATAAAAAGAAGTATCTACAACAATTCCAAGTCAAAAAATAGAATAAACATCTAATCTTGACTTTAAGTAATGGTTTAAAAAGTAAATAGGGAGGATGGGTAATAACCTTTCAATGAGGTATATGTGTTAAAAATATATAAAAACAGATATGTTAAAAAAGAAAAACTTAATAATATTTAATTTTTGCTGATTTTTTGAAATATGAGATTTATTTGGATGATATGTTAATACTTTATGGCTTTTTTTAAGATTATCATTTAATGATAGTTATATAAATTATCTATTAAAAATGTAATGCTTTTTTACTAAAGTATTTTTTGTAGTAGTTATTTCTTTGATTGATATGCTTTTAAATCATTATCTATTATAAATATCTTTCTATTTTTTGGAGTAGAATATCATTATGTGTGTCAACTAATATTGCTTGATTGTAAATGTCTTCGAAAGTTTAGGTTTCAGACATGTTATCTGTGGAATGTTTACATGATATTAAAACAAAAATAGTATGACTAAATATCTAAACTTTAGGTTAAGCACTAAATCCCGTTTTAATAATATTCAATTAATTTTTAATTATTTTCTTAATTTTATATTTATTATTTTTTAAATTAATCTTAACCAAATAAAGCCCTTTGCTAAGTTTTGAAACATTTATTTTTTTGTTGTATCCTCTATAAAGAAGTGTAGATTGTATATCATAAATTTCAATTGAAGTAAATTCTAGGTTATCAATTAATAGTATGTCTTTAACAGGGTTTGGATATATAATAAATTCGCTAGTTACTTGTTCTACATTAGATAACACGTTATCGTTTGTTGTAAATGAAACTAATTTTCCATTACTAGATAAGGGGCCGATGTTAAATGATTCGGATGTAATAAAATACTTGTTATCTTCAATATGTGTTATAGCCTCTGCTTGTTCAAATCCCAAACTTGTAAGTAATATTTGTGTGTTAGTACCCGAAAAAATATCATTATTTTTAAAGTTTTCACTAACCCAAACAAAAGGTTGTAATGCTGAATTATAACCTATTGAATATACTTTTTCTGTTAATGGATTGTAGGTAGCTCCAGTTATTAACCCTCCGCTAGTTAACGCTGTTGTCAATGATTTTAAAGTAAAAGTGCCGCTGTTTTTTGGGACTGAATAAGCTTTTGTTGTGCCATTAACCCAGTTTTTAGTAAATAAAATCAGATTATCTGCGTCAAAAGAAATGAGTGCTTCTGCATCCCATTCTGTATTATTAGGGTTAGAATCAAAATCTACTTGATCTGAATAACTGAAGTTTATAATTTCTGCTTTTACATTGGAGGAACTTAGATAATCACTTTTATTTATTTTGTAAATCTTTAAATCGGTTCTATTTCCACTGTTATTACCTATATCTCCAATGTATATAGATATTTCATCTTGTGCAATATCTTCCCAATCTACATTTGTAGCATTGGTAATTGTAATAGTTCTAATAATTAAACCAGAAATTGTATTTAACTCATAAAGTTTATTTTCATTACCCGAATCGTTATGAGTAATAAGTTTATTATTAAAAAATATAGCTCCTGATGATTCACTCAATGTTATTGGTAAATCAAAAACTTCTTCAACGTTCGCTATTTGAGCTACGGCCTTGCATGTGCTTAAAATAAGGAATGTTATTATAAGTGTTTTTTTCATAAGTATTTCTCCTTAAAAGGGATTGGGTTTAATACAAGATGTTTTTTAGTTAATTTATCTTCATTTTTTTTGTGAGCAAACAAATGTTGTAAAACAATTGAATAAAGGCAATAGTGTATATCTAATGGTTATTTAAATAGCATCTTATTATTTATTAAAGAGGCCGTAATAAATTACATAACTCGTTAGCAATATTTAGTGATAGCAACTAAAATTGACTTTTGCTTTTAATTGTAAAAATAAATAGGGAGGATGTGTAATAAGCTTGCTTATAGCTTATTGGGATTTAAAAGTAATTAAAAATATTTAAACTTTAAGGGTTTTATAATCTTTTTAGTGAAATTAATATAATCTAATAATATGATTTTGATAGTATTATGGACACGTGTTGAGTAATTCTGGAAAATTTCTAAATACAGAATATCTTTATTTAAATTAAAAGGAGGGAAGAATGAGCTCTGTTTTTTTATTACATTTTATAGGAACTTTGTATATTATTCAGAATAAATATATGCATATACTATTTTAAAAACATAATTAAGTAACTAGTATAATTATATCATAATAATATTGGCTTACCTTGCGCCCGTTTTTAGTTGCAGTCAAATGCAATACATAAAAGTTATAATCATGGAGAATAATCGTAATAACGAAGACATAGTCACTCAAATTAATAAGGTAATAGAGAATTACTTTAATACACATACTAATAAAGATTGGATTCCTGCAAAAGACATCATGGCAGATTTAATATTAGCAGGTGTTTTTACAAAGGATAATAAAAAAGGTTTACCTCTTCGTAAAGTGTTACGAGCTTTAGATAAAGAGAAAGCCTTGACTAGAATACCTACAGTTCACGCAGAACGCACAGAAACAGCTGTCTATTGGTATTTGGTAAGAGAAGGCGCTAAGTTTGTTCCAAATGAAGCTATAACAGCCGTTTCTAAAAAAGAAAAATCTAAAGCACAAAGAGAAAATAGTGATGAGTTCTACATCTTAGATCTATGCGACGAATTACTTGCTGAAAAATCTTCGCGTAAACATACTTTTCCTTTTTTGTTAGGTGATATGCATAAAAGAGGTAAAACAAGAACAAAATTATCTTTACCGGGCTTTTATAAAGAGGCTAATTTAGTAATTGAATTTGCAGAAAAGCAGAACGAATTGGATCAAGATTCGGATAAGCTAGATGTTATGACGGTAAGCGGTATTACTAGAAGTGAGCAAATAAAAAAATATAATAAAAGACGAAAAGATGTGCTTGATAAAAAAGACATCAATTTAGTTGAAATAGATTATTCTTTATTTGAATGTGATGATAAACAGAGCATAATTAGAAGTAAGGATAAAGATTTACTTATTTTAAAAGAAATATTGAAGCAGTATATAAAATAATTTTAAGAAGTTTCTTCTTAATAATATTACTAGAGTTTTGAAGTGAAACTTAATAGAAGCTATCCTTTTGGATAGCTTTTTTTGAAAAAAGGAAAGAGTTATGCTTTAAATGTTTTTTCCCTCATCAAACACGTTCTCTAGATTATATTAGGATAGTCTGAAAAAAAATTACTTTTTTTATTAAAAATAACGTTATTTGTATATAACAGTTTCATATGAAAAATATTAGAGCTTATATAGAAGAAACCATTACTGTGAACGATACCGATTGGACGTTGTTTTCATCTAAATTAATTAAGCGCGAGTTTAATAAAAAAGATAAACTTACCGAAATTGGTCAGGTGGAGAACTACATCTCTTTTATAGAATCTGGTATTGCACGTTTTTTAATTCCGAAGGAAGATAAAGAGAAAGAAATCACTTTCGGGTTTTGTTTCGAAAATGAATTTATAAGCGCTTACGATTCGTTTTTAACACACAAACCATCGCTCTACCAAATAGAGGCGCTTACAAATATGGTTATTTGGAGTATTTCTTATAAAGATTTACAAGAAGTATATCAAAAAAGTTTTGTTGGTAATGTTATCGGGCGCATGTCGTCAGAGCGTTTATTTCTCATAAAATCTAAACGAGAGCAATCGCTTTTAAATGAAACTGCAGAAGAGCGTTACCTTAAGCTATTTACAGAGCGTCCAAACTTAATTAAAGAGGTGCCTTTAAAATATATTGCTTCGTATATTGGGGTTACAGCACAGGCTTTAAGCCGAATTAGGAAACGAATTTCTTAACCTAGGTTCATTGTAATTTCCATAAAGTAATAAGACCTTTGTTAACTAAACAAAGATTATGAGTATTCTTATTTTTATTATCATTTTATGGTATACAGGTTTGTTTTTTCAAACGTTCTTTTTGCATCGTTATGCGGCGCATCAAACCTTTACCATGTCTAAAATAGCAGAGCGTATATGTTTCTTTTTAACTTGGGTTTTTCAAGGTTCTAATTACTTAAGTGCTTATGGTTATGGCGTTATGCATAGAATGCACCATGCTTATGCCGACACTGAAAAAGACCCGCATTCGCCTAAATATGATGCCAATGTGTTTTCTATGATGTGGCGTACAAAAAACATTTATCAAGACATAAATCAAAAACGAATTGAGGTTGCTGATAAGTTTACAAAAAATGTTCCGCAATGGGAGTCTTTCGATAAGTTTGCAAGTTCTAGAGTGTCTCGATTAGTTTGGGCTGCTTTATACACTGTGTTTTTTATTTTCTTTGCAACTGCTTGGTGGCAATGGTTGTTTTTACCTGTAGCTTTTTTAATGGCACCAATACACGGCGTAATTATAAATTGGTTTGCTCATATTTATGGGTACAGAAATTTTAAAGTTGCCGATACGTCTAAAAACTTATTACCATTTGATTTTTTAATGATGGGCGAAGGTTATCATAACAATCATCATTCTCATAGTGGACGTGCAAATTTTGGAGTGCGTTGGTTTGAGGTTGATATTACGTATTGTATTATGGTAGTTTTAGATAAACTACATATTATTAAATTGAAGAAAGCCGTTAGTTAGTAAATTCGGTATTATATAGCAAAAACAAAAAAGCAACCTAATTAGGTTGCTTTTTTGTTTTATGTAAATTAAAATATGTTACTGGGTTTGCAAGACACTTTGATCAGGACTAATCAATATTTTATTCAAAACTCTTTTAATATCTATGTTGTCTTGTTGGGGAATTAAAAAAGGTTCTAAATCTTCCGAAGTATTAATTTGCTCGTACTTATCAATAAAACCGTAACCTTTGTAGCTGCTGTTTTTAATTAAAATAAAAGCTTCTTCATTTTCATATCGTCCTTTTTGTTTTACAATCACATTTTTAGACATATTTTTAAGGTAATCTATAGCTTGTTTAACACGAAGATTATATAAGGCCATCGATTCTTTTTTATCACAAATACCTTTGCAAGATTGAATAGGGTAGAGCGAACAATTTATAGTACCTTCTTGTAAATGCGTGTATTTTGGACACAAATTAAATTGTTTACAAAGTACCTCTAAATAATGGTTACATTCTTGAATACTATATAATACTTGTATTGCATTTGGCGTCGATTTTAGCGTATTGTAGGCTAAATGTAATATGCCATTTCTATCTTGGTAACTGAATATAGCATACGCTTTTGGAGCGCGTTTTGGTGCTTGATTGTATTTTGGTTGATGTTCCTTTAAGGCAGCGTCTTCCATAAGTAAAGCAATGGTTTCACTACCTGAAAGCTCGTAATCTACATCGGTTAATTCTTTAGATAAATTAATCTCTTTTTCTGCTTTACTCGAAAAATGACTTAACACGCGTTTTTTTATGTCTTTAGCCCGGCCTACGTAGATAATAGCATCGTTTTCATCTTTAAAATAATAGATTCCGGTGGTACTTGGTAGCTGATCGAAAGTTTCTTGTTTAAGATGTTTTGGTACTTTAGTTTCTTTAGTAGCTTTCTTTAAAGAGGACTCAATAACTTCTGTTGCTGTTGGCTGATTTAGTAGTATTTTAAATAGAATAACAGTAGCCTCAGCATCGCCTCTTGCGCGGTGTCTGCCTACTATGGGAATATCTAATTTAGCACATAACTTACCTAAGCTATAGGTTTTATGACCTGGTAATAATTTTCTAGAAAGTCTAACGGTGCATAGTTTCTTTCTAACAAATTTTATATCTATTGCCGCGAACTCATTTTGTATGGCGTTATAATCAAAACTCACATTATGCGCTATAAAAATGGCGTTTTGGGTAATGGATAAAATATCTTCTGCAATTTCTGCGAATGTTGGTGCTTTAGCAACCATCAAATCGTCAATGCCTGTTAAATCGGTAATGTATTCAGGGATTAACTGTTGAGGATCTACAAGCGATGTAAATTCATCTATTAACTCATCGTCTTCATATCTAAAAATAGAAATCTCAGTAAGTTTATTTCCTGGTCCAGCGGTTTCAACATCAATTACGGTATAAATCATTATGCTAATCTTTCTAAATTCTTATGGAATATGACACTATATTTAAATGAAGTGTTTTTTTTGTTGTACTACAAATGTAAGCAATAATTGCTTTAATATGTAGCTGTGAATTTTATTGTGAATGAAATATTTAAAAAATTATATTTTTATATATTTTAAGAAGGATTTAAATGATTGATTTTTATCGTTTTAAAGTAAAATGGCCTTTAAATTGACGATGTTTTTGGCTAAAAAGTTCTTGGAAATCAACGGTATACCAATAATCAGAAGATGGCATTGGATAACCTTTAAAAGTACCATCCCATCCTGGACCAAAAGGATCTAAAATATTTAATAGTTTTCCGTACCTATCATAAATGTAAATAGAAACATCTGTTTGGAATTCTCTAGATATGCCCAAAGGCTGCCATGTATCATGAAAGCCATCTCCATTTGGAGTAAAGAATTTAGGGATACTAATAACCGAAATTTTTTCAGAATCTATACCACAACCATTTTTATCTCTAACGTAAATGGTGTGCAATCCGCCTTCTACATTATTAAATATATTACTGTCTTGGTATGGTCCAAATTCGCTGTCTATAGCATATTCATTGTCTCCAATACTATTCTCGTTAAGATAAACAGTAACAGTTTGTATGTCCATAGCATCTATAATATCTACGCGATCAATGGTTGGTATAGTTGAAGGTGAAACAATAATATCTCTTGTTTTCGAACAACCTTCTAAAGATGTTACAGTTACGTTATATGATCCAACTTCGTTAATTTCAATTTCCGGAGTTGTCTCGTTTGTGTTCCATAAATAAGTGAAATTATTTGTAGAACCCGTAATTAAACCAGCATCTAAGGTGATGGTTTCAGGGTAGATGTTTAGACAATAAATAGTTTCATGAGTAACTTCAATATTTGGTAAGCTATTTACAACTAGTAGAACTTCTTCAATATAAGAACAACCTTCGTTATTTTCAACACGAGCGTAAATGGTTTGAGAATAAGCCTCTGTATTTTGATAATTATTTGCTAATATATCTAGTTGCTGTTCTGCATTTTGATAGGTGTCATAATAAGCGACATCAAAATTTTCAGTTGAATTTATTAAAACTTGAGGAGACGCTAAGCTTAAATCGAAGGTGTTTAATCCGTCTTCAGAATTTAATTCATCACAAACATATAGTATGGCTGGCGTTAATTCTATAAAGCTACTATTTAAGGTAAGCGTTGTAGAATCGAAGCAACCGGTAGAGTTATCAACTACTTTTACGTAAATGGTTTGCGGATTTGTAGTGTTTGTAAACGTTGCGCTTTGTTCGTTGGAATCACTGTCTAATTCGCTTTGCGATAAGTAGAAGTGAGTTGTAACGTTGGTGTTGTTTGCTGTAACTTGATCGTCATAATCATGAAGATTAAATTGCATTAATCCATCGGCAATATCTGTATAATCACATTCTGTAATAGAGGTTGAAATTACGTTTGGTAGAGGTAACTCTTCAACTTCAACATCAAATGTACCAATACAGCCATCGCTGTCTTCTAAAGTTACGTTGTACGTTCCTGCAACGGAAACTTCAATGGATTGCGTGGTTTCTGTCCTGTTCCAGGTATATGTTGAGTAATTTGGCCCCATATCTAAAACCACAGAAGTGCCCGCGCAAAAGGTTGCTTTTGTTAATGTTGGTGGTGTAATATGAATAGTCTCAATGTTGAAACTCGTAATATTATCACATTTATCGGGAACAGACACTCGAACAAAAACAGTTTGCGAATTTGGATTTACGTTTTGGTGTATTGTTGGATTTGGAATTTGGTTTTGCTCCAAATTAGCATCTATTCTGGTATTGAAATATCTAAAAGTAGCTCCAATTTCTGAAGTAAATAAGTTTTCGAAAGCCGTTAAATCGAATATAGCATAATCATCTAAATCATCATCACAAGATTCTAGTATTTCAGTAACCGTTTCCACGGAAGTGTCTACTCTGTGTTGTATTTCCACGGAAGTGATATAAGCACAACCTAAATTGTTTTCTACTCGAACATAAACATCATGGTTATTATTCGGGATGGTATAAATGCCGGAAAGTGCTCCGTTTTGGTTTTCGGCATTGGTTTTCGAATTGTAATATTCAAAAGCTAGGTTAGTGGTGTTTGCAATTACTAAAGTGTTTAATTCAGTAAGGTTAAAGCTGTAATTACCATTGAAATCGGTATCGCAAATTTCATAAGTATTTGGCGTTAATTCTATAAAACTACTATTTAAGGTAAGCGTTGTAGAATCGAAACAACCGGTAGTATTATCAATAACTTTTACGTAAATGGTTTGCGGATTTGTTGTGTTTGTAAACGTTGCGCTTTGTTCGTTGGAATCATTGTCTAATGCACTTTGTGATAAGTAGAAGTGAGTTGTAACGTTGCTGTTGTTGCCTGTAACTTGATCGTCATAATCATGAAGATTAAATTGCATTAATCCATCGGCAATACCTGTATAATCACATTCTGTAATTGATGTTGCAATCACGTTTGGTAGAGGTAACTCTTCAACTTCAACATCAAATGTACCAATACAGCCATCGCTATCTTCTAAAGTTACACTGTAAGTTCCTGCAACGGAAATTTCAATGGATTGCGCAGTCCCTGTTGTGCTCCAGATGTATGTTGAGTAATTTGGCCCCATATCTAAAACCACAGAAGTGCCCGCGCAAAAGGTTGCTTTTGTTAATGTTGGTGGTGTAATATGAATAGTCTCAATATTGAAACTCGTAATATTATCACATTTATCGGAAACAGACACTCGAACAAAAATAGTTTGCGAATTTGGATTTACATTTTGATGTACTGTTGGATTCGGAATTTGGTTTTGCTCCAAATTAGCATCCATTCTAGTATTGAAATATCTAAAAGTGACTCCAATTTCGGTAGTGAATAAGTTTTCAAAAGACGTTAAATCGAAAAAGGAGTAATTGTTTAAATCATCGTCACAGGCTTCTAAAGTTTCGGTGACAGTATTAACATTGGTCGATGTTCTAATACTAATATTAACTGCGGCAACAGCCCAACAACCAAATTGATTTTCCACTCGAATATATACAGTATGATTATCATTTGGAATGGCATAATTTGTCGTGTTAGAAATAGCTCCGGTTTCATTTTCAGCATTTGAGAATGAGGTGAAGTATGTGAACACTAGATTCGTTTGATCTTGGATAATTAATGCGTTCAAATCATTTAAGTCTAGCGTGAAAAACCCGTCGAAATCGGTATCGCAAATAGTATGGCTACTATCAATTAATTTAGGTGTGGCGAGTACTTTTAAAATAACGCGACCTATAGAGAAACAGCCGGTTAATGGATTATCGAATCTAACAAAAATATTATCGGTTTCTGAAGCTGTATTATGATTTTCGGGGGTTGAAATTAGAAAAGCTGTATTAGCAGTTTGTGCGCCTACTTCATCTGAATAATAAGTAATGTCAAGCCCTATAGTATCGGCTAACATAGCCGGAATAGCAGTGGTTAAATCAAACTCTTCGGAAAGGTTAAAATCATCGTCGCAAGCCGTAAGTTCGGTGTCGTTTACAGCGATAGGAAATGTAAAATTTAATGTTATTTCAGTAATTGAAAAACATCCCGTGGTTCTATTTGTAACCCTGACATAAATAGTTTCCGGAACACTAGTAATTAGATATCTATATGAAATTGCTCCGCTGTTATTAATAGCATTATTTTCTGAAGTAAAATAACGGAATGTATGGTTTATAGGATCAGAAATGATAGCATTATGACTTAAACGCAAGTCGTAATATTCGCTGCCATCGGTAAAGTTATCACAGACAGTAACGTCAATATTATTAACAACTGGAGCCGATATTAAACTGAAGTTAATGGCTCCAGAAATATCGCAACCATCTGGCGCGGAAAGATTAACAAATAGGGTTGTGGTGTTTGTAATATTCGCCGTAGTTATTGGTGTGTTTTTATTATTTGCATTATCTAAACTGTTGTAATACGTTAAATCGATGTTGTTTTGAGTTCCAATTATCTCTGAGTTGAAATTGGATAAATCAACATTGTTTTCAATACCGTTATTTTCAAAATCACAAAGGCTTAACATATTAGATTGTAACTCGGGTATGGAAACAATAGTTATTTCTATTTCGGCTGTGTTATAGCATGTTGTGGTTGTATTATATAAACGAACAAAAACGGAATGGTTAGATGTGGCTAAATAATTTTCAGGTGTTGGTATTTGGGTTGTTGGATCTCCTGTTTCGGCTTCTGCTTCAGTATTGTAAAAAGAAGCTTCATAGTCTATAAAATTTGTATTTACATCTGGTAAAGCATCGTTTAGGTTAATTAATTCTTCATTATTGTTATTACTATCACAAGCTTGAATTTCGGCGTCGTTTGTAGTTATTATTGGATAAAAATCGAAAGTAATATCGGTTTCTGTTGTACAGCCGTCTGGTGTAGTTACAAAGACGTTAATAACTCGTGTTGGCCCAATAATGTTGTAGGTTTCTGGTGAGTTAATGTCTCGTCCGTAAATGTCTTCATACTCGAAAATGGCACCTGTTTCTGTAGTGATGTCATCTTCATATTGAGTAATGTCATGTACTTCTCTATTGTTTCCAAATTCGTCACAAATAGTAGTTAAAACCGGATTTAGAAGTATCGTGGTTTGAAAATCTAGATTAACTTCTTCCACTGTAAAATCGAGTTCTGTTCCTTCAAAAACTAATGCAATACGAGCATAAAGCGTTGTTGGTGTAGTAATGTTTATTTCGGTAATAGCCCCCGTGTTGGCATTGGCATCGGTTTCTAAAATATGATAGGTGACAACCATGTATCTAGAATCATCAAAACTAGAAATTAAGCTATCGTCATATGCGCTTAATGTTACTAATTCTTCGGAATCGTTATCGGTATCACAAATTTGAAAATCTCCATCAATAGCTCCTCCAGAGAATCCAACGGACTCTAATTCGATGCTTCCTATGGTGATACAGCCAGAATCTGTATTGGTGAAAACAACAAAGACTTCAGTTTCAGGATTGGTAACCCCAAAATTAGCAGGATCACTTATTAAACTGCTCGGATCTTGTATTTGTGCTCCATTTTCAGAATCGTAATATTGAACAGTGATGCCTGTTAAATCGGTGACCATATCATTAATAGATGTGGTTAAATCGAAAATAGTTCCTGTACTAACTTGGTTATCGTTTTGGACGGTTACACCATCAATATATGTGAAATTTATAGGAAAAACTTCAACACAACCATTTGATGTGTAAGATCGTACCCAAATTTGAGAAGCGCTATTTAAACGGTAAACTTCGGGGTCTATAGGATTGCTCGTGGCATCTGGATCAAAAGGATAAATATTTCTATCAGCCCAACTTTCATAAAGATGATAACTAAAGTTTAAAGCCGCAGCATTGTTCGATTGTACATCTATTTCATGTTGTGTTAAATTGTAAATAGCAATATTAGAACAAAGCGTAACCTCAATAGGTGCAACAACGGGAACGGGATTTAGAACTATAGGGATTTCTACAATATTTGGACAAGATTCATCGGGTTGAAGCGTTAATCGAACAAAAACAGAATCGCCATTTGCAGCGGTTAGATTAGTTTGCGGATTTAGATTGTTTTCAGCTTCATTTTGATTTAAATGATAGGAAAGTGTGGCGCTAGATTGGCTACCAATAATTTGCGTGGTGTAATCGGAAAATGTTATAATTTCTGAATTATCATTATCTACATCGCATTCTGAAATTTGAGAGAGTTGTGAGGTTGCTAATTCTTCTAGATTAACGGTTAATGTACCTACATCAAAGCAACCAACGCCACGTTGTAATCTAACATATATGTTTTCTGTTGAGGTTGTTAAAAGGTAGTTTTCTGGAGTTGGTATTGGGTTAGTTTCATTTTTCGCATCGTCTGGAGAATTATAGTAATTTAACACTAAACCAGTTTGTGTGCCAACCATTAATGGCGCATAGGTTGTTAAATCTATAGTTTCTTCTCCAACCAAGTTAATGTCGCATACAGTTTGCACATTGTCTATAGCTATTGGGTAAGAGAAATCAATGGTAATATCTATGGTATCTTCTAAAATAACATCGGTGCCAATACACATATCGTAAGTTACTCTAGCGGTATAACTTGTCGATTCTTCTGGGCAAATGGTTATTTGATCGCCTGTTGCAATGAGTGTGTCGCTGGCATCTCGCCATTGCACAACTGTTGTAGGAATTCCGTTTGGTGTAAACCGCCAAGCTTCATTAGTGGCGCTCCATATACCAGAATTTCTATCGGTAGGCGTTGTTGCTGATGTTCCATCTTCATTTTGAATTCCTATCAAAGCATTTTTTCGATAAGCTCCAGATGTTGTTTCGCAATTTATTGGTTTGTCCTTTATATAAACATCGATAATATTCGAGGTTTCGTAAAGTACAATTTGAGTTGTAGATCTTGTGTTTTCGCAGTTAAAATGGTTTAAATTTTCGTAACTAATAACAAAAGTACGTTGCGGAGCAGTGCCTGTAGTATAGGTTTTAATTTCGCCACATTCGTTTTCTGGTGTGCTCGGGTCGTCGGTGCAGCCAAATACATTGTTATCGTTTGTTAAATCGTGATAAGCACCAAATATAGCATTGGTTGGCATGGATGAGTTTGGTAAACTTCCTGAAAAATAGGGGCTATCGGCAAGAGCAAGTGTGGTGTTGAAGCTTATTAGTCCATTATCTCCAAGAATAAATGAATTGAAACCTTCGTTGTAAAAACAAAAATCGAAAGGTAATGGTAAAACAGAACTCCATTTATCGTCGGCAGAAACGGTTACCGAATTTTCATTTGTTAAACCAGATAAGTTAGTAAAAGGTATACTGTTTACTTCGTAAGAAGTAGTTTCGTAAATAGTGGTGTAATTGGCTTGTAAAACAAAGCAGCGATCTGCATCCGTGGGATAATCACAATCTACCAAAATATCTGTTAAACCTCCAGCATCGCTAATTTCGATTGAAGGGGTGATATTTTGTGAAAAAAGAATTGTTGGTAATATCAGGGATATAAGGAGGGACCTATAGTGCCACATATAATTATCTTGATTATTTTAATAAAAAAATAAATATATGGAAAATAAGATTTAACAAAGCTTTAAGTTTTCTTTGTTCGACGTATCTCCTTTTATGGGTGTTGTATTGATTGGTTTTTGAGGTAACGTTTACTGCTAATAACTCTTTTTTATAAGTAATATACTAAATTTAAAAAAGAAAAGAGTTAAAGAAATTTGAGAAGGTTTTATAAAGTAAAATGAAGTCGGTAGTGTATTACACATTGATTAAGGTTGCCTTTTAACTAAACCCTCTCAATAAATTTGAGTTTTTATTGAGAGGATTGATAGTGATGTAAAAGAGGGGGTAGTAAATTAAACTATAGATTTTATTAATTAAAAAGCACCTCTTGTAATTTTTCTAAAGTTATAGGTTTAACAATATAATTACTATCAATATTATATAGTTTTGCGCGCTCTATATCTGCTTCGCTGTTAGAGCTTGTAAGTATGTAAATATTTATTTTTTTTTCGCTGGGTATTGCTTTAAAAGCATCAAGAAACTGCCACCCATCCCAAATAGGCATATTTAAATCTAAGAGTATTAATTCTGGCAGCTGCTTTCCATCAGAAATTATTGCTTTTAATTTGTCAAATGCGTCTTTTCCATTCGAGCATGTTAAAATCGATTCCACAAGTCCGGTTCGTTTCAAAAACCGTTTAGTAATATAGACGTGTGTAGGGTCGTCTTCAATTATACAAGCTAAGTTAATTTTTTTCATGTTTAAAAAATACTTTAAAAGTTGTTCCTTTATTAAGTTCGCTAGTTACTTCTATTTTTCCACCTAAAGTTTCTATTTGGTTTTTAGTAATAAATAAACCAATACCTCTGGCGTCTTCATTGTCATGAAATGTTTTATACATTCCAAATAGTTTTTTTCTGTGTAAATTTAGGTTTATTCCAATACCATTATCTGTAAATGAAATTATAGTGTATCGTCCATTTTTTTCTGAATTTATATTTAAAAAACTATTTCTTTCGTCAGAGCTGTATTTAATTGCATTAGTTACAAAATTTAAAATAATACTTTCTAAATAAGCAGGGACACCGAGTACCTCAATATTTTTTTCTATATTATTTGTTATTTTTATATTGTTTTTTTCAGCAAGTGGTTTTACAGAGGAGATTTGTTTATTAATAATATTATTTAGAGGAATTAGTGTTAAATTCTCAGTTGAAGATAAGTTAATTTGAACAACTTCGGATAAATGATTAATCGTTTCTTCTAAATTCGTAGACGATGTTGCTAATAATTGAATCATTTCATTTTCAAAAAAATCAGGTTCATCATCTTTCAAAATTTCTAAAAGAGCCGAAATTCCACCAGAATGCGAACGTAAATTGTGCGATACAATATGGGCAAAGTTTTTAAGACGGTCATTTTGGTCTTGGGTAAAAGTGATAATACGTTTTAAAGCCTTTTCTTGTTCTTTTAAAAGTGTGATATCAATAAATTGAGAAATAAAATAAAGGGCTTCTTTTTCGGTATCTCTTACAACAGAAACAGCGAGATGAATAAAAACAATATGTCCTTTTTTATGGAAATAACGTTTGTCTATTTTGTAATGGTCTTTTTTTCCGATGATTACGTCTTCAATTAAAGATTCATCGGTATTTAAATCTTCAGGGTGTGTAATATCTTGAAAAGTTAATTGGTTTAACTCATCTTGAGTGTACCCTAATATATCACAAAGTGTTTGGTTTATTTTAATCCATTTACCATCCTTATCAAATAAGGCCATCCCAATGGCAGCGTTTTCAAAATTACCTCGAAAGGCTTGTTCACTTTGTTCTAATTTTATTTGGTACTTTTTAAGATCGTTAATATCTTGTATGGTACCGTATATTCTACTGTACTTGTTTTCTGTTTTTTCGGGAATACCAATAACTTTAACCCATCTGTATTCTCCTTGTAAAGTAACAATTTGTAATTCAATTTTAAAAGCTTCTCCAAAATTTAAAGCTCTAAATACTAATTCGGTAATTTTAGATCTACTAGAACCTTCTCTGTAAAAATTAATACCAGTTTCGAGATTTGGCTCGTAATCTAATGCTACGCCATGTATTGTTTTAGTTGTATTACTCCATTTTACTGTTTTATTTTCTACAGACATATCCCAGAAACCAATATTAGCTTCATGATTGCAACGGTTTAAAAACTCTTCATTTTCTTTAAGTTCCGTAATTTCAATATGTGAGCCTACCATCCTAATGGCTTAGCCTTCTTTATTTCTTAGAGCAAGTCCTTTAGATCTAATCCAAATAGTTCTACCATTTTTATGGGTGTATCTTAATACTTGATCGTACGGTATTGTTGGATCCTCAACGTGATCATTAAAATTAGCAACAGCAATTTTTAAATCGTCTTGGTTTATAATATTTTGCCAAGCAGATGTTTTGTGTGGCATTTCATCAGGATTATAGCCTAAAACTTCCCAAAAACGATCGTTCATCCACTCGTTTTCCGGATTCTCTAGATCCCAATACCACATACCATCGAGTGAATTACTTTGAACAAACTCAATGATTTTAAGATCTGTTTTTAAAGAACTATAAAGCTCTTTTTGTAAATAGTTCATTTAGGTTTGGAATAATTTGATTATTTATAGGTATAATATAAAAATTCAATAAAAAAGCAGTTTTCTATTACGTTTTGTTTGTAAAAATAGTTTATTTACGTATAACACATGTTTAAATGTAATGATTAAATTTTTAAATAAGAAATAACCTATAAAATAACCTTTTATCTATCGAATTAATATTTTTTGGTTAATTTTAAATTAAAACCTTTGTTTTAATAATAAGTCTGTGATTATTATAATATATAATTTATGATATTTTTAACAATCTGAAATTGATTGGACATACTCATATTATCATTCAATATTAATATTTGTAAAGAAAATTGATAGAGTTGAAATGAAAATATTTAATTTTTTATAACGCAGGTTTTTAGTTAGTTAGGGCTTGTTTTTGTGTAATTAAATAGAGTAAAACTTATTTGAATTTTTGAAAATATTAATTATGGTATTGTTTTTGATTTTAGATAGTTAAAACAAAAGAAATGTATTTTTTTAATAAAGGTAATATAGTATTATCGTGATTAAATAAAGAAAAAAAAGGTAAGTTTTGAATTCAATATATTGTATTCTGAAAAATTTTTTTTGATAAAAAAAATCGACAAAACGCTTTTTTTTTACGTTAAATCACTTAAATTTGCATTCCTGACCCAAAAAACCTCAATATGAAATTTAAAGTTGTATTATTTTGCATAAGCCTATTTATGATAACCAGTGTGGGCTTTGCTCAAAAAACTAAAGTGGCTAAAAGTATTATTAGTTCTAAAGTTGCTATTAGAAAATATCATAATAAAACAGACTTAGATCGCATGCAAAAAGGCGAATTATTGGTTTTATACGTAGAACGGATAGAAAGTTTGGCTAAATTGTTACCTTATATTGCTTTTGCAACTAAGCCAGGTGTAACAATGTCAACTCTTGGAATACCTAATGATAGCGATAATAGAAATGCCTTAGACGATCAATTTGAAGCTACCGCCGAGTATTTAGAAAAAATGAAAGAGTTTCAGGATCGTATATTACCTTATTCTGATACAGATAATTTAATTTCTGCGATTTTGTTTTATGAAGAAACTTTGAAGTCTTTACATGAATTTAGTGAATTTCACTAAAAGATGTTTCATTTTATATTAATGATTTTTACCCATGTATCGTTTCCGATTTTCCATAAGTTTGAATTACTTCGGCTTCAAAATCAATTAGTTCTTGCCAGCGTTTATCAACATTTATCGGTTTTCCGTATTTACGGGCAAAGCTTATAAAAGTAGTGTAATGCCCTGCTTCGCTAATCATTAAATCGTGATAAAATTTAGATAATTCGGGATCATTAATTTTTTCTGAAAGGAGTTTAAAGCGCTCACAGCTTCTAGCTTCAATCATGGCGGAAAATAATAGTCTGTCTACCATAGATTGTAAGCGACTACCTCCTTTATTCATAAATTTATAGAGTTCGTTTACATAACTATCTTTACGTTCACGACCAAGCTTAAAACCACGTTGTTTAATGATATCATGTACCATTTGAAAGTGCTCCAATTCTTCTTTAGCCAATTCAAGTAAATCGGTTACTAAGTCTTCGTGTTCAGGGTTTAAAGTAATTATAGTTATAGCATTAGTGGCCGCTTTTTGCTCACACCAAGCATGATCGGTTAATATTTCTTCAATATTCGATTCTACAATATTTACCCATCGCGGGTCGGTAGCTAATTTTAAACCAAGCATGTTTTTTATTTTTTGTAAAAGTAGTTATTTGTAGGTTGGAACTAAAAGTCTAACTAATATAATTCCAAATATTTTTGTATTTACTTAACGATTTATAAGTGTTTAAAATAGCCAGATTCTCTGGTTTTGATAAACTTTTATCGTCGCTTAATATGGCTTTAGCATGGTGTCTTGCATGTTGAAGAATATCGTTATCCTTAATAATATCTGCTATCTTAAGATCTAAAATACCACTTTGTTGCGTACCCATAATATCTCCAGGACCACGAAGGCGTAAATCGACTTCAGCAATTTCAAAACCATCATTAGTTTTTACCATGGTTTCTATACGCGTTTTACTGTTGGAGCTTAGTTTGTGTCCCGTCATTAAAATACAGTAGCTCTGCTCTGCACCACGACCCACACGACCACGTAATTGGTGCAATTGAGATAAACCAAAACGTTCGGCACTTTCAACAATCATTACGGAGGCGTTAGGCACATTTACACCAACCTCAATAACGGTAGTGGCAACCATAATTTGAGTTTCACCTTTTATAAAACGTTGCATTTCGAATTCTTTATCTGCAGGTTTCATTTTTCCGTGTACAATCGAGATTTGATATTCTGGCATCGGGAAGTCTCGCGAGATACTTTCGTAACCATCCATTAAATCTTTATAATCCATTTTTTCGTTTTCTTTTATAAGCGGATACACGATGTAAATTTGTCGACCTAATTTAATTTCGTCACGAATAAAACGAAAAACGTTTAGTCGATTTTTATCGAATCTATGAACTGTTTTTATAGCCTTTCTTCCAGGTGGCAATTCGTCGATTACAGATATGTCTAAATCACCATAAACGGACATGGCTAAAGTACGTGGAATTGGTGTTGCCGTCATCACTAAAACGTGTGGAGGCGAGGTGTTTTTACGCCACAATTTACTCCGTTGAGCAACTCCAAATCGGTGTTGTTCATCTATAATTGCAAGACCTAAATTCTTGAATTTCACTTTGTCTTCAAGTAGAGCATGTGTACCAATTAAAAGCTGCAAATCGCCATTTTCTAGTTTTTCATGAATTATTCGTCGTTTTGAGGTTTTGGTTGAGCCTGTAAGAATTTCGATGCTAATGTTCAATTCTTTAGATAGCTCAGTTAAACCATTATAGTGCTGGACTGATAAGATTTCGGTTGGTGCCATTAGACAAGCTTGGAAACCGTTATCAAGCGCCATTAATGTAGACATGAAAGCTACTATGGTTTTTCCAGAACCTACATCGCCTTGCAAAAGGCGATTCATTTGTGCATTACTGCCTAAATCTGACCGAATTTCTTTTAAAACACGCTTTTGCGCACCAGTTAATTCGAAAGGTAAATGGTCTTTAAAAAATTGATTAAAATATTTGCCTACTTTATCAAAAGGAAAACCTTTTATTTTCGATTTATGAATTAAATTTTTAATAATTAACTGTAGTTGAATATAGAATAATTCTTCAAACTTTAATCGAAATTGTGCTTTAGAAAGTAATTCTTGACTCTTTGGAAAATGGATGTTAAAAAGGGCTTCGCTTTTCGAAATTAATTTTAATTCAGAAAGTAGATTATCGGATAAAGTTTCAACAAATTTTCCGTTTGTATCCAGAAATATTTGCTGCATCGTTTTACTAATTACACGATTTGTAATGCCTTTATTGGCCAATTTTTCGGTTGATGGATAAACCGGTTGCATGGCCGATCTCATATTTTTTTCGTGTTCTGTTAGCAATTCTAACTCCGGATGTGGCATGCTGAATTTACCTCCAAATGCATTGGCTTTTCCAAAAGCAACGTATTCAATATTGGTTTTTAAATTCTCTTTTATCCATTTTTGGCCACGAAACCAAACTAATTCCATCGTGCCTGTTTCATCAACAAAATTAGCAACAAGTCGTTTACCTCGTTTTTGGGCAACTTCTTTAAAACCTGTAATTTTTCCTACAATCTGTATATCGGCATTACTTTGTTGTAACCTGCTAATTTTGTAAAACTGCGTACGATCTATATAGCGATTTGGAAATAAATTCATCAAATCTTGAAACGTATGTATACCAAGTTCCTTACGCAAAGCATCGGCACGATTGGGGCCAATGCCTTTTAAATAATCTATCGGGGTTTGTAGGTAGTTACTTTTCACAAAACTAAACTAGAAATAATTATCAAATTACAATAACTTTGTTGCTTATTTTTAATATTTCATTTTTAAAACATCTATATTGGTTTAGTTTTTGAAAGAATTTATTTATGAGATTGTCTTTGTTAGTATTTATTTTTATTTGGAATTTTTCGTTTGGTCAACAAACCGAATATGTAGATTTTACTACTGCTAAAGCTGATATTTTATTTGGCGATTTATTAAAAAAAGAGGTTGAAGGGAAGATTGTTTATCAATTTGAAATATTAAAAAACACCGATTCCATTTTTATTGATGCTAGAAATTTTAAAAATATTTCTTATGTTTTAGATTCACAGTTTTCTGATAGTCTTTACAATGGGAATCAGCTAATTGTAAAACAACCGTTTAAGGCGAATACAAAGCATTCCATTGAAATTTTATTTAAAACGAATCCTAAAAAAGCCATGTATTTTATAGATTGGGGTTATTCTAATGGAAATAAACAAATCTGGACGCAAGGGCAAGGAAAGTATACAAGCAACTGGTTGCCGAGTTTCGATGATATGAACGAAAAAGTTGAGTTTGATTTAACTATTTTATTTGATAGTAATTATGAAGTAATAGCGAATGGAAAGCTTGTAAATAAAGTCGTTAAAGATCAAACCTCAACATGGCATTATGATATGCAGCACCCAATGTCAAGTTATTTACTGGCTTTGGCTATTGGAAAATATTCTAAAAACACCGAAATATCTAAAAGCGGGATTCCCTTAGAAATGTATTTTTACCCAGAAGATTCTCTAAAATTTGAGCCTACATATCGCTATACAAAGCAAATGTTCGATTTTTTAGAAAAAGAAATTGGTGTGCCATATCCTTGGCAAAATTACAAGCAGATTCCTGTTAAAGATTTTCTATATGCAGGTATGGAAAACACGAGCACAACCTTGTTTTCTGATGCTTTTGTTATCGATTCTATTGGTTTTGTAGATAAGAATTATGTAAACGTGAATGCACATGAGTTGGCACATCAATGGTTTGGAGATTTGGTTACAGAAACCTCTGGAACGCACCATTGGTTACAAGAAGGTTTTGCAACTTATTACGCGCTTTTAGCAGAAGGTGACGTGTTTGGTTTCGATTATTACTATTGGAGACTTTACGAGTACGCTCAGGAATTATTAGAGCAAGATGAAGTAGGAGGAAGCACTTCGCTTTTAAACCCGAAATCTAGTAGCACCACATTTTACAAAAAAGGAGCTTGGATATTGCATTTGTTGCGAGAAAAAGTTGGCGAAGAAGCTTTTAAAAAGGGTGTTAAAAGTTATTTACAGAAGTATAAATTTAAAAATGTTGAAACTAAAGATTTTATAGGTGAAGTAGAGCAGGCAAGTGGATTAGATTTAAACATGTTTATGCAGAACTATATCGTGAATGTTGATTCTTTTCAATCTGTTTTAAAAAGAAAGTCTGATGAGATATTAAAAAAACAAAGGAATAAAGGTGTTATGTTTTCTTGTAGATTGGCAGAAGTTAACCAAAAAAGTTTTACAGAATGGGATTTACTTTATGGAATGGTGGGGGATTTTGCTCGTGTTGATTTTTTTAAATCATTAGTTAATGACTCATTAATTGATAAGGATAATTTATTTAAAGGTGTTTTAAACTCAAAAGACATTAAAGTTCGTCAAGAGGTAGCTAAATCTATGTCCAATATCCCTTCAGAATTTAAAACAGAATACGAGTCGCTTTTAGATGATAAATCGTATATCACTATAGAAACGGCTTTGTTTAATTTGTGGAGCAATTTTCCGCTACAGCGAAAAGAATATCTTGATAAAACAAAAGGAATTCATGGTTTTAACAGTAAAAATGTGCGTCAACTTTGGTTGGTGTTAACATTAATAACGGAAGATTATGAACCCAAAAACAAAGCGGAATATTTTGAAGAATTAACAAACTATACCAGTCCTGAATATGGTTTTGAAATTAGACAAAATGCTTTTCAGTATTTACATCAAATACAAGCTTGTAATACCTCGTGTAAAGAAAATTTGCAAGAAGCTACAAAACATCATAATTGGAGATTTTCAAAATTTGCAAAAGAATTATTAAAGGTTGAGTAATTGTTTTAATCGTTCTAAGTTTTCTAAATGTTAAACATCTTGTTAAGTAAATGATTTCGTTTTAAAACTATATTTAATATTCGTTTTTTACAAATACAGTTAATAGACTATACTATTTTTTAATTCTTAGAATAATAAGTTTTAAACGAATAATAAGCTATCTATAAATTCTTGTTTATATTTACCCATTAAAATTTTTGAATGAAAGCATTAGTAATATCGGGTGGAGGAAGTAAAGGAGCATATGCCGGTGGTGTGGCTCAATATTTAATGCAACATGAAGGAAGGGAATACGATTTGTTTTTAGGAACATCTACGGGAAGCTTACTTGTGCCTCATTTAGCAGCGGGTAAAATTGATAAAATATATGATGTTTTTACAAACGTGAAGCAGAGTAATATTTTTAGTATAAATCCTTTTGTAATGAGAAAAAAGGGTGACCGAGAGTATGTAACTATCAATTATTTTAACACATTACTTCAGTTTGCAAAAAGTAAAAGGACTTTTGGTGAAAGTAAATCGCTAAAACGTTACTTAAAAAAGCACTTTACAAAAGAGGAGTTCGATTTAATTAGAGCAACCAAAGAAGATGTTGTAGTTACGGTTTCTAATTTATCAAAAAATAGAGTAGAGTATAAGTCTATAAAAGAATTTAGTTACGAAGAGTTTTGCGAATGGATTTGGATTTCATGTAATTACATTCCATTTATGTCTTTGGCTAAAGTTGATGGTTTTGAGTATGCAGATGGCGCTTTTGGCTGTGTTGTTCCTATTCGAGAAGCTATTTTACGTGGTGCTACCGAAATTGATGCCGTTATTTTAGAATCTGAAAATATGGAGTACAATAAAGTACTTGGTAAAAATCCGTTTTCGTTAATGCTTAACTTATTTGGGCACTTACTAGATCAGGTAGAGCGTAGTGATATTACCATTGGTAAATTAGCTGCCAAATATAAAAATGTACAACTTAATTTATATTATACACCATCGAAACTTACCGAAAACTCATTAATTTTTAATAAAAAACATATGGCTACTTGGTGGCAACAAGGTTTTGAATATGCGAAGGCAAAAAGCCATGAAGCACGCTCTAATGAGTTGCGCCAAGATATTTTACCATAAACTAGAAACTTCTTCTTTTATATAAGATAGAGCAGCATCGGTTGGAGCTAAACGGTCCATCATTTCGGTTAAAAGAACTTCACGTAATTTATTAGCAGAATCGGTTTTTTCGAGTAAGTTGGCTTTTCTAATAAGTTGAATAGTTGCATTTTTTGATGCAGTAATAATGTTCCAACATTTATCACTTATATAGATTTGTTGTGATAAGTTATGTTCAAATTCTTGTTCTATACTTTGTATTAATAGAGATTCATAATTTTCTTTATCTGAAGATGTTGGAGCTACTCTAATAAGTAGTTTTGATGGCGTAATGCGTTCTAAAAAAATAGCCATCCGTTCGTAAGCTTGTAAGCGTAAAGGCAATGCGTTTACTTGCAGATCTTTTTTTAAGAGAAAACGTCTGCGACCATCCTCATTTTTTGTGTGTTCTTTAAAAAAGTAAAAAGCGATAACTCCCGTAATTATAGAAGGAATTATATACATTAAAAGGTTTAAAATTTGCTGTTCCATAAGTTTAATTATCCTCCTACAAACATAAGGTGTTTTTTTATAAAAACATAAATTATCTAATGGTTGAATGAAAACACGGTTTCATTCAACGAAAATATCTATTGGGTAAATACATCTTCATAATCTTAGTAATACACTTTATTTTGCACGTGTTCTTAATTATTATAAGACTTATCGTTAGTAGGATTTTATCAATTTTCGCTAACGTATTTTTTTACTGAAAGGGTAATATTTTCAAGGTGTTATTGGTATAAATAAGAAAAGCATATAAAGTTAGTATTTACTGCTTCTAAATAAATGTTATAAAAATAATACAAGAAGGTTTTTCAACAAAAAAAATAATTTACGAGATGCACCCAGAACTATTCAATTTTTCATTACCAGAATTTTTATCAAATCTATTGGGTGTAAAGCATGTTACCGTCTACTCTTATGCTTTTTTAATTGCATTAGGTACTTTGGCAGCAGCTATTTATACTAAATGGAGTGCGAAAAGAGAACTAGGTATCACTAATATTTCTAACACATTTTTTTATCTCATTTTTATAGCGGGGTTTGTTGGCGGAAAGTTATTTTTCTATTTGCAAGATCCGTTGCACTATATACAAAACCCCAGTTTAATGCTAGATAATTTCTCTGGCGGTTTTGTATTCTATGGTTCGTTTGTAGTTATTATTCCATATATCATTTGGTATTTAAAAAAGCAGAAGATACCGGTTTTGCCAATGCTAGATATTTTTGCAATTACAACAACCATTGTACATTCTATAGGTCGATTAGGCTGTTTTAGTGCAGGATGTTGTTATGGATCTCCAACAACTAGTGGCTCTGGTTTAATATTCCCTACAACACATGGTGCGTCTGTACATCCAACACAATTGTACGAGGTATTATTATTGGTGTGCATTATGTTAACATTATTAATGGTTAAAAAACACAAACAATTTAATGGTCAAATTTTCTTAATCTATTTGATGCTTTATGCTTTAGGTCGTGGTATTCTAGAGTTTTTTAGAGGAGACGATAGAGGGTTTATTATAGAAAATGTGCTTTCGCATTCGCAATTTATCGGCTTATGCCTTATTTCAATTTCAGCTTATTTCTACTATAAATATTATACACAAACAGATTTAAAAACAATTAATATATAACATTATGAAAAATCGATTTTTAAAAATAATATTACCAATTATGTTATTAGTAACCGCTGTATTTATTATAGGTTCCGGGTGTACTGGTGACCCATCTGGAGATTGGTTTGAAGATGCAGATGGAGATGGTTATGGTGATAATGGAAGTTATAATAGTCAATATGACCAACCTCAAGGATATGTAGCAGATAATACAGATTGTGATGATACCAATGCAAGTGTTTATCCTGGAGCAACAGAAATTCCAGATAATCTTATAGATGAAGATTGTAATGATTTACACGCTTTTACTTTTTATCATGATGAAGATGGTGATGGTTTTGGAAATTCGGATGTTTCAGAAGTTATTGAGATCGTTTTAGGAGAAGGTGCTCCAGAAAATTTTGTGACTAATAATGCAGATTGTAATGATAAAGATCCTAACATAAACCCTATAGCAGACGAAATTTATAATAATGAAATAGATGACAACTGTAACGGAGAAATTGATACAGATGATATTACTTATGTAGATGCAGACGGAGATGGTTATGGCTCTCAGGAACGAGCAGAAAAAGATGGTGTCTATAATTCTTTAGATTGCGATGATACTAATATTTATATTCACCCTTACTCTACAGAAATAAAAAATGATATTGACGATGATTGTGATGGAATAGTAGATGAAGTTTCTTAAATAATTAAAAAAAGAATCAATTAAGGGGTAACAATTTCTTAGTTGCTTTGATATAAGAGAAATATATAATAAATATAAAAACAAATTAACAATTATGAAAACAACTATCAAAACGCTTTGCCTACTAGTTTTAACACTAGTTTTATTTAACTGCGATAATGATGATGGCAATGCAGACAATCAAGATGAATGTAATTTTGCCGGGTTTACTTTTTTAGATACTTCAGATAATACGCAAACATTAATTGCGGAATCTGATCTAACCACCGATTTCTTTTACACATCATCAAATGGGCCAGAAGTAGAGATATATAAATCTAGCGACCCAGGGAATTTTTGGTTTGTAACATTAGTTGTAACAGACGGGGCAACTGGAGTAGGACAATTAAGTGTTAATGGTACAATCCATACTGTAAATGTTGCTTGCCAAAGAGCTGGTAATGCCATAGGAGAAGAATTTAGATATGATATTACTGGTGGTGGTGTAGAAGCTGAATACTGCGTAATTATTGACTTATACCATTAATAGAAAAAATAAAAATAGCGATGAAAATAATAAAAGCACTTTTAATACTTCTTACTATTTCAATGTATAGTTGTGATAATAATGATGACGCTCAAACAGATCCAGTAAACCCAACAGATGGGTTTACACATAATGGCACATTTTACGAAACGGCTAATGCTTATTTTGAAATAGATGAGGATGATGACGATCACAACGCTAATATAGGTAATAATGGATTTCCAGATGAATACAATTTTTTCTTTTCTAATGGAAGAATGCTTGATAATGAAACACATGTAAATGGCATAAGCGACGATTATTTATTTTCTTTAGACACTACAAATTGGGTGTTTTTTAATCTACGTGCAGATGAGAACCCAAGTTTAGTAAGCGCAGGTCCAATGGTAGGAAGTACTTATATTGGTGGTAGTAGTGATACGGTTATAATAGAAAACGGACTAATTAATGCTTTAAGTCCATCATATTCTAATAACAATATAGAATTTGGACAAGGGGATGAAGATGAAGGTGTTGTTAATGAAACCGAAGTTGTTGGAACAACAATAACAATAAATCAAATTAATTTAGATGCTAATGATCCAACAGGAAGTACTATTGATGCAGATTATACTTTTATCAATGAAAATGGTGATGTTATAACAGGTCATTACGAAGGAACTTTTGGAGTTATTTTAGATTAATAGAATAGAAATAGATTTGTTTTAATACTAATCATTTTTATAGATAATCCAACACTAGAATCTGTGAAAATAATTTATTACGAAGGAAAGAATCCTTATTTTGGATTCCCTTTTTTTGAAGCATTAAATTTTTATAACGCAAATAAAAAATAACAAATATGAAAACAATTTTAAAATCACTCTTTTTAAGTTTCCAATTAATTTTGATGGTTTCTTGTTGTGTTGATGGTGTAGACGGCGTAGATGGACAAGATGGCATTAACGGTACAAACGGAACAGACGGGCAAGATGCATCTGGAGTTACTTATGTTTACTTTAATGGAAATATAACTGATGCAGAAGCAGCTTTGAAAGTACAGAATGAAATAGGATCTATCACACAGTTTATCTATATAGAAAACACAACTCAACTTACTACCTTGGACCTGTCTGGTGTTACAAACTTAGTGTCTTTACAAATTGATGATAACCAAACTTTAACAACATTAAATGTGTCTAATTTAGTTGAGGTTAGCGATGAGCTAAGTTTTGATGATACACCATTACTTACCAGTTTAGATTTATTAAGTTTAGAAAAGGTATCTGTTCTTTTTATAGATGGTAGCCCTGGTGTATTAACTTGTTTACAACAGATTGATATTTCGGCATTAACCGAGGTTTATGATTTATATATTAGAGATACTAATGTAACGAGTTTATCTTTAAATAATTTATCTGAAGTTTTTAATATTGAATTTCAAGAAAATTTAAACCTTACATCATTAGATTTAAGTGGAGTCATTAATGGAAATAAGGTAATTATAACAGAAAGTGCGAGTTTAACAACCTTAAATTTATCTAATCTTTCTGTAATTGACTCTAATTTACTTATTTATGATAACGATTTATTAACCAGTATAGATTTATCTTCTTTAACAAGTACTGTTCAGTTTACAATACATGAAAACAATCAATTAGCGTCAATTAATTTACCTCAATTAACAAATACATTATCGAGTTTTAATTTATACAGGAATGCTAGCTTATCAAGTATAAATTTCCCATCAATAGTTTCTTTTAATCAAGTGTATTTTCCATTTAATAATTTAGATACTACAGAGGTTAATCGTATTCTCAGTCAGTTAGTAGCTATTTCACCGTCTTTTTCAGGGAAAAATATTTCATTATATGATCAACAAACTGCGGCACCACCAACAGGGCAAGGTGTAGCAGATTATAATACGTTAGTTGCTAACGGAAATAATGTTTTTACAGATTAATAAATAGTAGTAATAAGGTTAAAGTAAGCTTTACATGTTAGTGTAAAGAAAAAAAATACAAGAAAGACTTTTTCTTTTAAAACAATAAACATGAAAAATTTTATAAAAATAACATATTTAATAGCTTTAAGCTTGTTAGCTTTTAGTTGTAGTAATAATAGTTCTTCTAACTCTTCAGGAAGTACAACAACGCCGCAATATGCATATGTCACTGATGGTACAGATTTAAAAATTATTGATATAGCTACACCAACCGCTCCAGCTTTTGTAAGTAGTATTGCTGTAAATACATCTTACTTTGTAAGTGTGTCTCCAGATGTGGCTTATGTTGCTCAATATGATGCCATAGAGCCTTATTTAAGTTTAATAGATATTAGCAACCCGACAATACCAAATGTTTCTGTAGAAATCCAAAAAGATAATACGCTTGCATTTAGTTTAATAAGTGATATGTTTATGATTAATAATGTTGCTTATTTAACAGATTTTTATAGAGGTTTACATGTTGTAGATGTTGCTAATTTTAATTTTAGTAGCCAAGTAAATTTAGGAGGAGATGCTATGAGTCTAACAAAAGTTCAAAATGAATTATTTGTTATAGATCAAGCTAATGGTTTATATGCTTATGATATTACCACACCTGGAACACCTGTAACAACAGGAGTAGCAAATAATACAGATGTGGATACTTCATCTTATGCAGATACGCCTATTGGGCAATACCACACATGGGTAGAAACAGATGGTACATTTATTTTTGTAGCGAATACAAATGATAAAAAAATTAAACAATTTGATGCAGCAACACTTACTTTAGTAAATGAAGTATCTATAGAAGGGTATCCTACGGCTTTTGCTTTGCATAATGGAGTTGCTTTTGTAACAATGAAACCGAGTTTAAATGCGCCTTTACAAACAAGTTATGATGGTGTTCGTATGTATGATTTATCTACTTTATCTTTATATGATATCACAGCATTAAACAGAACAAGCGGTATAGCCTTAAATGGAGATTATGCTTATGTCACAGATGCAGATGGATTACATATTTATGATATAAGTAATAATGATTTTGAATTAGAATCTTCTTTAGCTATTGGTTTTGGGAATTTTATAGCGCTAGGTGAATAAATTAAACTTTAAACGATATTTTTCTATGAATAAAATTTTAAAATCAATAAGCTTAACCGTTATATTGTTATTAATGAGTAGTTGCAGTAGTGATGATGCATTAATGTCTACAGGTAATACCGATGAGTATTTTAAATATACCGTTAATAACGGAGTAGAAAGAGTTTTCGATTCGCAAGCTAAAGGTTGGTTTACTTCAAATACTAATTCCGTATACCAAAAGTTCTTTTTTAGAGCAGGTGCCGAAACAGCATCAGGATCAAGCCCTATTGTAGATGGAAGTTTTACCTTTCAAGATTTCAACGCGTTTACATCTACTACTAATTTTGCTTGGGGAGTTTCAGATGGTGTTACTAGTAATTTTTATTTTACAGATATTTTTGCAGGAAACATGTTTATTTCTAGTACAACAAATTTACCAAGCACACCTATTATGTGCACAGTTACAGCACACCCGGTAATTGTAGGCGATTATATAGAATTCACCTTTTCTGGAGATTATATTGATGCATTAGATCCTGCTATTCAAGGTTATGTAGAAGGTGAAGGTAGAGTATTACGAGAAATAGATCAATAAATACTTAAAACCCTTACTTTTGTTTTAATCAATTAAAATTAAATACTATTGAAATATAAAAAACTCTATATCGCTTTATTACTTATTTCGATATGGAGTTTTTCCTTTTCACAACAATTTACAAATTACACTACCGATAATGGTTTACCAAGTAACCATATTTATAAAATAGCTCAAGATCAAAAAGGGTTTTTATGGTTTGCCACTGCTAAAGGTTTGGTTAAATATAATGGCAATACCTTTAAAGTGTTTACTACTAAAGACGGTTTGGCAAATAATGATGTTTGGGGAATTTACCCAACACCAGATAATAAGCTTTGGTATTTATCTAAATCATCAAAATTAGGTTACATAGAGAGTGATAGTGTATACGGTTTTGAGAGTGAGCAAAAAGGAGAGATTTTTAGTCCAATTTTTTCAAGTCAGGTTGATAATACTATTATTTTAACGGGTTCTAATAAATTTCATGTTTTAAAAGATGAAAAATGGCGTAGCCTAGCCGATTCTAGAGCAGAAGATTTAATAAGAGTGGCTTATGTTAAGCATGCTCAGGTTTCAAGTTTTACAACAAATACAGCTAAAGATTCTATTTTTGTTAGAGATGAAAATAAGACTGTTATTGATGGTTTTGAGTTTAAAGATGTACTTGAAAATAAGAATGTAAGAGGCCAAATTACCGATAGTTTATTTTATTGGGTAAATAATAAAGAATACGCTTTTCTCAACTTAAATACTTTAAAATTATATAGGAGAAATTTTAAAAATGAGATTAATGTTGAAACGTCTAAATACGTAAGGATTAATCTTGTGAATAATGGCTTGCAAATTTCAGGAGAAGGCTTTGTTGGTATGCTAGACTCCAATTTTTATATCACCAATACATATTATATTCCGAAGGAATTAAAAGCACATTTTGGTTTTTATGATAAAGTGGGTTCTATATGGTTAAGTACTTTTACAAATGGTATTTACCACTTGCCTAAAGAAAAACAACAAGTTAAATATTGCTTATCTGCAGAAACCGTAAGTAACATTGCTTATGTGAATGATAAAATAATCGCCAATGTTTTTAATAAAGGATTTTATAAATATGATGATCTTAAAAAAGAGTTTGTACAGTTTATAGCAGAAGATGATTATATTTTTGATGCTTCTTATATTAAAGCTTTAGACGCAGAATATTATCTGTCTAAATCGAGTGTAAGAATCGCAAAAAACAATAAAATTGAGAAGCTGGATTTTTTAAATAACATCAATGGTATTAACGATAAAATCAGGCAGTTAGTTTATTATGATGATTATTTTTATACTAGGTTTTCATTTGGAATGAATAAAATAAATCCAAATAATTACAGTATTGAAAACCAGTATGATCAACAAGGGGTTAATCAAATATTCCTATTCAATCAGAAACTTTTAGTAGCTACATCTAGTGGTTTAAAAGAGTTTATAGATGAAGAATTTAAATCTATACCATTTACCAATCAAGATTTTAATAAGTCTATTTTAAACCTTAAAGCAGTTTCAGAAGACGATATTTTAATAAATACAGATGGTTTTGGCGCTTACATTTCAGATTTGAAAACCATAAAACAACTTCCTGGTTCCGAATTTCAAATTGTAAATAATGCCTTTATTGAAGATGATATTATTTGGTTAGCAACAGAGTCTGGTATATTAAAATACACGAAAAACAACGGTGTTTTTAGCCTACAATTGATCATAGATAAAAACAACGGTTTATCTTCTAACAGCGTAAGTAATGTTATTGTTTACAAGAATGAATTAATGGCGAGTACAGACAAAGGGATTGTAGTTTTACCTAAAGATGTACAAAACGAAACCCATTTGTTAGATGTTTATATAGACAAGGCAACATATAATAAAAGTGATATTTCTGCAGATTATTCTGTTTTTAAATATCAAAAAAATAATAATTTAAATTTCAATATATCGCATATTGATTTTTCGTCAGGAGACGATGTTTTTTCATATAAATACAAATTAAAACCTATTCAAAAAGATTGGGTTTCAACAACTACTAATAATTTTAGTTTTAATAATCTTCAACCCGGAAAATATACGCTGTATATAGATACTAACAGTGCGAAAAAGCAATTAAGTTTTACTATTCAGCCTTTGTGGTGGCAGGCCATATGGGTAAAAGGATTAATTGTATTACTAAGTATTATTCTTGTTGTGTTAATTTCTAGATTTTTTGTAAAACGCTCACAATTCAAAAAAAATCAACAAATATTTCAAGACAAGCGCTTGTCAGAACTACAACTAAAAGCCTTAAGGTTTCAAATGAATCCTCATTTTGTTTTCAACTCTCTATCGGCTATACAATATTATATTGGGGAAAATAATTTTGAAGCTTCCGAAACATATTTAGTGAAATTCTCAAAACTTATTCGTCAATTTTTCGAGTTATCCAAAGAAAACGAAATCTCCTTAGGAACAGAAATAAGTGTGCTTCATAATTATTTGGAGATAGAGAAGCTTCGGTTTAAAGAAAAGCTGAATTTTACCATCAATATTGATGTGAAATTAGATAAAGAACGCATAACCATACCAACCATGTTGTTGCAACCCATTGTTGAAAATGCTGTAAATCATGGAGTTTTTAATAAAATGGATAACGGGTTAATTACGCTTAATTTTATTTACATCAATCCGCTCACTTTTAAGGTTGAAATTATTGATGATGGAGTTGGGTTTGTGAAGACAAAAAAAAGAAACCAAAAGGAAGTTAAATCTTCTAATGTTTTAAAAGATAGATTACACTTTTTAAATTCTTCAGAAAAATGGAACATAAGTTACAGTAAAGAAGAAATGTATCCGGATCGAGAGGATAAAGGGAATAAGTCGATATTTATAATTGAAAAAAATAAATAATGGATAGTATAACGGCCATATTGGTAGACGATGAAATTTCAAACTTGAAAGGTTTACAACGCAAGATAAAAAAACTGTTTCCTGTTATTAAAGTTTTAGGTGCTTTTCAAAAACCAGAAGAAGCCATAGAAGCTATTTTGCAAGAAGAACCTAACATTTTGTTTTTAGATATAGAAATGCCTAGAATTAATGGTTTCGAACTGTTGGCTCAATTAAAAAATGTCAATTTTCAGGTCATTTTTGTAACAGCTTATAGTGAATATGCTATTGAAGCTTTTAAAAAATCTGCCATAGATTATATTTTGAAACCTGTGGATAATGATGATTTGATTGCTGCTGTAAATAAAGCTTTAGACTTAATAAAGTTAAAAAATGAAAGTGATAATAACTCAAAATTGGTAAGTTTATTAGAAGAAAATATTTCTAACAATAACAAAATTGTGGTGCCTACTAAAAAAGGAGTTTCCTTTATTCCTCAAGATGAAGTTTTACATTTAGAGGGGTACGATGGTTATACTAAAATTCACTTAATAGATAAAATAACAATAATGAGCTCTTACAATTTAGGGAAGTTCGAAAAAATGTTAAACTCTAATTTTTTTAAATGTCATAAATCTCACATAATTAATCTTGGAAAAGTGCGTCATTTTGAAAATGAAGGTTATGTTGTTTTAGATAACGAATATCGTGTACCTATATCTAAAACAAATAGAAAAGCATTTTTAAGTTTATTTAATTAATTTTAAAAAATAGGGTAACAAAAAATAAGGTAAATGTATATAAGTGTATAATCAGTAAAAATCGAACACTTAAACATTTGAATTATGAAAATAGTAAACAAAAATTTTAGATTTATGCTTAGCCTATTTATAGTGTTAAGCACATTATTTACTTCATGCGATCCAAAGGATAGTAATGACTCTTCTGTAGATTTTGGAGAAAATAGCGAAGCAACTTTAGATTTAGGTTCAAGTATTCAAAGAGATTTTATGGGAAGAATTGTTGATGAAACAAATTTACCTGTAGAAAATGTAAACATTACAATAGGAGGTAAGATTGCTTCTACAGACGAAAACGGTATGTTTATTATTAATAATACCGATGTAAACGAAGATTTAGCATTTATTACAGCCGAAAAATTGGGTTATTTAAAAGGAATGCGCTCCGTAGTGCCAACTTCTGGTACAAACCAAATTAAAATAATACTAGTAGCAGAGCATTTAGCCGGTACAGTAGCTTCTGGAAGCAGTAGTGAGGTTTCTTTAACCAATGGAACAAAAGTAAGTTTTGATGGTGATTTTAAAGATGAAAACGGAAACGCTTACTCAGGGAATGTTAAGGTATTTGTATATCACTTAGACCCAGCTAATCCTGATGTGGAAGATTTAATGCCAGGAAGTTTACAAGCTCAAAATTCTAATGGACAAGAGCGTGTTTTAGAAACTTACGGGATGATAAATGTTGAATTAAAAGGAGATTCTGGAGAAAAATTAAACATTGCCGATGGTAGTTTTGCACAAATTGAATTACCTGTAGATCCTGCACAAATAAGTGTAGCGCCAGCAAGTATACCGTTATGGCATTTTGATGAGGTTAATGGATATTGGATTGAAGATGGTATTGCAACATTAGTAGGCGGAAAATATATTGGAGAAGTTGCTCATTTTTCTTGGTGGAACTGCGATGCACAATTTCCAACAGTAAACCTGTGTTTAAATATTGTAGACAATGCTAATAATCCTGTTTCTAATGTGAAAGTAGAGTTATGGAGAAGTGGTGCTGTTTATCCAAGAATTGGTAATTCTAATGGCGACGGCGAAATTTGTGGATTAATACCTGCAAATGAGGTATTAACTTTAAAAGCCTTTAATCAATGTGGAGATTTAGAGTATACTACTACAGTTGGTCCTTTTTCAGCAGATACTAATTTAGGAGATGTAGTACTGTCTTCAGTTGTTTCTTCAACTATTACGGGAAGTTTGGTAGATTGTTCTAGTGTTAATGTTACAAATGGTTATGTGGTTTTAGATTATGGTAACCAATATGCAACATCTCAAGTAACAAATGGTTCATTTTCATTTTCAGTATTACAATGTCCTTCTGTTCTCGATTTTACATTAGAAGGTGTAGATTATGATAGTTTTCAAACAACCAATGAGTTAACGTTTAATTTCACCAATAGTAATGTTGGAAATATTATAGCGTGTAATTCTATAACAGAATACGTTAGTATACAGGTAGATAATAATCCAGTAGATTATTATGTTATAGGTATCGATGCAAATACTTACCAACAAGGTACAGGTTTTACGATAAATGCAAAATCGAACACTGGAGCTACTAACGATTGGTTTTATATAGGAATCGATACAATAACGCCTGGTAATTATGCTTTCTCTCAGTTTGGTTTTGAAGGAGGAAATGTAAATTTGGATTATAATGTCGCGAATAGTTTACAGCTAAACTTGGCGAGCTATGGTAATATTGGCGATTATATTGATGCAACGATTAATGGAACCTATACAGACACAGCAGGAAGTATAAGAACACTTTCTGTTACAATCCATGTGTTAAGAGATAATTAACTAGATCTTAATCTTAAAATTAAAAAGCCGTTTCTATAATAGAAACGGCTTTTTTTTTATTTACCTCCTAAATATTCACAATTTTTTAAAGCTTGCATGCCATTAAAAGGCACTTTTGTTTTCTCGTACATATAGGTTCTGCTTAAGTCTCTTGCTAAGTCGTTGCCGTCGATATTAATTTCTATATCGGTCATTTTAAATTGGCAAGGATGCTCGTAACCTGCAGCATGTGTAATTTCTACTAATTCTTTTCTAAAGGTTTTAAAATACTGAGCTAAACGTTCAGATTTTAAAGTTGGATCGATACCGTTTTGTGTCCATTTGTTTTGCGTAGCAATTCCTGTTGGGCAACGGTTGGTGTGGCAAATTTGTGCTTGTATACAACCAATGCTCATCATAGCTTCACGAGCTACGTTAATACAATCGGCACCCATTGCGAAGGCCATCGCTGCTTTAGCAGGAAAGCCTAATCTTCCACTTCCTATAAAGACAATACGCTCGCTTAGTCCTTTATCTTTAAACATTTTGTATAAATCGGAAAAACCATAAACCCATGGTAAAGATACGTGGTCGGCAAAACTTGGAGGTGCAGCACCTGTACCGCCTTCGCCACCATCTACCGTAATAAAATCAGGACCTTTACCTGTTTTTTGCATAATATCTGCCAATTCTTTCCACTGTTCTAGTTTTCCAATAGCTCCTTTTATACCTACAGGTAAGCCCGTTGCTTCTGCTATTTTTTCGATAAAAATCAACATTTCTGGTACGTTAGAAAATGCTTTATGGTTGGGAGGAGAAAGCACATCTTTTCCCATTTCTACATGGCGAATTTCAGCAATTTCTTTGGTTATTTTTGCACCTGGTAAAACTCCGCCTTTTCCTGGTTTTGCGCCTTGTGAAAGTTTGATTTCTATGGCACGTATAAATGGGTTTTTCTCTACTAAAGCAACTAATTTTTCCATAGAAAAACCACCATCCGCAGCGCGTACACCAAAATATCCTGTTCCAAAATGAAAAACAACATCGCCACCGTAGCTGTGATATGGAGATAAACCACCTTCACCAGTATTATGGTAAGCGCCTGCTATTTTCACACCTTTGTTCATGGATTCTACTGCTTTTGCAGAAAGCGAACCGAAGCTCATAGCCGATACATTGATTATAGATCCTGGACGAAATGGTTTTTTACGTTTATTAAATTCTCCCATTATTTTTGCACACGGCAAAAAGGTTTTATCGGTTATGTGCGGATGGTTTTTGTCTTTTACTTCAAAAGGCATCATGGCATTATTGACAAATATGTGTTGATGTTGGAAAATATCTCTATCGGTTCCAAAACCCTCGTAGTTGTTTTCTTTTTTTGCAGAGGCGTAAATCCAGCCACGTTCTATACGGTTAAAAGGTAATTCTTCACGGTTATTTGCTACAAAATATTGTCGCATTTCGGGACCTATACTTTCTAACCAATAGCGCAAATGGCCTACAATAGGGAAATTATGACTTATGGTGTGATGCTTTTGCAATACATCACGAATGGCCACAATGGCTAGTGCGATTAAGACCCATACCCACCATGAAATTGTTCCTAGAAAATCTAACATATATTTTTTTTATTTGAATAACTTAGACGTAAAGATATTTAAAACTTAAATATTTAAGTTGATTGTTCATAATTTTTAATAATTCAAACTTAAAAAATGCGTAACAATGGTTAATTTCACGCTTTAAAATGAACAGGATTTGGAAAAGGATTTAGAGAAGGAATTAAAGGTGCAATTAGGTAAGTTAAACGAAGCTCAATTGGCACCTACCATACAAAAGGATGGCCCTATGATTGTTATTGCCGGCGCAGGTTCTGGTAAAACACGTGTGCTTACTTTTCGTATAGCATATTTAATGAGTCAGGGCGTTGATCCGTTTAATATTTTATCGTTAACCTTCACCAATAAGGCGGCTCGTGAAATGAAAGAGCGTATTGGAACTATTGTTGGTAATAGTGAAGCGAAAAATTTATGGATGGGAACTTTTCACTCCGTATTTGCCAAAATTTTACGTATAGAAGCCGATAAATTGGGCTATCCATCTAATTTTACTATTTATGATACTCAAGATTCCGATAGACTGATTTCTTCTATTATTAGAGAAATGGGGCTAGATAAAGATCTATATAAATATAAGCAGGTACGTTCTCGAATTTCATCTTACAAAAATAGTTTAATTACGGTTCGTGCTTATTTTCAAAATCCAGAATTGAAAGAAGCCGATGCAATGGCACGCCGACCTAGAATGGGTGAAGTTTACAAAGAATTTGTAGATCGCTGTTTTAAAGCAGGTGCGATGGATTTTGATGATTTACTATTGAAAACGAACGAACTATTAACTCGTTTTCCGGAAGTGTTGGCGAAATACCAAAACCGATTTAGATATATTTTGGTTGATGAGTATCAGGATACAAACCACTCCCAGTATTTAATTGTTCGAGCTTTATCAGATAAATTTCAAAATATTTGTGTGGTAGGAGATGATGCGCAGAGTATTTACGCCTTCCGTGGTGCTAATATTAGCAATATTTTAAACTTCCAGAAGGATTATGATGATGTGAAGGAGTTTAGATTGGAACAAAATTACCGATCTACAAAAAATATTGTAAATGCTGCCAATTCAATTATTGATAAAAATGAAACTAAACTTGAAAAAATAGTTTGGACAGCTAATGATGAAGGACCGTTAATAAAAGTAAACCGATCTTTAACCGATGGTGATGAGGGGCGTTATGTGGCAAGTACCATTTGGGAAACTAAAATGAACGACCAGTTACCAAATAGTGATTTTGCTATTTTGTATCGTACCAATGCTCAATCGCGGTCTATTGAGGATGCTTTAAGAAAGCGAGATATTCCGTATCGAATTTATGGAGGCTTATCTTTTTATCAAAGGAAAGAAATTAAAGATGTTTTAGCTTATTTGCGATTAATTATTAATCCAGCCGATGAGGAAGCATTAAAACGAATTATAAACTTCCCTGGCCGTGGTATTGGTCAAACTACCGTAGATAAATTGATTGTTGCAGCCAATGGTTACAAGCGTTCTATTTTCGAGGTGATGAAAAATATCGATAAAACGGATGTTAAAATTAATGCAGGAACCAAAACTAAGCTTGTAAATTTTGTTACTTTAATTGAAACTTTCCAAGTATTAAATCAAACAGCCGATGTTTTTGAATTGGCTGAATACGTGACCCGAACAGCAGGAATAATTTCCGAATATAAAAAGGATAACACGCCAGAAGGTGTTGTTAAAATAGAAAATATTGAGGAGCTTATAAACGGTATGAAAGATTTTGTGGAAGGCCAA
Source organism: Algibacter sp. L1A34 (assembly GCF_009796805.1). Lineage (NCBI taxonomy): Bacteria > Pseudomonadati > Bacteroidota > Flavobacteriia > Flavobacteriales > Flavobacteriaceae > Algibacter > Algibacter sp. L1A34. The sequence goes on along the minus strand of NZ_CP047029.1, from coordinate 4,458,910 downwards.
AAAGAAATAGCCGACACCACAGGTAATTTAGCCGAATTTCTCGAAGATGTTGCCTTATCAACAGATTTAGATTCTGATAAAGGTGATGCCGATCACGTGGCTTTAATGACGATTCACTTGGCAAAAGGGCTAGAGTTTCAACATGTTTTTATTGTTGGTTTAGAGGAGGATTTGTTTCCAAGTGGTATGAGTATGAATACGCGTAGCGAACTTGAAGAGGAACGTCGTTTATTTTATGTAGCCTTAACACGTGCCGAAAAACAAGCGTATTTAACTTATGCGCTATCTCGTTACCGTTGGGGGAAATTAGTAGATTCTGAACCGAGTCGTTTTATAGAAGAAATAGACGAACAATACCTCGATATTGTAACACCAATAGAGGAGCGCCGATTTAACCCGATGCTGGATGCTAATATTTTTGGTGATGTTGACAATAAACCTGCAAATCCAAATAAAATTAGGTTTAAACCTGCAAAACAAGCTGTGCTTAAAAAAGGCGGACCTACTAAATCTAATCCGGAAAAGTTTCAAGTTACAACACCTAAAAATTTAAAACCTGTTGCTAAAACAGGTAATAATACCAATTTATTTGATAGTAAATTAATTGTTGGTAATATTGTAAAGCACATCCGTTTTGGTACTGGTGAAGTTATGAAAATTGAAGGTGTAGGTGCAGATATGAAAGCTGAAATTAGTTTTCAACATGGTGGTATTAAGAAGTTATTATTAAGGTTTGCGAAGCTTGAGGTTATTGGGTAGAGTTTTTTAAGAAGAGATGGTTTTATTAATTTGATATTTAAAATGGTCTGTTCTTAGGTTTGGTATGAAATTTATATTTTAGTTGAAACCGTTAAAGTTTTCCCAACACCGAAAGTTTTTTTTCGATTCCGCATCTAAACTTAAGAACAACAGAAAAATAAATTTATATGAGAATTCTTTTAGTAATAGTATGCGTTTTAAGTTTTAGTTTTATACATGCGCAACCTGGCGGTGGCGGAGGACGACAAGGTGGTGGCCCAGGAGGAAGTAGCGGAATGAGCAGCCAAGAGCGTCCAAAAATGGTTGAATTTAGTGCCTCTAAAGTTGCAGGAATTTTTAATTATGATGACGAAGCTGCCATTAAGAAAATTAAAATTAAGAAAAAGGATAAAGAACTAATCTTAAAGGTTCGTAAATCTATAGAGAAGTATAATAACCGAGTAAATGAAATTGCACTTTTAAATAAGGATAACTTTGATACATTGAATGTGTATGTAAATGCTAAGATGAAAGCCATGCAGTCTAGTCGAAGTGAAAGTGGTTCAAGAATGGATAGAAGTGACGCTTCTGATGATTCTAAAGATCCAGAACGTGCTTTAATTGAAGCAAAAATTAATCCTGCTAAAATAGAAGTTAAAGCTGCTGAGGTAAAGTTAAATAAAGGCTTAGAAGCTATTTTAAGCGAAAAACAATATACTAAGTGGATTAAATATCAAACTTTCGTTAAATCGGAACAAAACCCTAAGCCGGAATCGAATCAAAGTAGCAACTCAGGAATGTCTAGTGGAGGACAAGGAGGCCCTCCAGGTGGCGGCATGCGTTAGAAAAAAAATATATTAAAATAAAAAAGGCTAAAATTCAATTTCTGAATTTTAGCCTTTTTTATTTCTACAAATTAGTATTTATAAATGCTTTCATTTTTGTCCAAGTATCTAAAAACTCTAAACCTGTCCAGCCGTGTCCAGCTTCGGGATAAAGTGTATATTCGTGAGTTACGTTTAGTTTAGATAATTTCTCGTTTAAATCTGCGCCTTGGCTAATTGGTATTAACGGGTCATTTCCACCGTAGAACAATTGCGTAGCAGGTGCATTGGCAGTAACTTGATAGAGCGGGCTTGCTTCTTGCAAATATTCATCTGTAAGATTATCACCAAATAAGTTTAAATAAGTGGCTAGTTCATCACTTTCTTCCGCTGCAGTAACATAATTTGGGTCGGTTAAATTGGTAGGGCCAACAATACTGCAAACCATATTCGTTTTTTGTAACGTATCAAAACTATAAGCCCAAAGTAAGGATAAATGGCCGCCGGCACTTGTACCTATAAAACCAAGTTGGTCGGAAATAGAAAGTTTAATCTCATTTGTTTTTAAATATCTCACCACGGTACTAATATCGTTGGTTTGCATTGGGTAAGGTTTGTTGTTGCTGTCTGCTAATCGGTAATTAATGTTGGCTATGGCCACATCAGCAAAATCTTCAATTAAAAGTGTTTTTAGTGCATCCATTTCCGTCTTGTCACCTCCAGACCAACCGCCTCCATGGACTAAAATAATCACTTTAGTATCTAACGTTCTGTTTGCTGGTAAATATAAATCGAAGGTTTGGTTCTCATCATCACCATAAACAACATCAAACTCTTCGTAGACTTGCGTGGTATCTAAAATATTGGTTGTTGCAATAGGTTCTATTTTTTCTGAACAACCTAAAAAGGTAATTAAAACTAAGAGATTTAGGGAGAGAAACTTAAAAACTTTCATATTGTTAATAATTTTATAACTTTTTTAATTGAAGTATATCGGACTATATAATTGTATGTTAAAAATAATATTTACTTTGTACCAGTAAATAATGTAATGCAAGATAGTTATTATGGCTGAATTTTTTAAAATTTATGAGGAAAACCCAAATCCTAAAGAGATTGAAAAAGTGGTCGCTATTTTGAAACGTGGTGGACTCATAATTTATCCAACCGATACCGTTTATGGTTTGGGTTGCGATATTACTAACGTAAAAGCTTTAGAGAAAATTGCACGTATTAAAGGTGTTAAGTTGGATAAAGCTAATTTTTCTTTTATTTGTCACGATTTAAGTAATATAAGTGATTATGTAAAACAAATTGACACCTCTGTTTTTAAAATCCTAAAACGTGCACTTCCTGGGCCATATACATTTATTTTACCGGGATCTAAAAACTTGCCTAATCCATTTAAGAAAAGGAAAACAGTTGGTATTCGTGTACCCGATAATGCTATTGCTTTAGATATTGTAAAACTGTTAGGGAATCCTATTATTTCGACATCTATCCATGATGATGATACTGTTTTGGAATATACTACAGATCCTGAATTGATACTTGAAAAATGGGGTAATTTAGTCGATTTAGTAATCGATGGTGGTTATGGTGATAATGAGGCTTCTACAGTTATTGATCTTTCTGAAGGTGAACCAGTTATTATTCGTGAAGGTAAGGGAAGTTTGGATATTTTTTAATTTATACTCTTTTTTAAAACTGGTACGTTTTTTTTAATTGAGAAATGATGTCTTTAACGGCCTTTTCATTTGTTATGTTTTCTCTGTAATAGTCAATGTTCAATATAGGATCTTTTTTAAGGTCGCCTATATTGTATGAATGCTCCAATTTCTCTAAAATAGTGCTTAGTGGCTCATTATTGAAACTAATTTTGATGTCTTTTACTTCGTTGTCTTTGTCAGTAGAGTTCGTAGAATAAGAGAAACTCGAACCAAAACTTTTAACTTCAAACTTTCTTATTGATATGGCTGTGCCATTAGTAGGTTCTTCGATTTCTTCAATTATAAATTTTTCTTTACCAGAATTACAGCTAAATAGTATAAACGCAAAGAGTATTAAAATATAGTGATATTGTTTTTGGTTTGACTTTTTCATGGGTTCTATTTAAATTACGACTCAAGTTCTTGAGTTTTTAGTTGAATTCTACAATGAATACTATAGATTTTGTGTTTAATAATCTTTTTATTTTTACTTACTAAAGGTGCTCTTCAACTGAATTATTCTAATTTACTAAAATGTAATCTTTTAATACAATTATTAAGTTATATAAAGAATGTGTAATCAATACAGCTAAAATAGGATGTATTTTCTTGTTTTTTTTATAAAAGACATAAATATATCCAAACATCCAACCTAATATTGTTAAAGCTATCATATATGGAATATTATAATGATGTAACACTCCAAAAATAAAACCTGATATTAAAACTGCTAAAAAATAATTTATTGATAATCCGTTAAAAAGCACTCGTAAAAATTCAAGCAGAAGAAATTGAATAAAAAACGTTTCAATTAGTGGAGATAAAATTACTGTTTCGAACAACACATATTCAATAGAACTATCACTAAAGTCTAATTTTGAAAAATTATTGTTTCCAAAAAATATGCCAAAAACTAATTCTAAAATCTCTCCAATAAATAAGAGTATAAAAGTAAATATTAGTAATTGTATTAAAACATTAAACTTTTTAAACCTTACAAATTGTAGTGATTTTTTCATTATCTATTGTGTTCTTTAAGAGGCATAGTTCACACTAAGTTTGGTGCAAGAAACGCAGGGTAGGTTGTAAGTGCTTTCGTCTCTGTTTAGCCAAAGATGCCCTATGTTTTTTATACATGTTAGCAATAGGTGTTATATTATGTTTGTTCTACAATTTTATTTCCATTTTCCCATTGTGTCCAACCATCATAAATTTTTGAGTCATAAAAGTTAAAATCCCTACCCAAAGTCTTGCTAACGACTGATTTCTTTAGCCCAATCACCTCTATAAATTATTTTTTGGTCATGAATTTTAAAGGTAAACTTACCATACCTAACTGAGATTCCTGCAGATGCATTTACAACCCAGCAATTATCAGGAATATTAAAGAAATTTTCAGAAGTAATTACTTTTTTATCCATTTGATCTTTAACCGAAACAGATACTTGTGGACCAACGTCCCATCCAAGATGTGTATTATAGCTAACGATTAAATCACCAATGAGTTTAAAATTTTCATTGGTTTCTATTTTGGTTGTAATGCTTCCAACTTTTACGTCGTTTAAATCTTTTTTGGGTGAAACTTCTATGCTTAATTTAGGCAAGTCTATAACTGTTTTGGAAGCCAGAATTATAATAGATTCGTTTTTAACACTATTATCTTCACTATCAAAAAACTCAAAAGCAAGCTCCATGGCTTCAATACCATCTGGATTAATTGTTAATTGATCTGCAAAATAACCTGCGTTTGTTATGTTTTTAGAATAGATAATTTCATCACGGTTTTTTACAACTACTTTTTTTATAGTGGCATCATTATAAAACTCTAAAGGTATCGTTGTTGTGTTGGTGTGTACTGTTTTGTTTTTAGGACTTATAATTAGTCCTTTCATATAATCTCGCATGGCAAACCAAACTGGGCGTGGCGAGCCATATTTGTCGTTAATATCTTTATAACCCCAAAATCCAAACCATTCTTCTGGTTGCTCTTTATTATGTATGCTTTTTTCTCCACCTTTCCACCAACCATCAGCATAATAAAATGGACACATACCTACAGCTCCAGCATCCATAAGATCTCTGTAATTAGAAACTAATCCTTCGCTTTGTTCCTTTAAGGTTCTTGAGCCAAAACTACCAAAACCTCCTTTTGGAGATACTGAATGTCCAAACTCAGTTATTATAAATGGTTTATCTAATCCGTTTAATTCATTTAAACCTTTAATATAATCTCTAAACCCCATTGTTGCTGTTTGGCCTTCATTGTAACCGTAACAATTATAAGCGTATACATCATACATACTTTCATCCATCCAATCACTAATCATTGCATTTGCAGAAAGTGTTACTGGTATATTTGGATGATTTTTATGAATCATATCTACCATCATTTTCATTAAGTTTTTAAATGCCTGAGCAGAAACCTCATGAATATGATCCGTTTGAGGTTCGTTAATAACCAAATACGTAATTATACAATTATATTTTGGTGCATATTTTAAAATGTTTTCAAGCTGTGTCTTGCAGTGATTTATAAATTTAGGATCCCTATAATCTTCTTCTGGATTAACATCTAAACCCATAATAAGTTTTAAACCCGATTCTTGTACAAGTTTCAATTGAGCTTCAGAAAATTGACTCCAAGTTCTTATCGTATTATAACCACCTTTTTTAATGTTATCGAGATCAAATTTCATTAACTCCAAATGATCTTTCTTTTCATCTTCATAAGGATGTTGTCCTGGACGTGCACCTATTTCGTATCCAATTGCTTTTATAAAAAACTTTTCTCCATTAAGGTAGTACCAATTGTCTTTTAGTTCAATATTGGTTTCTACTTCCTTTTGTACCGTTTTAGACTTCTCCGGTTGAGAACAGCCCAAAATCAGTTGGGTGATACATAGAATGAGTATTAATGTTAAATTTTGTTTCATGTACTCCGTTTTTTTAATTGGACTCGGTTTTGTGTATGGTTTAAGCCACTAATTTAGCAAATAAAACCCATAAGATTGGGAAACCCGGAGGGTTTCCTCAAACAAGCTAAGACTAATAATAAATTATATATTGTGTTGTAGCCAGTTTTTTTATTCAAATGCATAGATGTTAATCGGTTCGCAATCGTGCTCATTTCCATAAATCATTATTGGCTTTTCAATTTCTATTCCATCCAATATTCTAATTCCAAGTTCATCGAAAGCTTTATGCAATATAATATATGTCTTAAATTTAAACGAATTGTTTAGTGCTTGAGATTTAATTCCTTTTTCAATTCTCTAAGTGTCATATTTAGCTCTAATGTTGTTTTTTTCCAGCTTGTGCCTAATAATGATAGAACTGGCACATATTAATAAAGTAAAAATACAATTCCAAAAGTAAAACCTATAAAGAATTCTGTAATAATTATGCCACTATAAGAAGGCTATTCTAACCAAACCTTTGTGTTAAGCCCTGCGTTAAGGATTGCAGTGAAAATCCCGCAGAGAGGTACGAACGAGGAATTGCAACGTAAAGCCTGACCCGATAGGGTAACGCCCAAAAAAAGGCATAAAAAAAGCCCAACTTTACAGTCGGGCTTTTAAATGTTTAATACTAAGCTGATTATTTTCCTCCAGCTTCTAAGTTTTTCATTTCTTTTTCGATCATATCGTAAAATTGATCGATTTTAGGAAGAACAACAACACGTGTACGTCTGTTTTTTGCTCTGTTTTCAGCAGTATCGTTATCTACTAAAGGTACATAAGAACTACGTCCTGCAGCGATTAACTGTCCTGGATTAACACCTAAGCCTTGTAACACACGAATGATAGATGTAGAACGTTTAACACTTAAATCCCAGTTGTCTAAAAGCACACCTTTTTGGTAAGATCTGCTATCTGTATGACCTTCAATCATTGCTTCAAATTCTGGTTTGCTATTGATAACTTTAGCTACTTTAGCTAATACTTCTTTAGCTCTAGTGGTTACGTTGTAACTTCCGCTTTGGAAAAGTAATTTATCGGCGATAGAAATGAAAACTACACCTTTTTCTACATTTACCTGGATATCTGGATCGTTAATACCAACTTCGCGTTTTAGGCTTGTTACTAAAGCTAACGTGATACTGTCTTTTTTAGTAAGTGCGTCTTGTAAACGTGAAATTTTAAGTTCTTTTTCTTTTATACTTTCTAATGTTTTCTCGATACTACTAGCTCCTTTAGAAGATAATAATTGAAGGTTATCATTGTTATTACGTAAATCGTTTACTTGAGATTCTAATACGGTAGCTTTAGCTGTTGCTGCTGCGCGATCTTCTAAACAAGAGTTTAATTTTACGGTTGCCGAGTTGAGTAAATCTTGAGTTTCTTTTTGTTTAGCTTCAAGATCTGTAAATTGTTTTTTTGAAACACATGAACTTAAAAGTAACATGGCTGACAGACTAAGTAATAAAACTTTTTTCATAAGTTGTTTTATAATTTTGGATTAAAAAATGTTCGTTCTATAATTAACAAAAGTATATAAAAATAGGTTGTTAGCAGAGTTATTAACAAAACTTTTGCTAATTTCTTTTATCTTTTGTAATAGATGTTTTTATTTACGAAATAATCGATAGCAATGGATGTTTTTTTGTAGTAATTTGTTTTATTTTTTATTGTCTTGCGTTGTTTTAATAACCTATTTAAATTAGAATAATAACTAAAATGGGCTTTTAGAATTGCTATGGTATGCTTGGGTTTTAATTCGAATAAAAATTTTGTTGCAGCAAAACCATCGAGAACTAAACGGATAAAAATAATAAAGAATAAAGAGCCTTTTGCATTTTTGGTAAGTGTATAAAGACTATTTCTAAAGTTAAGATAGGTTTTTTTTGGATTTATAGCATTTAATGTAGCCCCACCAACATGATAAATAGTAGATGTTCCAACGTATTTTATAGAATAACCTTCGTTTTTTACGCGCCAGCATAGATCTATTTCTTCCATGTGAGCGAAGAAGTGCTCATCGAAACCATTATATTGTTTGAAAATATGATTTTTTACAAAAAAGCAAGCTCCGGTTGCCCAAAAAATTTCGCTAGTGTCGTTGTATTGTCCATTGTCTTTTTCAAGCGTGTTAAAAATACGGCCTCGGCAATATGGGTAGGCGTATTTGTCTATAAATCCGCCTGCTGCACCAGCATATTCAAAATAGGCTTTGTTTTTAAAGTCTAATATTTTAGGTTGAAGTATTGCGGTATTTGGGTTGCTTTTAAAGGCCTCAATAATAGGGAGAAGCCAGTTTTTTGTAACTTCTATATCATTATTTAATAAACAAACCACCTCGGCCTCAATATGCTTTAAAGCATCATTATAACCTTTTGCAAAACCTCCATTTTCTTCATTCTGAATAATTTTTACAGTAGGGAAGTTGTTTTTAATAAATGAAATAGAATCATCGGTTGATGCATTATCGGCTACATAAATTTCGGCTTCTTTAGAGTGTTCAACTACCGAAGGTAAAAACTGTTTTAAAAGTTTTTTTCCGTTCCAGTTTAGTATGGCGATGGCGATTTTCAATTGATCTTGTTTATGGGTTAAAAGTTTATTTGTTTAAAAATATAACGTTTAGATTGTTGAATGGTGTTAAAACTATTTTATTGTGGATTATACTCCGGAATATCTTTTAAAAACTGATACCGTTCGTTTTCGAAATCCATTTGGCAATAATAATGATTTATTCCGTTAGTTACCATTAAATAAGTGGCGTTTAGTTCTGTATTATAACGTGCAATTTGGTCGAATGTGGTTTGATTAATGTTTATTTTTGGTGCTTTACATTCTACAATTAAATGAATACTGCCGTCGGGATTGAAAACAACAATATCGTAACGTTTTTTTAAATCGTTAATAGTGAGTTCTTTTTCCACGTTAATTAATGAAAGGGGATATTTTTTAACATTTATTAAATAGAGTGTGCAATGTTGTCTAACCCATTCTTCGGGTTGTAAAATCACAAATTTTTTGCGAATACAATCGAAAATAGATACTTTATTTTCGCTATTTTTGAAACGAAATGAAAACTCAGGAAAATTTAATTTTTGTAACACTGAAATTTTAAAATTTTTTCAAAGTTAAGCAATTAATCAAATTTTATAGGCAGCAATCGTTTTTAGGAATTTGAAATTTATAATTAGGAATTTATACCAGATTTGGACGAAGTAAAACAAATAGTAACCGATATAAAAAATAAAAACTTAAAACCTATTTACTTTTTAATGGGTGAAGAGGCTTATTATATTGATAAAATTTCAGATTTTATTGAAACTTCTGTTTTAGATGAAGCTGAACGTGGGTTTAACCAAATGGTTTTGTACGGTCGTGATGTTACTATAGATGATATTGTTGGGCATGCTAAACGATACCCAATGATGGCAGAGCACCAAGTTATTATTGTAAAGGAAGCTCAAGATTTATCCAGAAGTATTGAGAAATTGGCTAAATATGCCGAAAACCCACAACCAAGTACTGTTTTAGTTTTTAATTATAAGTACAAAAAAATTGATAAGCGTAAAGCGCTATATAAAACGCTTAAAAAAGAGGGTATTGTTTACGAGAGTAAAAAACTTTATGATAATCAAGTAGCCGATTGGATTCGTCGTGTACTGGCTCCGAAGAAATATGAAATTACCCCGAAAGCAGCACAAATGCTTGTGGAGTTTTTAGGAACTGATTTGAGTAAAATAAATAATGAGTTAGAAAAACTTCAGATTATTTTACCAAAAGGCACACAAATTACGCCAGAACATGTTGAGGAAAATATTGGGATTAGTAAAGATTACAATAATTTTGAGTTAAGGAAAGCTGTTGGTGAACGCAACGCGGTTAAAGCTTTTAAAATTGTACAATATTTTGGAGATAACCCAAAAGATAACCCAATGGTTGTTACTGTTTCATTATTGTTTGCTTTTTTTTCGCAATTGCTTACGTTTCATGGATTAAGTGATAAGTCGCCTAGAAGTGTTGCCTCTGCGCTTCGTGTTAATCCGTATTTTGTGAATGATTATATTACTGCTGCTAGAAATTTCCCGATGAGAAAGGTGAGTGGTGTAGTGGCAACTTTGCGCGAATTCGATGTAAAAAGTAAAGGTGTTGGTTCTAATGCTATTCCTCAAGGCGATTTGCTTAAAGAACTTTTGGTGCGTATTTTTATTTAGTTCATAATCCTAAAAAAGGTAATTGTTTTACTTTATGGTACTTTAAAGCAGCTTCAATACATTGTTTTAATTCGGTTTCGGGTATTTTATCATCTAATTTAAATACAATAGCGCGATGCCCTTCAAACTCAAAAATATCTTTAAAAACAATTTTAAAAGTTTCAACTAATTTACTGGTACATTTAAAATACATGGCATATTGGTCTGGTTTTTTAGGTTTCCAGTGTATTCTAATTGTACTTCCTTTTTTCACCAAATAACTAGGCTCTCCCCATTTTAGGGTTTCTTCAATTTTAGAAATACCTTCAATGCTATTTGCAACTTCTAAAATAAGTGTTCTAAGTTGTTGTATCTGGTTTTTAACGAACTCTGGATAATTGTTAAACACTTGTTCAATTCTAGAATCTGTTTCTATCTGTAAGGAATTAAAAGCCATTTTTTTCTTCTTAAATTGAAATTAGATTAAAGATAGTGTTAATTTAGTTTCTTCTTAAAAAAATATAAATGAATTTAGACATTCACGATAGTTGGAAACCGTATTTAGATAAAGAATTTAAAAAGGAATACTTCAAGAATTTAATGAAATTTGTAACTGATGAATATAACACGAATACTTGTTTCCCTCCAGAAGAAGCTGTTTTTAATGCTTTTAATTATTGTCATTTTAATGATGTAAAAGTTGTGATTATTGGGCAAGATCCATATCATGATTACGGTCAGGCTAATGGTTTATGTTTCTCTGTTGCCGATAGTGTAAAACATCCACCTTCATTAGTTAATATTTTTAAGGAAATTGAAGCCGATTTAGGAATTCCCTATCCTAAAAGTGGTAATCTAGAACGTTTGGCAAAACAAGGCGTTTTACTTTTAAATGCTACGCTTACAGTTAGAGCTCACGAAGCTGCAAGTCATCAAAAACAAGGTTGGGAAACCTTTACGGACTCTGTGATAAAAACAGTTAGTGATAAAAATGAGAATATAATATTTTTACTTTGGGGAGGTTTTGCAAAAAAGAAAGTGAAACTTATAGATGATAAGAAGCATTTGGTTTTAACTAGTGGACATCCATCACCTTTATCTGCAAATAGAGGGTATTGGTTTGGGAATAAGCATTTTTCGCAGGTAAACCAATATCTTAAAGACTTAGGTGAAAAAACACTTAACTGGTAAAATTAAATAGGGAAAATTAAAACTTAGCATTAAGCTAAAAAGAAAGTGTTATTAGCTTCCTGTAGGTGCAAGTCTTTCATTCATGTTATCTAATTCTAAATACGGTGATAAAACAACAGGCTCTTTATTTACTTTCGTAGTTTTAGGTGTCTTGTTACAGCTAAATTTTAGAAGCAATAAATTAAATAAAATAAGTATTGAAAGTGTAAGAATAATTGTTGAAATCATATTAAATGGGGTTTAAATATTCGACAATGTACAAATTATATCGACGATATGCAAATTATGCATAATCTACTATTTATATGTGCAAAGTTAATAATTTAAATAATATGAACATTCGTTTATAAATGCGGTTTTTCATTTTTGTGGTATCCGTAATATTTTAGGAGTTAGATTTATGATTAATTCAAAATATTATGATATTTTTTATCAACTACATTTTTATGAAGTGTTATAGAAATCATTTTTAATTTGAAATAAGCCTCACTCATGTAGATAAAACCGTTATTAGCAATACGTTCGGAGTTTTTTCCCCATGAATTCTTTACTTTATAGTATGTATTTCCGTTTTGATCTTTTACTAATCCTGTAATATGCATTAAATGATCGTCTGTGGTATTGAAATTTTCAAATTCTTGTTGTCTGTACGCTTGTGTAATCTCTTTTTCTGGTACAATTTCGGTCAATTCCTTTAGGTTTACATTGCTGTCTTCTGGAATTATTGCCATACCAGGATTTGCTGTAAATGTACTTTCACTTACATCGCAATCTAAAGCTATTGTATATCCTTTTTTAAGAGCATTATTTACCGTTTTAACTGCATCTTCAATTGTGATGTTGTAGAAGCTCCCGTTTGAAAAATTATCAGGAATGTTTAAAACGAAATTGGTGTAATATGGTTCATGAGAAAAAGATGTTAAACTCACATAATCATCTGGATTAATTTTAGTCATTTCTAAAAATGATTTTGGAGTATATTGTATACCTTCATAATTAAAAGTTTCAACGTTTTTACCTAAGTAAATGTCCAAAATCGATTCTGTAACTTGTTTCCATTTTGGAGATAGTGGTTTTTTTACATCGTTTACATAGGTATTTAAAACACCAGTTAAAACTGTAATCATTTCAGAATGGTTATGTCTTGTATTAGCTTCATCCAGTCCTGTAAAAACAAAACTAGGAACTAAACCATGATCTTTTACGCTGTTTAAAACATCGTGAGCCAAGCCACCTTCGCTAAATTGTGTTTTTCCTTGGCGCATTATATAGTTCCAAGCTTTTTTAGGATAGGTATTACGTACCGTGTACATTTCAGATAAATCAATTTTTTTACCTGTAAGTCTTATTATTTCGCTTTCTAAAAATGAAGACGTAGAAAAACTCCAACATGTTCCTGTATTTCCTTGACTAATAACATCGGTAGTTTCAATATCTATAACAGTTTCAAACTTATAAGTTTGTGCATTTATAGAGATACAAATGAAGAGCAAAACAAGTAATGAAATATTATTTTTCATAGGGAATGAATGGTTTTAATGAAATAAAATTTATTTTTGGCTAAAATAAAGAAAATGAGTCAAGAAAATTGGATAACTGTTAAAGAATATACAGATATTACATATAAAAAATGTAATGGTGTAGCGCGAATCGCGTTTAACAGACCAGATGTTAGAAATGCATTTAGACCAAAAACAACGGCAGAACTGTATGATGCATTTTATGATGCGAATGAAGATGTGAATATTGGTGTGGTATTATTATCTGCCGAAGGGCCTTCTACTAAAGATGGTGTGTATTCTTTTTGTAGTGGTGGAGATCAAAAAGCACGAGGTCATCAAGGTTATGTAGGAGAAGATGGGTATCATCGTTTAAATATATTAGAAGTTCAGCGTTTAATTCGTTTTATGCCTAAAGTTGTGATAGCAGTAGTTCCTGGTTGGGCTGTTGGTGGCGGACATAGTTTGCATGTAATTTGTGATTTAACTTTAGCAAGTAAAGAACACGCTATTTTTAAACAAACAGATGCCGACGTTACTAGTTTTGATGGTGGTTATGGCTCGGCTTATTTAGCTAAAATGGTAGGGCAGAAAAGAGCACGTGAAATTTTCTTTTTAGGACGAAATTACTCAGCACAAGAAGCTTATGATATGGGCATGGTAAACGCCGTTATCCCACACGATGAATTAGAAAGTACAGCTTATGATTGGGCTCAGGAAATATTAGGAAAATCTCCAACATCGATAAAAATGTTGAAATTCGCAATGAATTTAACAGACGATGGTATGGTTGGGCAACAAGTATTCGCTGGTGAAGCAACACGTTTAGCTTATATGACAGATGAAGCCAAAGAAGGTCGAGATGCATTTCTTGAAAAAAGAAAGCCTAATTTTCCTAAAAAATGGATCCCATAAATGAATAAAACAAAAATCTGGATTTCTTCTATGCGCTTGCGCACTTTACCTTTATCCATTTCCGGAATTATTTTAGCTTCCTTTTTAGCAGCTTATCAAGGTGTCTTTAATTGGGTAATTTGTTTGTTGGCTATTTTGTCGACTCTAAGTTTTCAAATACTTTCCAATTTAGCAAACGACTATGGTGATGGTGTTAAAGGAACCGATAATGATGATAGAATAGGGCCGGAGCGTGCTATACAAAGTGGCGTAATATCTCCAAAGGAAATGAAAAAGGCCATTACAATAAATGTGGTAATTTCAACCATTTTGGCTTTATTAACTATTTATTTTGCTTTTGGAAGCACTCATTTTTTACTTTCAGTAGTCTTTTTTGTGCTTAGCGTTGGGGCAATAATTGCCGCAATTAAATATACAGTTGGTGGTAATGCCTATGGGTATAATGCCATGGGAGATATTTTTGTGTTTCTGTTTTTTGGTTTTGTTAGCGTTATTGGTGGTTATGTATTGTTTGCAAAAACGATAGATTTTATAGTGATTTTACCAGCCGTAATAATTGGCTTGTTAAGCACCGCTGTGTTAAACCTTAATAATATGCGTGATATAGAATCGGATACAAAATCCAATAAAATTACTTTAGCGTTAAAATTAGGTAGCTTAAAGGCTAAAACATATCATAGTTTTTTAATTATTTTGGCTATTTTACTATCAATTTTATTTGGTGTTTTGTTTTATAAGTCAGCTTTTAATTTTATTTTTTTAATTGCTTTTATACCTTTATTTCTTCATCTTAAAAAAGTGAATAACACACAAAACCCACAACATTTTGATCCTGAATTAAAAAAGTTAGCGCTTACAACGGTGCTTTTATCTATTTTACTGGGTTTGGGGCAATTGTTGTAAAAATTTAGTAAATTTAGAGTTCAATTTTAATAATTTATTTCTAATGAAAATCACATTTTACGGTCATGCTTGTTTAGGTATTAAAATAGATGATATTAGCATACTTGTCGATCCTTTTATTACAGGTAACGAAAAGGCTGCAAATATTGATATTAATACCATAGAAGCCGATTATATTATGGTTACGCATGCGCATCAAGATCATATTCTAGATGTTGATGCCATTGCCAAACGGACTAATGCTGTTATAATTTCTAACTTCGAAATTGTAACTCATTTTGGGAATCTTGGTTTAGAAGGACACCCAATGAACCATGGAGGACAATGGGATTTTGAGTTCGGAAACGTGAAATATGTAAACGCTATTCATACCTCGTCTTTTCCTGATGGTACTTATGGTGGGCAGCCAGGCGGTTTTATAATTGAAAGTGAGCATAAAAATATTTATATCGCTGGAGATACGGCTTTAACGTTTGATATGAAATTAATTCCGATGCAAACCAAACTAGACTTGGCAATTCTTCCTATTGGTGATAATTTTACTATGGGTATTAACGATGCCATTTTAGCGAGCGATTTTGTGGAATGCGATAAAATATTAGGTTGTCATTTTGATACTTTTGGTTACATCGAAATCGATCACGAGGTCGCAAAGCGAAAATTTTTCGAGAAGGATAAAGATTTAATGCTTTTAGAAATAGGAGAGAGTATTGAGCTTTAAATACGCATCGTAATTTTTAATCCGTTTGTTTTTAAATTTGAATCATCTGGTTTTTAAGACCTTATTTCGTTGTAATAATTCTAATTTTATATAAAAAGTGGTTTATTATGACTTTATGTGTCTAATAATTATCAATTTTATATTAAAAGAATAAACAACTAATCAATCTGAAAATTTTATGATAATCCTTGTTAAGTTTTAATGTTTCATGGAATAAATTATTAATTTAGCATGACTATGACGGCAACTTACCAACCATATACTTTAAACTTCAAACAAGCCAGCGGTACATCGCGAGGTATTTTGAAAACTAAAGAAACTTGGTTTATTATCTTAGATAAAGGACCCAAGAAAGGTGTTGGAGAATGTGGAATGTTTCGAGGACTTTCTATTGATGATAGACCCGATTATGAAGAAAAACTAAAATGGGTTTGCGAAAACATAAATCTAGGTTTAGATAATTTGTTATTGCAGTTAGAAGAATTTCCTAGTATCCAATTTGGTTTAGAAATGGCGTTTAAATCTATTGACAGCGTTGATGGTTTTGATTTATTTCCTTCAAAATTTACTAAAACTGAAGATAGTATTGCTATTAACGGATTAATTTGGATGGGAACGGAAAGTTTCATGAAGGAACAAATTCAGGATAAAATAGAGGCTGGTTTTAGTTGCATTAAAATGAAAATTGGTGCTATCAATTTTCAAACAGAGATTAATCTGCTAAAATCTATTCGAAAGGAATTCAATTCAAATGATATTGAATTACGTGTAGATGCTAATGGTGCTTTTAAACCTTCGGAAGCTTTAGAAAAACTGAAAATATTATCAGATTTCGATTTACATTCCATTGAACAGCCTATAAAACAAGGACAAATAACCGAAATGGCAAAACTTTGCGAAGCTACACCATTACCTATTGCTCTAGACGAGGAACTTATAGGTGTGTTTTCCGAAGATAAAAAACAAGTATTACTAGAAGCTATTTGTCCACAATATATTATTCTAAAACCAACTTTAATTGGTGGTTTTAAAGGGAGCGACTCTTGGATTAGTTTAGCCAACAAACAAAATATAGGTTGGTGGATTACAAGTGCCTTAGAGAGCAATGTGGGGTTAAATGCCATCGCGCAATATACGTATGCTTTAAACAGTAATTTGCCACAAGGTTTAGGAACGGGTAGTTTGTTTTCTAATAATTTTGAGTCACCACTTTTAGTTAAAAATGGTACATTGCAGTATAATAAGGTAGAACCTTGGAAATTTAATTTAGAAGTATGTATATAGCTCAAGCCTTTAAAGGTTTACACGATTGGTGGCGATATTTATTAGGTGTATTAATAATTTTTATAGCTTGGCAAATAATTGGTATGATTCCTCTGGGAATTGTATTAGGCATAAAAGTTTTTCAAACAGGCGATATGCCAGTTACTATCCCAGATATGATTGAGGCTTTGGGTAGTAATTTATTTCTGTTTTTAATGCTGTTGTCTTTTGCAGCAGGATTGGTAGGTGTTATTTTTTCGGCTAAAGTTATACATAAACAGTCGTTTGTGCAATTAACAACGGCGAGAAAAAAAATAGATTGGAAACGTTTTTGGTTTATTTTTATTCTATGGGGCGTTATTTCATCTAGTTTTGTATTGGTGGATTATTTCTTTTTTGCTCCAGAAGACTATGTACTTAATTTTAAATTAAAACCATTTTTAATATTAGCAGCTATAGCTATTACATTAATACCGTTACAAACGAGTTTCGAAGAGTATTTTTTTAGAGGCTACTTAATGCAAGGTATTGGTGTGGTATTTAAAAATAAATGGTTACCACTTTTAATAACTTCTGTTGGTTTTGGACTTATGCATATTGCAAATCCTGAAGTGGAGCAATTAGGGCCAGTAATTATGGTTTATTACATAGGCACAGGTTTGTTTTTAGGTGTTTTAACTTTAATGGACGAAGGCTTAGAACTTGCCTTAGGGTTCCATGCAGCCAATAATTTATTTACAGCTTTGTTAGTTACTGCCGATTGGACAGCCTTTCAAACCGATTCAATTTTAAAAGATATGTCCGATCCTGATACTATGGCCTTGGGCGAAATATTTTTCCCTGTATTTGTAGTTTTTCCAATACTTTTATTTATTCTTTCTAAGAAATATAACTGGAGTAATTGGAAAGATAAATTAATAGGAAATGTTGTAGAACCACCAAAAGATGATTATAAAATAATAGAATAATTATGATACCAGATTACACTAAAGTACATGTAAGGTTTAAATTAAATGATCACCATTATTCTCACGAAGACTTAATGGAAGTAGCGTATAGCTTTGTAAAAGAGGGAGATGCTTACGAACGAGAATTGGGTGAATTTTTACTTGATTGGTTAGATAGGCATGATTTTATAAAAGTACATACATCTGGATCTACTGGTAGGCCAAAGGAGATAATGATTAAAAAAGAAGCCATGATAAAATCGGCTATTGCTACGGGCAATTTCTTTAATCTTACGCCAGGTAAAAAAGTATTACATTGCTTGCCATCAAATTTTATTGCTGGTAAAATGATGATTGTTCGGGCTATTGTTTTAGGTCTAGAATTGGATATTGTAGAGCCTGCTGCTTTTCCAAGAATAGATTACGAGAAGGATTATGAGTTTTGCGCTTTTACACCTATGCAACTTAAAAATTTCGCAAAATATTTTGATAAAATAAAAACTGTAATTGTTGGTGGCGGACGCGTTTCTGAAAGTATAAAAGCTTTAATTCAAGATAAAAAACCTATGGTTTATGAAACCTATGGTATGACAGAAACTGTTTCGCATATTGCTGTTAAAAAGATTAATAATTTCACAGATTCCGATTCCAAAACATGTTTTAAAACTTTACCAGGAATTACGGTCTCTACAGACGATAGAAGTTGTTTGGTTATTGATGCACCAGAACTTTTAGATGAAAAAATTATTACTAACGATATAGTAAAAATACATTCGGATTCTAGTTTTGAATGGTTAGGTCGTTTTGATAACGTGATTAATTCTGGCGGGATAAAATTATACCCTGAGGTAATCGAACATAAACTTCAATGTAAAATTGAACAACAATTTTTTATTACCTCTATCCCAGATGAAACTTTAGGTGAAAAAGCTATTTTAATTATTGAAGGTAAAAATAAAAAGCTAGACGATTCTATTTTTGATGGTTTAGATAAATATGAAAAACCGAAAGCTATTTATACAGTAAATAAATTTATTAATACTGCTTCAGGGAAAATTCATCGCAAAAATACTTTAGATCAAATTACTTTTTAAGTAAATATAAAGCATCACTTAATAATACCTACAAGGTTTTTATAACCTTGTAGGTATTGTTTTTTAGTTTAAATTGAAGTGAAATTGTTCCTTCGAATAATATTTTAAAATTAATAAGTAGAAACTGTAACTTTACAGCTTTTTTTAATACTTATAGAAAAATAATAATTATGGATTTTATAAAACGTGTATTATCAACAGTAACAGGAATTATTTTATTCTGTGTACTTTTCTTTTTGGGTATTGTTCTTTTAGGAGCTGTTTTGGGCTCAGGAGGTAATGATGTCGTTCAAGTAAGAGACAATTCTATTTTAGAATTAAAACTAGATTTCCCTATTAAGGATTACGCAGGTAAAACAGAGTTTGCAGAATATCCATTTTTAAATGAAGACAAGAAAAATGGTCTTTTCAATATAATTGATGCTATTAATTTTGCGGCAACAGATGATAAAATTAAAGGAATTTCTATTGATAATAATTTTATAGATGCTGGAATATCGCAAACTAAAGCTTTAAGAAATGCACTTTTAAAATTTAAAGAATCTGGAAAGTTTATTGTGGCTTACGCCGATGTTTATACGCAAAAAGATTACTATTTATCTTCGGTTGCTGATACTATTTATATTAATCCTGTTGGGATGATGGAGTTTAAAGGTTTGTCTTCCGAACAATTATACTTCAAAGATTTTCAAGAAAAATCTGGAGTTAAAATGGAAGTGGTTCGCTTTGGTAAATATAAAAGTGCTGTTGAGCCATTTTTAGAAAATGAAATGAGCGACAATAATCGTGAACAAATTACGGTGTATTTAAATTCACTTTGGAATGAAATGAAACAAGACATTTCTAAAAGTAGAATGATTGATGAAATTAGATTAAATATTATTGCCGATAGCCTTTTAGCAAGAAATGCAACTTTGGCAATGTCTTCAAAAATGGTTGATAAAATTGCTTATCA
Organism: Algibacter sp. L1A34; assembly: GCF_009796805.1. Lineage (NCBI taxonomy): Bacteria > Pseudomonadati > Bacteroidota > Flavobacteriia > Flavobacteriales > Flavobacteriaceae > Algibacter > Algibacter sp. L1A34. The sequence continues at coordinate 4,439,004 of NZ_CP047029.1, read as the reverse complement.
TGATGAGTATGTAAATGGATTAAGATATGCCGTTGGTGTTGAAAATGATAAAAAATTAAAAACAATATCAATATATGATTATGCAATCCATACAGCCAGTAAGTTGAAGTTAAAAACTAACAAAAATAGAATAGCCGTAATTTATGCTGAAGGTGAAATTATCTATGGTGAAGGTGATGAGAATAATATTGGACAAGGTACTATGAATGCATCTCTTAAGAAAGCAAGAGAGGATGATAAGGTGAAAGCAGTTGTTTTACGTATTAATTCTCCAGGAGGAAGCGCCTTGGCGAGTGAGTTAATTTGGAGAGAAATTGAATTGACTAAAAAAGTAAAACCTGTAATTGTTTCTATGGGTAATCTTGCTGCATCTGGAGGATATTATATTGCTTGTAATGCGGATAAAATTATAGCGGAACCTACAACAATTACGGGGAGTATAGGTGTGTTTGGTATGTTGCCAAACGGTAAGGTTTTAGCCGATAGAATGGGTATTAATGCAGAACAAGTGGTTACAAATAAGAATGCAGTAACTTTTAGCTTTTTTGAACCGATGAGTGAAGATCAACATGCTTTTATAAAAGAAGGTATTATAGATATTTATGAGTTGTTTACCAAAAGAGTTGCTGATGGACGAGACATGAACCAAGATGATGTTAAGGCTATTGCTCAAGGTCGTGTTTGGACAGGAAATGATGCCTTGGAAAACGGATTGGTAGATGAGTTAGGTGGATTAGATTTAGCCTTAAAATATGCTGCCGAAGCTGCTGGAATTGAAGATTATAAAATTAACGAATTTCCTATCTTTAAAAAGGACTTAGATAAAATGCTGCAAGAGTTTGGTTTAGTAAAAGCTAAAGAAACTATTTTAAAAGATGAACTTGGGGAAGTGCAATATAATATTTACAAAGAAGTAAAAACGCTTACACAACGTAAAGGTATTCAGTTATTATTTCCTTATAGTTTAGATGTGAAGTAATCCATTTTATAAACAAAAAAAACAGACACTTTGATAGGTGTCTGTTTTTTTTTGTTCAATTTTTTATAAGTAATTAATTATTACTATAACCTTCATTTAATTGAAGGCTTAATATCAGGCCATGGGTATTTCCTAAAGGTGAATTTTTGTTAGCTATATTGTAATTGTAAATAGCACGCATATTATTAAATAAATAAATACCAGCTAAAAAGTTGATAGAATTACTTGTTCTATATCCTGTTCCTATTTCAAACTTATTTTTAAAACTAAACGCAACATTAAAATCTGCTTGTAATGGTGCTCCATCTTCATATTTAATTAGCATATTTGGTTTTATCATAAAATCTTCAAAGCGGTTATTGTAAATACGGTAACCAAAATATCCATAATAAGGGCTGTTTAGTACTAAGTTTTTGTCTGAAGCTAAGCTATCTCCCATAACATTTGGAGTCGAAAAACCAACGTAAAAGGAAGCATGGTTAAAAAGAAAACTAAGACCTATGGTTGGTATAGATGTATTTATATCTTGGGCGAATTTAGGGTCTCCTATGATACCTAATTCGGTTAAGTTACTTTGATATTGCTGTAATCCAGCAGTAATACCAAAGGATAGAACTCCTGTATCATACAATTGCCAATAAGGTCTATTACTTTTAAAATCAAAAAATATTTTATACGAGTATGCTGCGAAAAAAGAAGTTGATTTGGTAATGCCTATTTGGTCTCGCATTATGGCTGCACCGATACCCATCTTTTTTTCATTTAAAGAGCCATGCCCACTTAGTGAAAAACTTCTTGGACTACCTTCGAACTGATTGAAAAAACCAGTATTACTCATAGAGAACTCTGTGTTTTTTGTTAAGCCGGCGTACGCTGCATTTATTATAAAAGGATTGTAATTGTATTCTGAAAATGTAGGTGTTTGTTGTGCGTTTATACAGTGTGCAAACCCTATAAGTATAGCTATTGCTATTGTTTTTTTTGTGAAATTCATTGATTTGGGTTTATCTTTTTATAACAACAAAGCCTTTTAGTTTGTCAAAATTATGTGAGCCTTTAATTGAGAAATTAAAGAAGTAAGTTCCTTCAGGTAATATATCTGCTCCCATTTTTGTCTTTTTGTTAGCGATACCTCTAAACACATTAGTTGTGTTGTTATAGCCTTTAGTTTGAAATACCATATCTCCCCAACGGTTATAAATAGTAACGATGTTATCAGGGTGGACTTCTATGCCTTCAATAGTCCAGAAATCATTAATGCCATCATTATCCGGCGAAAACCCATATTTAACATCATTTTTTGGAAGGGTTAATGTTGTGAAAATGCTTTCTGTACAAGACTCAGCATCTCCCATAACGTTATACGGCGTGATATTTACATAGTAAGACGTTCCTTCTAGTAAGTCGTTATCTAAACTATAAGATGTAGAAAACCCGATATCATAATTATCTATTATCTGTGTTCCTCCAGATGTAGAACCTATGGAAATTTTGTATCCATCTGCACCTGTAACAGGTTCCCAATCAATAGTAGTCTCTATTGAGATATCTATATCGTTATTAACAGGATTATTAAGTGTTGTACAATTGGGAATCGTTAGAAGTGTTTCTGTAACAAAAGATTCCTCAGTACATCCTGTCGCATTGCCTACCGCGTTGTATGGTGTAATGGTTACAAATATAGTTTCTGTTTCAGGTAAATCTGAAGTTAAGTTGTAAGTTGTTACATTTCCAACATTTTCGTTATCTAAAATATCGGTAGCGCCTGAAGTTGTTCCCATGGAAATAATATATCCAGCGGTATCTGTTGTAGCTATCCAACTTAAATCTGTAGTAATATCTACATCTGTAGCATTGTTTAGCGGATTATTAAGTGTTGTGCAATTAGGAGCCGTTGGTAAGGTTTCTGTAGTAAAAGATTCCTCAGTACATCCTGTGGCATTGCCTACCGCGTTGTATGGTGTAATGGTTACAAATATAGTTTCTGTTTCAGGTAAATCTGAAGTTAAGTTGTAAGTTGTTACATTTCCAACATCTTCGTTATCTAAAATATCTGTAGCACCTGAGGTTGTCCCCACAGAGATAATATATCCAGAGGTGTCTGCTGCAGCTATCCAACTTAAATCTGTAGTAATATCTACATCTGTAGCCTTGTTTAGCGGATTATTAAGTGTTGTGCAATTAGGAGCCGTTGGTAAGGTTTCTGTAGCAAACGACTCCTCAGTACATCCTGTCGCGTTACCTACCGCGTTGTATGGTGTAATGGTTACAAATATAGTTTCTGTTTCAGGTAAATCTGAAGTTAAGTTGAAAGTTGTTACATTTCCAACATTTTCGTTATCTAAAATATCGGTAGCGCCTGAAGTTGTTCCCACGGAAATAATATATCCAGCGGTATCTGCTGCAGCTATCCAACTTAAATCTGTAGTAATATCTACATCTGTAGCATTGTTTAGCGGATTATTAAGTGTTGTGCAATTAGGAGCCGTTGGTAAGGTTTCTGTAGTAAAAGATTCCTCAGTACATCCTGTGGCATTGCCTACCGCGTTGTGTGGTGTAATGGTTACAAATATAGTTTCTGTTTCAGGTAAACCTGAAGTTAAGTTGTAAGTTGTTACATTTCCAACATCTTCGTTATCTAAAATATCTGTAGCACCTGAGGTTGTCCCCACAGAGATAATATATCCAGCTGTATCTGCTGCAGCTATCCAACTTAAATCCGTAGTAATATCTACATCTGTATCATTGTTTAACGGATTATTAAGTGTTGTGCAATTAGGGGTCGTTGGTAAGGTTTCTGTAACAAACGATTCCTCAGTGCATCCTGTGGCATTGCCTACCGCGTTGTATGGTGTAATGGTTACAAATATAGTTTCTGTTTCAGGTAAATCTGAAGTTAAGTTGTAAGTTGTTACATTTCCAACATCTTCGTTATCTAAAATATCGGTAGCGCCTGAAGTTGTTCCCACGGAAATAATATATCCAGCGGTATCTGTTGTAGCTATCCAACTTAAATCTGTAGTAATATCTACATCTGTATCATTGTTTAACGGATTATTAAGTGTTGTGCAATTAGGGGTCGTTGGTAAGGTTTCTGTAACAAACGATTCCTCAGTGCATCCTGTGGCATTGCCTACCGCGTTGTATGGTGTAATGGTTACAAATATAGTTTCTGTTTCAGGTAAATCTGAAGTTAAGTTGTAAGTTGTTATATTTCCAACATCTTCGTTATCTAAAATATCTGTAGCACCTGAGGTTGTCCCCACGGAAATAATATATCCAGCGGTATCTGCTGCAGCTATCCAACTTAAATCCGTAGTAATATCTACATCTGTATCATTGTTTAACGGATTATTAAGTGTTGTACAATTAGGAGCCGTTGGTAAGGTTTCTGTAGTAAAAGATTCTTCTGTGCATCCAGTAGCATCACCTATATCGCCGTATGGAATTATAGTAACAAAAATAGTAGTAGTTTCAGGTAAGTCTGTTACTAAATCGTAGGTTGTTATATTGCCTACATCTGTTAGAGTAAGAATATCTGTTGCTCCTGTTGTGGTGCCTATAGATATTTTATAACCATTAACTGTTGCATTACTAGCCCAAGTTAAATTTGTTGATATAGAAATATCTGTTGCGTTGTTTAGTGGACTTGTAAGGCTTGTGCATGTTTGAGTATCTGTGCTTGCAAAAGATCCTGTTCTAAAACTTTCTTCGTTACAACTTGTTGCGTCGCCAACTTCATTATAAGGCGTAATGTTTACAAAAATTAATCGATTAGCATTTAGATTATCAGGAAGATCATAAGTTGTTACATTACCTACGTCAATATTATTAAGAACTTCAATTCCTCCTCCTGTAGTACCTACAGAAAGTAGGTATCCTGTTGTATTTGGTGTAGCGTTCCAACTAATATCTGTATCTGTTGGAACATCTGTAGCTCCATCTAAAGGAGATGTTAAGTTTGTACACGTTGGAGCAACAGGGATAATTTCTGTAGTGAAACTTTCTTCGGAACAGGTTGTTGCATCTCCAGTGGCATTATAAGGCGTTATTTTGATATAAATTTTAGTGTTTTCAGGTAGGTCTGAAGGTAAATCGTAAACCGTTACATTGGCTACATCAATATCATTTAGTATATCGGTAGCACCTGAAGTTGTTCCTGCTGTAATTCTATATCCATCTGCATTCGCAATTGGCGTCCACTCTAAGCTGCTTTCTACAGAAATATCTATAGTTTCATCTAAAGGCGTTGTTAAAGAAGTACATTCAGGAACTGTTGGAACACTATTGTTGGTAATAGTAAAACTTTCCATGGTACACCCTGTTGGTTCTCCTTCATCATTAAAAGGAGTAATAGTAACTTCTACAATTTCATTTCCTGAAAAATCTAATAAAAATTGATACGATGGATCTGTTACTGTTTCGTTATTTACTAATAAAACGTTTCCGGGTTGAGTTATAACCGTTAGTTTATACCCTCTGGCATAAAGAGTAGGTTCCCAAGTAAGGTTTGTATTAACAGGTACATCTGTATCTCCATTTGCAGGAGAAATAAGTTGGGTACAAGCAGGAATCGGGCAGTCTAAAATATCACCTGTAAATGTCCAACCATAAGTATCGATCATGGATTGTCTTTCTTCCAGGGCGTCACAATAAAGTAAGCTTTGAGCTCCAAGGTTTATGTTAGTAATTAAGACTAGCTTAGACCAAGCTACTAAAGTTGCATCATAGTTTTCTCTAGTTAATGCTGTATTATCTAACATATATTGCATGTTAGTAACACGACTAACATCCCAAGTACTAAACTCTTGGTTTAAAGCCGCAGCATTGCTAAACATATAACGCATACTTGTTTCTCCAATATCCCAACGATCTAACGCTTGATCGAAAGATGAGGCGTTTCTAAACATGGCGTCCATATTTAAGACATTTGAAACTCGCCAGCTATTAATAGTTTGATTAAAAGCGGTAGCATTATAAAACATTTCTTCCATGGTAGTAACGGCTCTAACATTCCAACTATCAATAATCTTGTTGAATACAGTGGCCCCACTAAACATTTCTTCCATAGTTGTTACAGAGGCAACATTCCATGAATTCATGGTTTGGTTATAGCTTGAAGCATTTTTAAACATGGCTTCCATGGTCTTTACAAAGGAAACATTCCAGTTGTCTATGTTTTGATTAAAAGCAGTTGCTCCACTAAACATTTCCTCCATGGTTAATACTTCTCCTGTGTTCCAATTGTCTAATGATTCATTAAAAACAATAGCATTTTTAAACATTTCTTCCATGGTTGTAACAGAAGCAACATTCCAAGTGTTAATAGGTTGGTTAAAGGCTCTAGCATCTTCAAACATAGAAGGCATCAAAGTTACAGAGCTAACATTCCAAGTACTTAAGTCTTGGTTAAAAACCAAAGCTTTTTCAAACATAGAAGTCATGTTGGCAACAGCACTTACATTCCAAATGTTTAATGGCTGATTAAAGACTTCAGCACTTTCAAACATAGAAGTCATATCTACTACAGAGTTAACGTCCCAACCGTTTAATGGTTCGTTAAAGGCTTTAGCACTCTCAAACGTTGACGCCATATTTATAACATTGGTTACGTTCCATGTATTAATATTTTGGTTAAACGTTTCAGCACTTTCAAACATAGATTGCATGTTGGTTACAGAAGTCACATCCCAATTATTTAAAGGCATGTTAAAGTTTGTAGCACTGTTAAACATAGAATTCATATCGGTAACGGCACTTACAATCCAGCTATTAATATTTTGATTGAATGCTGTGGCGTTTTCAAACATAGAAGACATGTTGGTAACGTTGCTAACAATCCAGTTATCTATTGGTTGATCAAAAGCGATTGCGTCGTTAAACATTTCTTCCATGGAGTTAACAGATGACACATCCCAACCGAGTAACGGTTGATTGAATAGACTGGCTCTATCAAACATGCGCCTCATGGTAGTTACGGAACCTACATCCCAGTTGTTGATGTTTTGATTAAATATACTGGCATATGAAAACATTCCGAGCATATTTGTAACATTACTTGTAATCCAGTTGTCTAGTGGTTGGTCAAAATTTCTCGTACTAGAAAACATATACTGCATATTGGTGACGCTAGAGACATCCCAATCATTTAAAGGCTGGTTAAAAACAGTTGCGCTTTGAAACATACTAGACATGTCTTCTATATTACTAACATCCCAATCGTTTATATCACCATTAAAAAGACTAGCTGATCCAAACATACGATACGCGGTTGTTACCTGTGATAAATCTGGTATATCTGTGGCGTTGTATTCCATATTCGAACATCCGTAGAAAGCATCCTTCATAGATTGCCATTGCTGGGTTCCCCATTGGTCTATCGATAGAAGTTTCTTGCTGTCAGAAAAATAAGAAGAGTAATAGTGAGCAGGATAATCTCCAATAATACTGATAGTATAAATACCAGGAACAAGGTAAGTATGTGTAATATCTCCTGTAACATTATTGTTAAATTGATTGTCTCCCCAATCTATAGAGTAGTTATAAGTTAAATAATCTGGATACCCAGAATTAGCATCTATTTCAAGTTGATTTGCAGCACTAGTGTAGCTTTCTGCTATGCTCGTGTCAATCGTAAGTTTAAAAGCGGTAGGATCGTTTACCCAATTAGATATAACGGTAAAACTTTCCTCTGTGCACCCTGTAGCATCACCATCAGTTGTATTGTAAGGCACAATGGTTACATAAACAGTGTCGCCAGGAGTTAGATCTGATGTAAAGTCCAAACCAGTAACGTAGCCCACGTCTAAATCGGTTTCTGTAGCGGTAATGGCACCTCCGTTTTCTATTCGATAACTAACTTTATAACCTGTAGCTCCAGGTACGGCTTCCCAAGTTATATTAGTGTTAGAAGGTACGTTAGTATCACCATTAACAGGAGAAACCAAAGAGGTGCAAAGCACAAACGAACAGTTAATAATGTCATCGTTGATTGTCCAGTTAGAATTATCTATTAGGTTTTGTCGTTGATCTCTACTGTCGCAATAATTTAATCCAGCAGCACCAAGAGTCACATTATCTTTTACAGATTGCGATTCCCAACTTATTAATGTATTATCATAATTAGTTTGAGAAAGCCCCGAGTTGTCTAACATATCAGACATATTTGATATGTTACTTATGTTCCAAGAACCTAAACTTTGATTAAATGTAGACGCATTTCCAAACATGGCAGACATATTTGATACGGCAGAAGTATCCCAGTTGTTTAGAGGCTGGTTAAATGCTGTAACAGTGTTATAAGTATAAAACATGTAAGACATGTTGGTTACAGCCGAGGTCTCCCAACCATTTAACGCTTGATTAAATGCTAGCGCTCGATTAAACATAGAACTCATGTTTCTAACTTTACTAACATCCCAAATTTCAAGAGGCTGATTAAACGTGTCAGTTAAATAAAACATAGAGCTCATATTGGTAACATTACTAACATCCCAGCTAGCAATAGCTTGGTTAAAAGCATCGGCATCTTCAAACATAGAACTCATGTCAATAACATTACTAACATCCCAACCTGTAATATCCTGATTAAAGATTTCGGTATCTTCAAACATCGATTCCATGTCTGTAACCGCACTAACAATCCAATTATTTAAAGGTTGATTAAAATATCTGTTATCTCTAAACATGAAACTCATGTTTGTTACATTGTTAACGACCCAATTGTTTAATGGTTGGTTGAATTTACCACCCCAGCTATATCCATCAAACATACTCGTCATATTAGTAACATTGCTAACATCCCATTCGTTTAAAGGTTGGTCAAAGGTTCTATGCCTATAAAACATGTAAGACATGTCGGTAACATTACTAACATTCCAAATCTCTATAGGTTGATTAAACTCCGATTGTCCGAACATTCTAGACATATTGGTAACATTATCAACAGTCCAGTTATTTAAGGGTAAATTAAAATCTGATGAGTAGAACATGTAATACATATTAGTAACATTGTTTACTATCCAGTTGTTTAAAGGTTGGTTGTAAATAGTACCATAAAACATGTAAGACATATCCGTGACTCTACTAACATCCCAACCATTTATATTTTGATTAAACGTAAAAGCAGAATAAAACATTTTGGTCATGTTTGTTACCTGTGCCGTATTCCAATTGTCTAAGGGTTCGTTAAAATTTGACGCACGATAGAATGTTTCAGACATATCTGTTACATTTCCTGTATTCCATAGATCTAGAGGTCTATTAAAGATATCTGTTCCGTAAAACAAACCTGAAATATTCGTAATAGTACTGATGTCCCAATTATTGATAATACCGTTAAAAGATGTGGCAGCTTTAAACATGTTTTTAAGAGAAGTCACTTGTGATAAGTCAGGAGAATCTATGGCATCAAAATTTAAATTTTCACAACCATAAAAAGCGTTTTCCATAGTTTGCCATTGGGTGTTACCCCAATTTAGAATCTCTATAATTTTTAATTTATCACCTTGATTATTAAAATATATAGAAGGAAAAGTACCGTCAATAGTTATTGTGTAGGTATTTGGAGTAGCATAGGTATGGGTAATATCTCCAGTAACTCCCGCGTCAGTCTGTCCATCTCCCCAATCTACGTTGTAATTATAGGTGTAACTTGGGTTTGTTGGTATTGCAATTTCATTAATAGCAGAAGTCCCTGTGTCTATATTCGAAGTATTCCAAAGAGATGAGAATTCCGTTTGTGAAAATGAAGTGAGACTTAAAAATAGAAAGAGTAGGTTAATTATATATTTCATATTAGGGATTTAAAGATATATGCGGCTAAAATACTGTTAAAATTTAACTTTTACCGGTTAAAGTGTTGTTTTGTTTCGATTAAGTGAGCTAAATTGGTTAAAAAGGAAGCCTCATCTATTGGTGATTTTAAAATTATTATATCTCATACGTAATCTGTGTTGTTTAATATAAATTGGCTCATCAATTTTAAAAAAAGTCCTCCTATACCGAAAGCTATTTCATCTTGTCCTGGGAAATCATCGATATCTTCAACGGTTAAACCATGGTCAGCAATTACAATAACAGGTTCTCTTAAAGTATTTTTTCGTTGATGATCTCATATAATCCAATTTTGACCAACATCACAAAACCTTTGATGTATTCCCTTATCACCTTTAAGTTCTTCCAACATAAATTCATCAGAAGAAGGAGATTCACCATCATACCCATTAAATTCTATATAGTCAGGTGCTCCAACACCAAATAGTATTGTGTTATGCATTTGAACTACCGTTTTATATGATTCTGGTATTGTAAAGTGATTATCTTAAAAGGTACTTGAATAGGCGAAGGGGTTAAAGCCCAAGGTTTAAAATAAGTTATAAAGGCATTCATTAATTCTAATCCTTCTAATAAGAATATTTTTTTTGATGTCATATTTATTTATATCATGCAAATTTCTTGTTTTTTAGTTAGCTTTTTCACCCTGAATTCAGTGAAAAAATGCTGTTCATGTTCGTTAAGAGATATGCTTTACAATAGCTAAAAATTTGAAACCACAATTAGAATTTAACTCAACTAAAGTACAAGGCTTATAGGTTAAGAGTTTCTAAATACTCAAATAAAACCAGTTTAGAAGAGGTGGTTAAACTAGTAGAGGCAGGTAGAGGAGATGATAAAGGTGGTTATAGATTAGGATTTATAAGATTAGTTAATTCATATCAAAACCTTTAAAGAGAAGTGCTTCCAAAAATGATATGTTGAAGGTTATAGGTATTATATCTAATAGTGACAATCAAAATAGTAATTTATGTTTAAGTCATCTAATTATTCGTAAATTTGAAGGTTACAAAAAAGTTTTGAAAATAATCGAAACATTAATTATGAATTACAAACATTTATTAGAAGTAATTAAGGATAACACGAAGCGATTTACAACTAAGGAGGCTATTTTTTATAAAGATGAAGCTTCACAAAGTTGGAAAGGAATTTCTTGGGATTCTTTTTACCGTCAAATCCAACAAGTTTCGAAGGCTTTAATTAATTTCGGAATAAAAGAGCAAGATAATATTGGTGTTTTTGCTCAAAATATGACAGAGTGGATTATTACAGACCTTGGAATTATGGGGGTAAGAGCCGTAAGTATTCCAATTTATGCAACCAACTCTAAAAAGGAAGTAGAATATGTTGTAAACGATGCTGAAATTAGCGTGTTGTTTGTTGGTGATCAAGAAGAATTTGACAAAGTCGAAAATATTTCAGAGGATAATAAATATCTGAAGTTAATAGTTGTTTTAACTAAAACGGTTGATTTAAGAAATCATAGAAATGCCGTTTATTTTACCGATTTTATAAATGCTGAATTTCCAAAAAGTATTGAAACAGAATTAGAAAAGCGACATTTTGAATCTGAATTAAATGATTTAGCAAGTATAATTTACACTTCTGGAACAACAGGAGAACCAAAAGGCGTTATGTTAGACCATAATAATTTTGCATCGTCTTTAAAAGTACACGAAGCAGAATTAGATGTTGATGAAAACGATGTTTCTTTAAGTTTCTTACCATTAAGTCATATTTACGAGCGCAGTTGGGTATTCTTCTGTTTGCAACAGGGTATTCAAGTTTATTTTAACCAAGATCCAAAAAAAATTGCTGAGGTTTTAAAAGAAGTTAAACCAACTTTAATGTGCACGGTACCACGAATTTTTGAAAAAATTTTCACGGCTATTCAAGAAAAAAGAAAAGAAGCTTCTCCAACTAAAATGAAACTAGCAAGTTGGGCTTTGGGAATTGGAAATGCATACCATAACAAGTATCATCGTCTTAATAAAAAAGTGCCTTTAAAGCTAAAGCTAAAATATAAAATAGCAGATAAATTGGTGCTTAGTAAATTACGGGATGTCTTTGGTGGAAATATAAAATTTATGCCTTGTGGAGGTGCTCCTTTAGTACCGGATATGGTTTCGTTTTTTCATTCATTTGGGTTAAATATTAAATGTGGTTATGGTTTAACAGAAACAACTGCTACGGTTTCTTTGTTTGGAAATCAATTTTTTGAATTTAATTCTGCAGGAAAAACAATTACAGGATCTGAAATTAAAATTGGTGCTAATAATGAGATTTTAGTGAAAGGACCAGGAGTTATGAGAGGTTACTACAAAAAACCTGAGGCAACTGCGGAAGTTTTTGAAAATGGTTGGTTTAAAACTGGTGATGCAGGAAAAATTGACAAATATGGAAACTTAGTTATTACGGATAGAATTAAAGATTTAATGAAAACTTCGGGAGGAAAATATATTGCTCCTCAAAAGCTAGAAACAGCATTAATTGGTGATTCTTTTATTGAGCAAATTGCAGTAATAGGAGATCAACAAAAATATGTAACCGCTTTGGCTGTGCCCAGTTTTGAGAATATTAAAAAATATGCTGAAGAGCATAAAATTAGTTTTAAAGATATAGAAGATTTGATTAGTAATAATCAAATTAAAGATATGTTTGAAAAGCGTTTTGAGGAGTTGCAAAAAGAGTTTTCAAAGTTTGAAAAAATTAAGAAATTTACTCTATTACCAAAAGAGTTTAGTATTGAAGCAGGAGAGATTACGGCCACTTTAAAATTAAAACGAAAAGTAATTCTGAAAAAATACAAAGAACTTATTGATAAAATGTATTCTGAATAAGTTGAGGTTTTTACTTCGGAATATTTTCTAAAAAATAATTTAAAAAAAGAGCGACTGTTAAGTCGCTCTTTTTTATACTTGTAATAATCCTAAATTAAAAGGTTTTTCAATAGGAGCGTGGTTCGCTGCTTCAATACCCATACTTATCCATGTTCTGGTATCTAAAGGGTTTATAATAGCATCGGTCCAAATACGCGCTGCCGCATAATAAGGAGATACTTGGTTATCGTATCGATCTTTAATTTTATTAAAAAGTTCAGCTTCTTTTTCCGGTGTAATTTCTTCTCCTTTTTTTAGTAAAGATGCTTTTTCTATTTGAAGTAGCACTTTCGCAGCAGAATTCCCACTCATAACGGCAAGTTCAGCACTTGGCCAAGCTACAATTAATCTAGGGTCGTATGCTTTTCCGCACATGGCATAATTCCCAGCTCCGTAGCTATTTCCTATAATAATAGTAAATTTTGGTACTACAGAATTACTTACAGCATTTACCATTTTGGCACCATCTTTAATAATACCTCCATGCTCGCTTTTACTTCCTACCATAAAACCAGTAACATCTTGTAAAAACACCAAAGGAATTTTCTTTTGGTTACAATTGGCAATAAATCGTGTGGCTTTATCTGCACTATCATTATAAATAACACCTCCAAACTGCATTTCTCCGCTAGCAGTTTTAACTAATTTACGTTGGTTGGCAACAATACCAACTGCCCAACCGTCAATTCTAGCATAACAAGTTATAATAGTTTTTCCATAACCAGCTTTATATTCATCAAATTCCGAGTTATCGACTACACGCTTAATAATTTCGTACATATCGTATTGATCTGCACGACTTTTTGGTAAAATCCCGTAAATATCTTCAGGATTTTCTTTTGGCTTTTTAGCTTCACTACGGTTATATCCCGCTTTATCAAAATCACCAATTTTATCAATAATATTTTTAATAGTATTTAAAGCGTCGGCATCATTTTTGGCTTTATAATCGGTAACACCCGATATTTCGCAATGCGTTGTGGCTCCTCCTAAAGTTTCGTTATCTATACTTTCTCCTATAGCCGCTTTCACTAAATAGCTTCCGGCAAGAAAGATACTTCCTGTTTTGTCTACAATTAAAGCTTCATCGCTCATAATTGGCAAATAAGCACCACCAGCAACACAACTTCCCATAACAGCCGCAATTTGGGTAATGCCCATGCTACTCATTATGGCGTTGTTTCTAAAAATACGTCCAAAATGTTCTTTATCAGGAAAAATTTCGTCTTGTAAAGGCAAATACACGCCAGCAGAATCTACCAGATAGATAATAGGTAGTCTATTTTCAATAGCAATTTCTTGGGCACGCAAGTTTTTCTTCCCAGTAATGGGAAACCATGCACCAGCCTTTACCGTAGCATCATTTGCAACAACAATACATTGTTTATTTTTTATATAGCCTATTTTTACAACTACGCCTCCAGAAGGACATCCACCGTGTTCAGCATACATCTCTTCACCTGCAAAAGCAGCAATTTCAATCGATTTCTTTTTAGAATCTAATAGATAATCAATACGTTCTCTAGCCGTCATTTTACCTTTGGCGTGCAGTTTTTCAATACGACTTTTTCCGCCACCTAATTTTACTTTAACAAGGCGTTTTTTTAATTCGGAAAGTAAGAGTTTGTTATGATCTTCGTTTTTATTGAAGTTGATGTCCATTATCGAAATTTTATTTGCACGAATTTACAAAACCAAAAATCAATTATAAAGCGAATATTTTGTTAAAATACAAACCATGGAAATATATTCCTTGGAATATAAATTTTAATTTACTAGTTTTGTGATCTAATAATGAAATAAAAAAAGATGAAAAGAGATAAAATTATATTTTATATCGCAACAGGTTTATTATCTGTAATTGTATTGTTTTCGGTTTACATGTATGTTTTTAAGCATGAAGCCATTGTTGGCGCGTTTACTAGTTTAGGCTATCCGTCGTACATAATTTACCCTTATGCAGGATTAAAATTACTCGGTTTATTTGCCGTATGGAATCCTAATTTTAAAGCATTAAAAGAGTGGGCGTATTCTGGTTTCTTTTTTGCCTTTATTTTAGCGTTTTCGGCCCATATTATGGTTAATGATGGTGGACACATGACAGCAGCATTAGCGTTAGTGTTTTTAATAATATCGTATATTTTTAATAAACGAATAAATAAATAATTATGAAAAAAATTATAGCATTCGCAGGAAGTAATAGTAAGTTGTCTATTAACAAGCAGTTAGCGGTTTACGCAGCGAGTTTAGTCGAAAATGTAGAAACCACTGTATTAGATTTAAACGATTTTGATTTACCACTTTATGGTATCGATTTTGAAAATGAACATGGCATTCCACAAGATGCACATCGGTTTTTAGAAATTCTAAAAGATACAGATGGTATTATATTATCGTTGGCTGAGCATAATGGAGCATATTCAACTGTTTTTAAAAACTTATTCGATTGGATGTCTAGAATTGAAGGTAAATTGTTTTTCAAAAAACCAATGCTACTTATGGCTACATCTCCAGGAGGACGAGGTGGTTTATCTGTTTTAGAAATAGCCAAAGGCCGTTTCCCTTTTCACGATGCAAATATTGTAGAGAGTTTTTCGCTTCCTTTTTTCGGTGAAAATTTTAAGGAAAATAAAATAGTAGACAATACATTGGATACGCAATTAAAAGAAGCGGTTAATAAATTTCAAAACAGTTTGTAAACGTGGGCGATATAAGTAAAGATATAAATTCGAAATTCCCTAATAATAAGGTGAAAGCGATGCTTAACGTTCTTTACACGGCAAATTGGATTGCGAGTTATCAAGCAGAGTTTTTTAAACCCTTTGGGATTTCTGCACAACAATTCAATATTTTAAGAATTCTTAACGGTGCAAAAGAAGCTTTAAGTGTACAAGTAATAAAAGATAGAATGGTAGAGCGTGCGCCTAATGCAACACGTTTAATGGATAAATTGTATGCCAAGAACTATATAAACCGTTTGTCTTATAAGGAAGATAGGCGTGTGGTTAATATTGAAATTACCCAAAAAGGCATCGATTTATTAGAGTCTATACCAAATACATTGAACTCAGATTTGTTTAAAAATTTAAATGAAGAAGAAGCAGGACAATTAAGCGATTTACTTGATAAAATGCGATGGTAAATACAGGTTTTTAACTTTGAATGGATTTCGAGATTTTAATTAAAACAAGCATGAACATGAAAACAATAATTCATACAGCAGATAGTAGAGGGTTTGCAAATCATGGATGGTTGCAAGCTAATCATTCTTTTAGTTTTGCTAATTTTAATAATCCAGAAAAAGTAAATTTTGGAGCTTTACGTGTTTTTAATGATGATGTTATTGCTCCTAAAATGGGTTTTGGTACACATCCTCACAACAATATGGAAATTATTACCATTCCGTTAAAAGGCGTGTTAAAACATCGTGATTCTATGCACGATGTATGGCAGTCAGTTCTTCCTGGCGAAGTTCAAATTATGTCGGCAGGAACAGGGTTAGAGCATTCTGAAATTAATGGTTCGGTAGATGAGCATTTATCTTTATTTCAAATTTGGGTGATACCAAATAAAGAAAATGTAACGCCTCGATATGATCAAAAAATGTTCAATTTAGATGAAAGAAAAAACAAACTTCAAACTTTGGTAACATCAATAGATGAAGCTCATGAAGGCAGTTTAAAAATTCATCAAGACGCCGTGATTTCTCGAATAGATTTGGATAAAGACAAAAGCTTCAATTATAACTTAAAAACTGAAAATCATGGTGTTTACATCATGACGATTTCTGGAGAAGTTATCATTAATAATTCAATTTTAAATATTAGGGATGCCATAGGTGTTTCAGAAACAAATTCATTTGAAATAATATCAAATAAGGATGCTAGTTTACTTTTTATAGAAGTACCGATGTTGTTCTAAAACATTAAATTTAAGGAATAAAAAAGACTGTTTAAATTTAATTTAGACAGTCTTTATTTTTGTTTTAAAAACGTTTCAAAAAGCTATTATGAATAGCACGCTTTCATTTTGTTTTTCCGCTTAAAGCGATGTTTCCTATATAGAATAATTCCGAAGGCAATAAAAACACCAATACCAGCCATAGCTGCTCCAACCCAATCGGCTGCTGTATAACCATAGCCCATTGCAATTGGTAAACCTGCAAAGTAAGCACCAGCAGCATTTCCAACATTAAAAGCACTTTGGTTTAGCGAAGATCCTAAAGTTTCAGATCCTTTGGAAGCATTTATAATTGCTAATGAAATTGGAGTTGATAAGCAAAAGGTAACCATGCCAATTATAAACGTCATGACTAACACCATAACTTTATCGGACGCTAAATACGTGTTTAGTATTAAACAAATTGCCATAAAAACTAAGGTTAACATAACGGCAACAATAGGTTGTAGTTTTTCTGCAAGTTTGGCTCCAATTATATTTCCTATTACCATACCTAAGCCAGCAAGAATCATGGCGTATGAAACGACTTCTTTTTCATGCCCTGCAACATCAGTAATTAATGGGGCAATATAGCTATACCAAGCAAAGAAGCCACCAGTACCAATTGTGGTTAGTAAAATGATAAGCCAAAGTTCTAAGCGTTTAAATATTTTTAATTCTTTTATAAAGCTAGTTTCCGAAGATTGTTTTAAAACAGGCATCCAGAATTTAACAGCTAAAACGGCTAAAACACCAACAATACCAACCATTAAAAATGATACATTCCAATTAAAATATTTTCCTAAATATGTTCCTAACGGCACACCTAAAAGGTTAGCGAATGTTAAACCACTAAACATAATGGCAATACCTTGAGCTTCTTTTCCTTTTTTCGATAATTTACCGGCAACAACAGCTCCAATTCCAAAAAAAGCACCATGTGGTAAGCCTGATAAAAACCTTAAAATAATAAAGGAATTGTAACCAGTAGCAAAAGATGAAAGTGTATTAAAAACGGTAAACCAGAGCATTAAAACTAGTAAAACTTTGTGTGCAGGCCATTTGCTACCTAAGCCCGTAAGTATAGGAGCTCCCACAACAACACCTAAGGCATATGCCGAAATGAAATGGCCAGCTACAGGAATGCTAATGTCGAAAGATGTCGCAATATCAGGCAATATGCCCATGATTACAAATTCGGTAAGTCCGATCCCAAATCCGCCAATAGCTAAGGATAGTAAGGCTTTATTCATATAGTTAGGTTTTAATCAACTACAAAAATAGAGTATAAAATACGTATCAATTTGTGTTTTTTATTAAAAAAAAGTTAATTGAAAAGTGTTTAAAATAAGTTCTAAAAAGTTGTTAAATGAATAAGGGAAGGGGTTCGGTTTTGCTTTATTCTTATATTTCACTTCAAAACATAAATATGTGAAGTTTAAAAAAATATAACGATTAGAACTTTAGTTTTACTTCTAAAAATCCGATATTTGCCTTTAGACTAACCATCAAAAAAAGAGAAAGAATATGGCAATGGATAAAAATACGGTTTTAGCTTGGGCTACAATCATAATGATTTTAGTAGGATTAGGTTTAATAGCCTTAGGGGCTTTTCGATACGATGATGTTGCGGGCTGGGGTTTTGCAGCAGTAGGTTTTGGCTTTTTTGCCGTAGCTTGGGTGTTTAATGCACTTAAAGGACGTGTTTAAATCTAGAATTTAGAACGTAATAAATAAATTCATAAACCATTTTAAATTTATAAGAACAAAAAATGAGTGATGATAAAAAAATAATATTCTCAATGTCTGGTTTAACCAAGACATTTCCAGGAGCAAATACGCCTGTATTAAAAAACATTTATTTAAGTTTTTTCTACGGAGCAAAAATTGGAATTTTAGGTCTTAACGGATCGGGTAAATCTACTTTATTAAAAATTATCGCAGGTGTCGATAAAAATTATCAAGGTGATGTTACATTTCTTCAAGATTATTCGGTAGGATACTTAGAGCAAGAACCGAAATTAGATGATGAGAAAACGGTTATTGAAATAGTTCGTGAAGGTGCTGCTGAAACGGTTGCTATTCTTGATGAGTACAATAAAATTAACGATCAATTTGGATTAGAAGAAGTGTATTCTGATGCTGATAAAATGGAGAAGTTAATGAACCGCCAAGCGGAACTTCAAGATCAAATAGACGCTTCTAACGCTTGGGAATTAGATACCAAATTAGAAATTGCTATGGATGCTTTACGTACTCCAGATGGCGATAAAAAAATAGGAGTTTTATCTGGTGGAGAAAAACGTCGTGTAGCTTTATGCCGTTTACTTTTACAAGAACCAGATGTATTATTGTTAGATGAGCCTACCAACCACTTAGATGCAGAATCTGTACATTGGTTAGAGCA
Organism: Algibacter sp. L1A34; assembly: GCF_009796805.1. Taxonomy (NCBI): domain Bacteria; kingdom Pseudomonadati; phylum Bacteroidota; class Flavobacteriia; order Flavobacteriales; family Flavobacteriaceae; genus Algibacter; species Algibacter sp. L1A34. The sequence continues at coordinate 4,419,965 of NZ_CP047029.1, read as the reverse complement.
TCATTTAGCACAATACAAAGGAACTGTAATTGCCGTAACTCACGATAGATACTTTTTGGATAACGTTGCTGGTTGGATTTTAGAATTAGATAGAGGAGAAGGTATTCCATGGAAAGGGAACTACTCTTCTTGGTTAGATCAAAAATCTAAGCGTATGGCACAAGAAAGCAAAACAGCTTCTAAGCGTCAAAAAACATTGGAACGTGAGCTAGAATGGGTACGTCAAGGTGCAAAAGGACGCCAAACTAAGCAAAAAGCGCGTTTAAATAATTACGATAAATTAATGAGTCAAGATCAAAAACAACTTGACGAAAAATTAGAAATATACATCCCGAACGGACCACGTTTAGGTACTAATGTTATCGAAGCTTCTGGTGTTGCCAAGGGTTACGATGATAAATTATTATATGATGATTTAAATTTTAACTTACCACAGGCGGGAATTGTTGGTGTTATTGGACCAAACGGTGCTGGTAAAACCACTATTTTTAGAATGATTATGGGTGAGGAAACTCCTGATAAAGGGGAGTTTAAAGTTGGAGATTCTGCAAAACTAGCTTATGTAGATCAAAAACACTCTAATATAGATCCTGAAAAAACCATTTGGCAAAACTTTAGTGATGAGCAAGAATTGGTAATGATGGGAGGTAAAGAAGTGAATTCAAGAGCTTATTTAAGTCGATTTAATTTCTCTGGTGGTGAGCAAAACAAGAAGGTGAAATTACTTTCAGGTGGAGAGCGTAACCGTTTGCATTTAGCAATGACGCTTAAAGAAGAAGGAAACGTATTGCTTCTGGATGAGCCAACCAATGATTTAGATGTAAATACATTAAGAGCTTTAGAAGAAGGTTTAGAAAACTTTGCAGGTTGTGCTGTAGTTATTAGTCACGACCGTTGGTTTTTAGATCGTATTTGTACGCATATTTTAGCGTTTGAAGGCGATTCGCAAGTCTATTTCTTCGAAGGTAGTTTCTCTGATTATGAAGAGAATAAAAAGAAACGTCTTGGTGGTGATTTAATGCCGAAACGAATTAAGTATAAGAAATTAGTAAGATAGTTTTACTGACATATAAATTAAAAAACGCCCACTGAGAAGTGGGCGTTTTTTATAGAAAAATTTCAATTAAAATTAATTTGAAAGATGTCTTGTTTCGGTTTTTAAAGCTTTTAATTCGGCTTCTAATTCAGCGTTTCTCTTTTTTAATTGGTACACTTTATATAAGTTCATTGTTAGTAAAGCTAGAATTGTAATAAATGCGATGGATAAAATTGAAATTAAGCTATTTGTACTTTCAATAGCATTTTGAGCTGTAACAATTGTAAATAATAAATTCATAATAGCTTATTTTTATATAAAAAAGATTTGGTTTTAATTTAAAGTTCAAAATATTTAGATAGTATTGATGTACTTAATCTTTATTTTTCATCATACATGTGGCCTTGTGTAAAATCATTATAAGGCTTATCTTTTTCGTCGTTTATTTGAGGGCTCATAGATTCTAAGCGTTCATTTTCTTTTTTTAATTTATACGATTTTCTAACACCAAGACACAATAGGGTAGTAAAAAATATAACAACAACAGTTAGTAGGGATGCGATAGCAAACTGTGATACTAAAGCAATTGCAAGTATGGTCTGGCTTAGTTGAAAATTCAACATGATTTAGTGCGAAATATAATTAATAGCATTTCAAAGATAATGTTTTTTTATAAGTTTTTTCTTCTAATTTTTTATTTTTCAATACTTTTTCCTTCAGTTTTTTAAAAAAAATAGTGTTGGTATTTATCTTTATAGCAGTGTTTTATATTTATAGTTAAAAATTTGGTGTAACATTTCTTTAAAGTAATAGACTTATATTTTGTAGGAATAAAAAGTGAAATTCTAAGTTATAGAAAAGTATATTTTCTTTTATTACTTTTAGAACTCATATATTTTACCGAAATTGCTTATCGAAAATGTTTAATCTTAAATAATACAGTATTCATATGTCCGATGATTTTGATTTATTAGAAACTAATTCAAACGAAAAAACAGAAAAAGTAGATGTCAATTGGGGAAAAGCCATTGATACCATGAAATCTAAATTATCGCAAGAGGATGACCCCGAAGTGCGTCAAAAAATTCTAAATGCTACTTTGGACGATGTTGTGCATATGGCAGAAAAAGATAGATCTACGCTATTAGATGCTATTAAGGATTTAACCGATTATCAAGATGAAGTTGGTATTATGTTCGAGAAATTTTCGGCATTAAACCCAACAGAACAAAAGGTGATTGATGATGCTCAAAAGGCATTAGAACGCGCCAGAATTGAGTTAGAAGATGCCGAAAAGAAAGAAGATACTTGGTGGAATAACCTTTGGGGACGTAAAAGTAAAATTAAAAAAGAACAAGAAGAGTTTAAGGTAGCCGAAAAAACGCGAGCAGGAGCAGATAATAAAGCTAAAGCTATGTTTCAAGAGCGTATAGAAAGTGCCGATATCCAAACACTTTTAAGCGAATTATCATATAAATCGCAAGCTGCGGTAACACGTTTAAAAAATCGTGAAGTAGAAATTAAAGAAGTTGAAGAAAAGCTTAAAGATGCTATTGTAGAAGCTTCAAAAAACCACACCAAAGCCTTAGAGAAAAAGAAAGAGGTAGAAGGAAAGCTTGAAACGCAATATGCTTTATTAAAACAAGCGCGCCAAGAGTTAGAAGATATCGCCGATAAACAATCTACAGAGTATTCTGAAGCCATTGGTAAAATGACGACTTTAGAACAAAAAGTAGAAGAGTTGGAAGGTCTTAAAAATGCTTACACCACGCTTGCCGCAAGTAAAGACAGCTTCGTGCATAAGCACAATTTAACTATAAAGGTGTTAACATCGTTACGTAGCAACTTACAAACTCATCGTGCCAAATTAAAGTCGGATACTGAAGAGCGTCTTAAATATTACGATGGTTACGTTGTTGCTTTAAAAGCGCGTACCGATCAAGAATTTGCTGCTATTTTAGAACATTTAGGTGTTAAAACCGATGAGCATATTGGTCAAACTCTAGCCTCAATGCATACTGCAAGTGCTAAAGCGCGTCAAGATATGATGGATAATATTCCGGTTCACGAGAAAGTTATGCAAGGTGTTTACAGTAGTTATGCCGAGGCTTTACAAGAAATTCGTGCTAAAGATGGTGCTATTCAAAAGAATTTTGCAGAGCGCTATGGTATCGATATGAAAGAAATTTTTGAAGACTATTATAAAGCAGATGCTAATGCTCCAAAAGGAAGTGATGATGCGCCTGCAGCTAAACCAAAGCCAGCAGCTACAGAAGACGATTTGTTGAGCTAAATAATTAAAGAGCGCCACACTTTTTAAAATTTGGGCGTTCCTTTTTACAATCCTGCAAGGTTTTTTAGTAAACCTTGCAGCATCGTAAAAAGTCAGGCTTTCACTACTCGCTCCCTTCTAAGGTCGGGGAGCTCAAACAGGCCGTTCAATCCTTAACGCGGGATTAAACCCATGGCAAGGTTTTTAAAACAGATGTTACTTTAAAATAACCAAATGAAATCATTACATATCATCATTATTTTATCTGCTTTTATAATCTTAACATCTTTTAAAACTAAAGCTACTTTTCAATCTAACATAAACCATACAATAGTTGTTATCAACCACAATCAGGATAATCATGCATTTATTGGTAAATGGATTCAAAACAGCCATGCACCAGCAGCTAAAAAATGGAGGGCTAGTTCTATTATCAAAATTGACTTCAAAAAAGATTATACCGCTCATGTTTTAGTTTCCAAAGGCGGTGAAACCAAAATTATTATTGGCTCTTGGAGTACCAAAGAAACTGAGAACTCCATAAAAATTATGGGACCAAATGCCGAATTAGAAAATGGCGTTATTCTCGAATATTTAAGAAACGGAAAAGACTTGAATTTAATTCATTTATCTAAGCGTATAAACGATGGAAAAGTGTTTTTAGAATCGGGCGATGTCCTTTTCGAAAGTGCATTAAAATAAATAATCTGTAAAGATTCATATTTAATTAAAATAAATGTCAATAAACCAAATAGTAACACCATTAGACTCGGCCATCCTAGATTCCAAGGAGCAGTATGTCTTTTATCATAAAATGGTGGACTTTGTTTTTAAAGAACTTATAGTAGCGGTGCAAAGACAAAAACTTTGTAACGATCAAGAAGTGCAACTATTTAAACAATATGCCGATTTACTATTATATTCCATTGAAGCCATGCGTATTAAATATATGTATGATGATGAAGATAATATGAAAGTGGATTTAACCGAGTCTGGATTTCCAAACTATTTAGAATTCCGGTACCTATTTAACGATCTTGAATTACGTCAGGAATATTTAGAAAAATTAACACCAATAGCCACTTTAAAAGAAGATTTTTTAAACACTTTAATGCATAAAAAGCAGCCCATTCCTAAACGAAAGTTGTTTCAAGCGGCATCCATTGTTTATTATTCATCTGTAAAAAAAGAATATATATTTAATCGCTTTGTACAAGGAAAAATATTAAGCGCACCACAAAATGCCATAGCCGATTTATTAGTAAGTTGGAGTTTTTTCGATGTACAACACAACCGGCCATTTATGTGCTTCATGTACTTTAATTATGATGGTAATAAGATAAACGATTATAAAGATGAAATTTACGAGGTGTTAAAAACCACATCCGATCGTAAAATGTCTCTAGATACCATGGCTTACACCATCGATAGGAAATTACCAAAAGTATCACCAAAATTAATAAAACGTATAGACTTAGGTGCTATACATAACGTATTTGCAAAAGACGAAAATGTAGTAACGCACACCATTTTACAAGCTATAGGTAAAAAGGAAATTCCGTTAGAATCTTACGCGATTTCTTTAAAAATAGACGAAGTAAAATCTGGAAGCGAATTTAAAGAAGGTAGCTTTTTTAGTAAGCAAACCCTTCAAAAATGGGACGACATATTTAAACAAAAATTCATTTTTGCACCACACCGTATTATTCAACTATTATACAATAAAACACCCGAAATTTTGGATGATTTAGCCGAAGCGCCTTTTGAAGTAGCTGGTTTAAAAATTGAAATTAAAAAATAAAAATAAATTTTTAGTTAAAGTGACAGTCGGAGTAATTTAGGACTGAAAACTTAAGACTACCAATTGAAGACTTAAAAAAACATGGAACACAACTCAACTTTTCCAATAAAATTATCAGAACTCGATATGCTTCGCGATGAAGCTTCATCTTACTTAAAAAGCGTACAATGGGAGCAAGGATCAAGAGCGAAGAATAAAGATAAAGATGCTAAAGATGAATCTATTTTACTCTATTTGTCGAGAGCAAACAATGGCTCTTCGGTAGATATTACTTCGGTTTCTAAAACTATTTTAGCTTTAAAAAAACGATTGTTACCAGATTCAGTAGCACTTCCTATTCATCTAAATCAAACGCTTTATGCAGTGCAAGAAGGTATTACTTTAGGGATTTGGATTAAAGATAGTTTCTATGATGCTTCTGGTTTATCAAGTTTAAATGAGAATAAATCGGCTTTAGATTCTAACGGAAAACGTGAGTTCGAAAGTAAAATGCATACAGCAACGGCATTTATGTTATTTGCTACAGCTTATAAAATTTTAAATGATTTAAAACCTTTTGCTTCCGATGATTTATCGGTTATGAAACAGAAGTTTGCTGGTATTCCAGAAGTGTCGCTATTGTCGCCGCTAAAAGGGATTTCTTGTAATCTGTTTTATTATGATAAATATTTAGGACATCCAGAAATTGTAAAATCGGATAAAGATGTTATCGATTTTACGGTAGTTTATTTTGAGGCTTTAATTGGTGAAATTCAACTTAGAAAAAGTAGTTTAGAATACACCGAAACTATTGAAGATAGAACCTATAAACTAGAAAAATCTGAGTTTGCTATTTCAGGGTGGAACAACGTGTTTTCTGGAACGGCTGAAAGTATAGAATTTAATAAAATAAAATTTGAACAAATAGTTGGTAATCGTGATGCTAAGCACTTTGCGCGCCGTTTAACCGAGCGTATGCTAAGTTACGATTTTAAAGCAAAAAAGAACCCGTTTCAAGAACTTGGTGGTTTTATGCCAGTATTTATGGGTTACGGAATACCGGGAACAGGAAAATCAATGCTTATAGCAGCCATCGCAACCAGACTAAAAGAGCACTGTGATAATTTAGAAATTCCGTTTTTGTTTCATCCTATGCCAGATACCTTAATTTCAACATTTCAAGGTGGTTCAGCAGAAAAAATGGTAGAGTGGATGAAACCCATGCAAGATCCTACAAAGTTAATTTTTGCTCCAATTGATGATGCTGAAAATAATTTACAAGAGCGAACATCACAAGGTGTTTCTGCTGGTGTAAAAGAAGTTATTGGCGTATTTTTGCGTTATACAGAAGGCGCTTATGCGGTAAATTACGGTAATAGCTCTATTGGTTTATTTACCAATTTACCAGAAATGTTAGATAAAGCTGTAATCTCTCGTGTGCAAGGTCGATTTAAGATTGATGGTGCCCGAACGGAACATGATTTTTTAGATCAAGATTATATTTGGTGGAACAAATTAGATAAATCTTTACCCGATTTTGTAAACATGGAAAACCCTGAGGACTATAACTTTTTGAGCGATCAAGGTTTGTCTAAAAATATGGGTGAAATTTTAAATGTATCTAGTAAACCAAGTGAAGCTAGAGTTCATGCTATTTGTGATAAAGTAGAGGCTAAATATAAAACCAGTGAACACCTTTTTTATGCTAATTTGTATAAAGATATGCAAAAAGCGTTTCCGTTCTTCTCGTCTCGTGATGTAAGGAATATTCAGTCGGCTATTTCATTACGATTAACAGATTTTGATTTGGAAGAAAGTTGGTTTGAAAACCCCGAAATTTATTTCAAACAAGAATATGAAACGAAATTTAATATGCTTCAGGAATTGATGAAATCGAATATGAAAGGTCTAGACTTTTCGGAAATTAGAAGGCAAGAAGTTGTGCGTTATTTAGATAATGTTGCCACTATTGCAGATACTGATTTTAAACGAAAGGTAGATGCGAGAGTCAATCAATTAAATATAGAAACTGCAGCAAGAAAAACTTTTGAAAATGGCATCTAATAGATTAAAAAACATAAAAAGCACGCTGCTTTCTGATAATTATTACATTCTTAAAAAATTAAGTTTCGATTATTTAATGACTAACGGTACTTGGGTTAACCAAATGCGTGAAGTTTACGATAGAGGAGATGGAGCAGGAATTTTACTTTACAATACCGAAAAACAAACGGTTATTTTAACGAAGCAGTTTAGAATGCCAACCTATCAAAATGATAATAAAGATGGTTTTTTGGTTGAAATTACTGCAGGAATGCTGGATAAAGATAATCCGGAAGACTGCATTATTAGAGAAACAGAAGAAGAAGTAGGTTACCGTATAAATAAAGTAACAAAAGTTTACGAAGCCTATACGTCGCCTGGTGTAATGACCGAGAAAATGCACTTTTTTATTGCTGAATATACCGATGATATGAAAGTAAGCGAAGGCGGCGGTGTTGAAACTGAAACCGAAGATATTGAAGTGCTAGAATTACCCATTAAAGAAGCGATAGAGATGCTTAATAATGGTGAAATTCAGGATATGCGTACTATTGTTTTATTGCAGTATGCTATTATTAATAAACTTGTAACAAGTTAAAACAAACTAAATTATCGGTTGAAAGAAAATTGGGGATAAAAACGATTGCTAAATACGGATATAAAACACACACTGTTTTTTTGTTTTAGAAAAAGGCAGTTGCACGTATGCTATCTTTAAAATTAGCATTATTAACGAGGTATACACAAGTTGAAAAGTAACTATGAAGAAAAGGTTAAATCAATTACTCCACATCGTATTAGGAATTCTTACAGTACTTTTCTTTATAGCTTTAACTTTACTTATAGTTAATCTGTCAAATCACCTAAAAGCTAAACCTTTCGATAATTATATTATATATATTGGAGCTATATTAAGTTGTGTTTTTATTTTTTTATTTAAAAAGAAAAAGACTTACTTTATTACAGGAATTACTATTTCCATGCTTTTTATAGTGCTGAATTTTTTAATTAATATTTTTAGACATAAACATTTAACCTCCTTTTCTGATCATATAACAGTTTGGAACAGTAATAAACATAACACCACGATTCCTTTTTATAGCTCTGAATCGGGTCACCTTTTCCTTAAAGCAAAAATTGGAAACGAAACAAAATATATTGGTTTTGATACTGGTGCTGAATTATGTGGATTTAATGAAAACTATAATAATTCTAAAAAAACAACTATTATTTCTCTCACCGATTCTCAAATTAAAACAAAAAATGTAAGCATACAAAAGCTTAATAAACTTACCTTCAAAAATATCGATTTTGAAAAGGTTGATTACATATCAATGAATAAAGATATTTGGGAAAATGAATGTGGAATTTTTTTTAATCAAGATTCAATAGCGGGAGTATTAGGCAATAATATAATAAATTCTTTTATTTGGGATTTTGATATGTTAAATAAAACGGTTAAAATAAGTGAAAAAATAGAATTACAAAACATTTCTAAATTTGAAATAATTCCTTTATTAAAAAGTGGTAAAAAAAGTTGGTCAATTAATATTAAAGTGAATGGTAATCGAAAAAGAATCAAATTAGATACGGGCTCTAATGGAACTCTAACTATTAAAGATTCAATTACACTTCAAGAAAATTATAAATACAAAATTGGTCACTCTAATTCAATAGGATTATTCTCTTTTGAAGATTGTTATAAGAAAGAGGATAGTTCTGAAATTACTAAAAAAGCGCAAAAAGGAAAAAGGCAAATTTTTACTGATTTAAAAATTTCAAATATTAATTTCAAGAATGTTTTAATTGAGGACACAGGTAATAGTAATCTTATTGGTGTTCCTCTCATTTGGGAATACGAAAGAGTAATTTTAGACTTTTTAAATGGTAAAATGTATTTATTTAATAAAAATCATTCAAAAAGTGCTAAAAGTATAAGTAACATAAGTAACAATGCGAGAGAAGAGTTCGTGAAAAAAAACTTTACCCAAGATTGTTTATAATGAATTATTTAACCAACATATCAAATTAAATACAAACTATCAATAATAATATAGTTGAAGTATTAAATTAATAAAAAACATGCAAAAATTACTAGAAGCGAATTTATACCGAAGCGAACTCATTTCAGTGAGTGGAAAACTCGTCGAGCGTTACAATAAATGCTTGGTAAAGCTTGGCTTTTCGGAAACCAAATTAAAGTCTTTTCAAATTGATGGTATAGGTTGGAGTCCTGAAATTGCTGATGAAAAAGGTGAGATTAATTACCTTAATAATGGTGAAGCGAATCCGCATGGTATCATTATTTCTCCTTTGCAGAAAGGTAAGCCTGTTTACTTGTCGTTTCATACTTTCGATAGAGAACTCATGAAATTTGTATTTAAAATTCATGGTGAAAAAATAAAAGATATAACTAGAGATTGCGCTATTTGCTTAGATTTCGACCAAGGTATCGATGCTTTTTATGAACCTTTAGATGTTTTAAAATATAAAACGGTAAACATTCATTTTCATTTAATTAATGATTTGTTAAACGTACAAAAGGATCAACGAAAATTAGTTTCAACGTTTAATGAGAGCACTAATTTTATTGATGAAGCGCTTCATGCGGAACTATTGAGTTCTGCTAAAAAATATGGTGATTTACGCCATCGAGATTTAGATTTACACGAACTGCAATACACTACAGATTCTTTTTATACAAGAGCTTTTGGCGGTGTTTATGTATTGCGTGATTTTATAACGCCTATAGTGGTTTTTGAAGATGAAAAATGGCATAAAGAGGCTATAACTAATACCAGTTACGAGGTTTTAATTTTCCATATTCAACAACCAGAACTTATGGATAAATTAAGAGATCACGTTATTATTGAGTATAACTTAGAGACTGTTGTGAAGACGAAACGTTACGAACGTATTAAAAAGTTTGAGATGTCTACATATTTGAAAAATACGCAACACCCTATAAAAGATATTTTAAACGATCCGATTTTATATAAGAGTTATTTGAATAAACTAGATATTAATGCTCGTAAAAAAGTGATGAGTGTTGAGCGTTATTTAGAGAAAATAGAAAATAGTAATCAGTTTAAAATTGCCGATATTGTCGACTTTAAATTATTTGAGGCATTACATAAGCCACATTCATCTTTAGATGGGAAACATCAGGATTTAATTTGGATGCTGCTCGTTAATATTTCACCTAAAGATGTACTTTTCTGGTATTGGTATGATAAAGAATCTTTTTATGCTAGTTTTGAAACTTGGGACGATTCTTTAAAGGATTGGGCGATTGAAACAATTAGTAACAATATTTGATAATTAAAGACTAATATAAAAAAGGCATTTGTAACTCTGTACTTGATGCGGAATCCATAAAAGCTATTAAATAAAACTTCAAACTAACAAAAATATGACACTAGAACTCATAATATTCGTTGCCGCTATCCTTTTCGGAATCTTTATTTATTGGAGAGAATCAAGAAGTAATGCATTGTATCGTTTTTTTAACAAGGTAATAAACTCCAAAACATTGCAAATGAAACCTAACGACCAAACGGGCTTTGTTTACAAACAATCATTTCTGTTGCGGTTAGTTTTTGTTGGTTTTCTGTTTCTAATCGGTATTGTTTTAGTTCGTTTTTTAATTCCGATAGATATAGCAACAATTTCTATATTTGCATCTATGATTGTGGGTACTTTGGTGGGGACGTATTTAGCAAATTTCATCTTTAAATCGAGTGAAGTTATTGAAGAGCAAAGTGATTCTCTTGAGCATATGGTGCATGATACTATTGAAAAAGGAAAAGACTTTATAGAAGATTTACAAACTAGAGATTCAGGTGAAGTTATAGAAAATATTAAAGAGGAATCTCCAAAAGTAGAAGGGAAAAGTGCTAGAGAACGCTTGAAAGATAAGGGATTGCTCTAATAATTAGTCACAATTATCATGAAGAAAACAATTATGTTTTGTTCAATAAGTAAACAAATTAATAAAAAGTTTAGATCAAGTAAATTTTTATTCTAAACTTCAAACTAAATAAAATGATTAAAAATTATTGGAATAAAGGAAAAAAGCAAAAAAGAGTAACCATAATTGCGTTCTTAATTTTACTTATTGCATTGTTTGTGTTGCGTGACGACTACCAGCCAGCTTTACTATTTGTTAGAAAGTACATTTTCGTTATTTTGTTAAGTGTAGTTGTTTTGTTTTTAGGCTTGCGAAAGTTTAGAAACTCTACAAGTACATTTGGTAGATTAGTTATGCTAGGTGTTTTAATAGTGTTCTTCGGTGCATTATACATTGTTGGTTGGCAGTTTAAAATGTACGAATACATGAAAACTTATAACGTATTTAATCATTTAAATCGTATTGAAATAAACGAATTACCATTAACTCAAAATGAGCGCATTCAACCTATGCGCAACGTGTATTCTATGGCGAATGAAAGTGTTGGAGAAACTAAAGATGTTTCTTTGCCTCATTTAGTTCGTATTGGGAAAGAAAATAAATGGACGATGGCCATTCAACCAACTGAAAAATACAGATGGCAAGGAATGACCGATAATACTGAGGAAGTTTTTGCTGTATCGAGTACCACACCATTCCCACGTTTTTCGAGTGAGAATCGTATTCCTGTAACATTTTCTATTGGAGAATCTCTTAAATTTAGTCGAAACACCTACAATGCTGTTGTTCAGCGTTTCAATATTTTTCAACTATTTACCTTAGAGCCTAGTGATACTTATTACATGAAAAACGACGCTGGTAAATGGGTAGAAGTGGTGAGTTTAATTAAATGGAAAGGCTTTTTATTTCCATATCCAACCTTTGGTGGTGTTATGGTAATTGATAGTGGAGAGCACGACATGAACGATTATCTTGAGCGTATTTTAATAGGGAAAGGTACTTATGTAAGTCCGGAGGAAATGAAAGATCATCCGTACTTAATTGGTCAAAATACTTTAGCCGAAAAGGTATCACGGTTACAAGCAGAATCTTTAAAGTTCTTAGGAGGTTTTAGTGATCCGTTACCTTGGAATATGGAAACTGCCGTTAAAATCCCGAATTTAACAGACGATCAAAATAAGCAACCTTATGTAACCGATTTTAATTTCACGGATACTAAAACAGGTGCATACAGCGGTCTTTATCATTGGTTTGGTTTAGAGCCTGTGGGGAATGAGCGTACGAGTTTAATGTATAGTGTTTTTATTCCTGCCGATGGTAGCGATGCTTTTTATTATTACGATCATGCTTCTAAAAAACAAGGTTATGCAGGTGTTTCTGCTATGCCTTTAAAAGTTATTGAATCTCGAAAAGAATTCGATTGGTCTGTTAATAAACCTGTAGAATTTCGTCCATATATAAAGGATATAGCAGGGCGTCGTCGTATGTTTTTCTTAGGGACTATTTCGGCTATTCGTGAAGACTCTAATAATTTCGATGGTTCTGCAACTCCAGATTTAGCTTTAGTAGATAGTGAGTATCGTGATGTTGTTTGGATAGATGTAAAACACCCGAGTCAATGGGATAAAACGGTTTACGATCAGCTTAACGAAGCTTGGAGATCTAGTGAAGGCATTGGGAAGTATTTTGTAGAAGAAACTAAACAGATTGATGCTGTTGTGCAGCAGCCTACAGATTCTATAAAGCCTGTGATTTCTAACGACGAGTTATTAAAACAGTTACAAGAGCAGAAAAAAGTATTAGAAATTAAACAACTGCAAAAAGAGATAGATTCTTTAAAAGCAGCATCTAAATAGAAGCTTTCAAAACCTTTCAGATTATTTATTCTGGAAGGTTTTTTTTTGAAAAAAGCTGTAACATTTACTTCTTAATCTCTACCTATATAATAAAGAAATATTATGGGTGGCTATATGGGTTTGGGTTTACAAAAGTGGATTTACTCTAGAGATCCTCAAAAAAAGATGTTCAAAAAAGAGCGTTTAAAATCCTTTACAGCGCTGCCTAAATATTCAAGAACATTCATTTTAAAGCCGAGTATAAAAGAAAACAAAAAACTAAACGGACTTTTAACGGTTGTTTTTAGTTTTTTAATTCTATCAGTATTTACTTTTAATCATTTTGTAGATTATTCAAATAAACAGTCTCAGCGAATTATTAAAATTACAAATTTCAAGAATTTGGAAGCTTTTAATTTTTTAGTGAATTCAGGTGAAAACCGATTAAGAACTAATCAAATTAAAATGGCGTATTCTGAGTTTAAACTAGCATATAACATTAACTCAGAAAACAAAGAATTAAACCAGTTAATGATTGAAACCTTGAGTATACTTTGTAGTAACGATAATAAATATTGTGACGAATTAGATGCTATTCTAGATGTTTTCTAAAAGAAGAGATTTTGGTGTTAAACCTTATTCTTTAAAATCATCATTTTTCATAGATGGTAAAGCTAATTCCTCATCATTCGGGATTTGGTATTCTTCACATTCGTTACTTATAGACGTATAATGTTCTAAAGGAATATCTACCCAATAATCACTTCCTAAAAGTTTAAAAAAGTAACGTTTATCAATGTGTTTTTGAAAAAACTCTTGTATTTCGTTACGTTGATGTCGCTCGGTTTCCTGCGTTAAAGAGTCGGTATAATTAGTTGTTATTGTTTTCTCTTTTAGATAACGAATATATGTGGTGTCTTTACAAAAAGTTATGTTTTTAGGTTCACCACTGCCTCCATCCCAATCAATACGATCTTGATCTATAGAAAACTTATAAGTAAACCTATGCGTTGTACCATAATTATGATTGGAAAAAACACCTATAGCAGTACTTTCTGTATTTGTTTTTTCTACAACTATATGTTTTCCGTTAGGTAATATTATGCTCGTTTTATCAATAGTTTCTTCTTCTTGATAATCGCAACTGGTAACCAGGCAATTAAAGGCTATTAAAAGCAAAGTCGTTATTGTTATTCTAAATGTATTAGTCATTATTTTTTACGAATATTCATTTTATAATTACTTTTTCAAAACATTTACTATTCTCAATATTTGCATATTGACCATAATTAGGTATTAATTTATAACCATTTTTTTCATAAAGACCAATAGCTTCTGGTTGTTTAATTCCCGTTTCTAAAATACATTTTTTATACAATAATTCTCTGGCCCATTTTTCTAATTCATTAAGAATAAGGGACGCAATGCCTTTACCTCGGCTTTCAATAGAGGTAAACATACGTTTAATTTCCATCGCGTTATTATCGTATTCCTTTATTGCTCCACAACCTAAAGGGATGTTGTTTTTATAAACAACGATTACATGTTTAATACTATCAGTTTTGTTAAACTGAGCGTAAAAAGAATGGTCTTCACCATCTCTTATCGCCAAATCTAAATCTAATAGCTTTACAAGTTTTATAAAGTCTTTATTTTCAGAATTGGTTCTTAATATTTTCATTTTAAACACATTTAATATTTCTCGATAATTATTTTTTAGAAACAATACAAATTAAATTAGCTCAAACTCTTAAAACCTAAAGCATCTAAGAAATTTCATTTGGTTTACCAATTTCATCAATTAATTCAACAGGATCTGGAGTGTTTTTCTTCCAAGTTTTTTCTAAATATTTATACAATAAATAACAGCTTAAAATACCAAAAGGAAGCAATAAAAAGCTTAATAAAGTTTCATTAAAATTATCTAAAGTCTCCGGAGATGTCAATGCCATAAAAATGCCTACTATTAAACCCGATAATACAATAGCACCGTAATAAACCACAATTCCTAAAATTGCAAAACCCCAAGGGCTTTTGTTATATTCTTCGGCCAATTTGTAAAAATATTTACCAATCCAATACATTAAAACTAGTGCTAACATATTATATATTTTAATTTAAAGATATATTCGTTTTAAGTTACTAATATAGAACTCTCGGTACAAATTAAGGGCAAGTATTACAATATTAATAAAAAAGGAGTTCGAAAAAGAAGGTGATAAAAGACTATAGAAATTAGGCGTTTTTAATAAAATTGACACAAATATGTTCTCTGTTTTTATGCTAACTGACATATTTACTGATTTAGTTTTCATTTTTTGTCGTTATTTTTTAATTACATCACCAAAACTTGTATTTCTTGTTATTAAAGGGATAGAACGTTATTTTTTTATTTTAAACACTTAAAATAAGTAGTTTGTAAACGGTCTTTTTGTTCTTTTTAAGTTTTTGGCTTGATTTTGGCGGCTAAGGGTGAAGTAAGTTTAAATTAAAATATTTACTGTGTAAGAATTATGCAAAGAATATTTTTAAAAATTAAGTAATTATAGTATGAGTCAAGTAAAAGAGAACAACACAGTAAAAGTAAATTATACAGGTAAATTATCTGACGGACAAATTTTTGATAGTTCTGTAGGAGAAGGCAGAGAGCCAATAGAATTTACTTTAGGTCAAGGACAAATAATACCTGGCTTCGAAAAAGGATTGATCGACATGAAGTTGAACGAGAAAAAAACCATTACAATTGCTAAAGAAGAAGCATATGGTGATGTTAATCCAAATTTAATACAAGAAGTTAATAAAAGCGAACTTCCTCAAGATATGGCTCCAGAAGTTGGTATGGGCTTAGTTTCTAAAACTCCAGATGGACAAGAAATGAATTTAGTTGTTGTGGAAGTTAAAGAAGAAAGTGTTGTTATAGATGGCAACCATCCTTTAGCTGGTAAAGAACTTATTTTTGATCTAGAAGTGTTAGAGATTAAATAAATAGAAATTAAAAAATAAAACAAACACTTTGTTTTTAATGACCTGACAGCTATTGTTTAACGATACTTGTCAGGTTTTTTTATAAAAAATATTCAGTTTTAAGCAATCTTATTTAGACTTCTTAAGTCTCTTTTCTTCTTTTTTCTCCTTAGGGGTTTTAGTCGCTTCTTTTTTTACGTTCTTCTTTGCATCTTTACTTTTTGCCATGATATTTTATGTTAAGGTTCTATCTTTAAATTATTGTTGATGCGATGATGTAAAATTATTTTAATATTTACATTCAGCATTGAACTAAGTTAACTGGAACTTTTTATAAAGCAAGCTAAATATTTTTTTACTCTAATGGTAAACAAGGCTCTAACATAAAACTTTCCGAAGAAATAAAATTTATTTAGGCTCGGTACAAGTTATAATTAATCCTTTTCTAAAAAACATAAATAAAATAATTTTGGCGTTACCCGAAAAGGGTCGGGCTTTCCGATACAAATCCTCGCAAGCCCAATTATCATTGGTCTTACTGTGGGTTTTTCACTGCAATCCCTAACGCAAGTACTTGCTAGTGTTATTCTATTTTAGAGCTAATTGGTGTGTTTGCAAAGTCATTGTATTAGAATTCATTCAAAACATCAAAAATATATTAGTTTATTCGTTCAATTTTTTTCTCTTTCTAATAAAATAAAGGAGCAAACTAGCAGCCAATAGAATCACGAGGAATATTAAATAATTAGAATTAAAACCGGCGCTTTGCATTTTCAACGGTTGCCAAGTTCCATTTAAGCTTTCTAAATTTATTTCATGATTATTATCTTTATTTAAAGTAAATTTTTGCTTCGGAAATTCATCTATTAAAAAGATAATAATAGATTGGCTATTATATATATCTTTAAATAATTCATTTTTTAAATCAATTGTGTTTACCTTGTCAGGAAGACCAATAATTTCGGCAACTAATTTAGTTTCATGACCTAAGAAAACCTTTGGGTTCTTCAACTGCAACGTATCTCTATCATTAACAACAATAGAAAAACTATTTTTAAAATGTGCTATAGCTAAGTCTTGAAACTCTTCTGGAGATTTGTAAACACCTTCACCATTAATGTAATTAACCTCTTGCTGAAAAGCGGTTAAAGAACTATTAATTTGTAAAATAATTTGACCATTATCTGTTTTAGAAATAATAACATTCGATAAATCAGGCTGGTGAGCAAATAAAAAATGGCTCACCAACATTGAAATAATAATAAAGGAAAACTTCATTTTAGATTTTTTATAAAGCATATTCACCACGTAAACCATCTATAAAATTGTTATTCCCAGCTTCATCTACATGATAATGATAACCTCTAGTTTCGTCGTAATGACCTCTAGATTCATCTAAATCTGTATATTCATTTCCGCTAGCATCCGTATTTTCATAGATTCCATAACCATCAAAAGCATAACCAATCATAGCAGCATGGCCATCGCTTTGTTCTATTGTCGTAGAAAGACCCGTAGCAGCGTGATAATGATAACCTGCGGCTAGATTTATATGTCCACCAGCATCATCAAAAGGCGCTAAAGTGTAAGCTGCTAATATATTGTCTGTAGGAGCAGGCGCATCAAAAACAACACCGTTAAATGCTATACCTCTACTAGAAGGAAGAGTACTTACAGCGCCACCAGGACCGCCACCAAGTCCTGTTGTAAATACGTATGCGGTAGTCGCTTTTTTAGGAGTTACAGGAATATAATATGTATGCGTAATATCTGCAACATAAGATGGTAAACACTCTACACAATAATTCTCATATTCTGCTCCAACATTAGGGTTTGCAGCTTCCTCGCATTCTTCTATAGTAGAAGTTTTCGTTATTGCACCTGTTTCGCTATCATACATCATCCAAGTGTCATCATTATAAAAGGTTGCTAAATTTTGAACAAAAGCACCATCTACATCAAAAACTTCACCATCTTCTAACCAAATACCACCAGCCGAAGCATCGTCAGAAATATTATCTGGACACCAAGGTCCCATTTCATGATCTGTAGGTGTTGATGTCACTACTATTTTGTAGCAATCTGCAGTTGTACCATCAGAGAGCGTTCTGCTTTCAATAGAAATAGCTTCAGATAGCCCACCAGAAAGAAAGTTGTCACTTTGTACCGATACCGTTACTTCATCATCTGTAGATGTTTCTGTATCGGTGTTGGAATCATCGTCACTACAAGCGGTAAAAGCTACTAAAATAAAACTTAATGCTAGATTTTGAATTTTAGTTGTTGTCATAATATTTTTTTGATTATTTATACCTCAGATAATAATAAGGTTTAAATGTTAGATGCCTTTTATTTAAAAAACTTGTGATAAAATGTTTTTATTTTAAAAAGATTAAAATTTATTATGACTAACAATTTTAATAATAAGTGTCTTATTTTTTATTAAAATATGAAAGATTTATTTTGCTTATAAAGCATATTCACCGCGTAAACCATCTATAAAATTATTATTCCCAGCATCGTCTACATGATAATGATATCCTCTAGTTTCGTCGTAATGACCTCTAGATTCATCTAAATCTATGTACGCTTTTCCGTTGGCATCTGTGTTTTCAAAAATTCCATAACCATCAAATGCATAACCTATCATAGCAGCATGCCCGTCGGCTTGTTCTATTTTTTTAGAAATACCAGTTGCAGCATGGTAGTGATAACCAGCCGCTAAGTTTATATGTCCACCAGCATCATCAAAAGGCGCCAAAGTGTAAGCACTTAAAATATTATCTACAGGAGCAGGTGCATCAAAAACAACACCGTTAAAAGCTAAACCTCTGCTAGAAGGCATTCCAGAATTACCTTCCGGTCTTTCGTGTCCTGCTTCAGGGCGTTCTGGTCTTTCGTGACCATCTGGACCACCCGGTCCGCCAGGACCTCTACCACCAGGACCTTTTGAAAAGGCATAAGCCGAAACAGCTTTTTTAGGAGTAACCGGAATATAATATGTATGTTGCACATCTGCCACATAAGCCGGTAAACACTCTACGCAATAATTTTGGTATTCTGCTCCAACATTTGGATTTGCAGCTTCTTGGCACTCTTGTTTCGTTTTTGTTTTTGTGATTTCACCAGTTTCACTGTTGTATAACATCCAAGTATCATCTTTAAAAAATGTTGCTAAGTTTTTTACAAAAGCACCATCCACATCATACACCTTTCCATCATCTAACCAAATACCTCCCGCCGAAGCATCATCAGAAACATTGCTAGGGCACCAAGGTCCCATATTATGGTCTGTTGGCGTGCTTGTTGCTACTATTTTATAACAATCGGCAGTAGAACCATCAGAAAGTGTTCTACTTTCTATCGAAATAGGTTCAGCTAACCCTCCCGTCAGAAAATTTTCGCTTTTAACCGAGATGGTTACTTTATCTTTATTAACCGTTTTAGTGTTAGAACTACTGTTTTTACAAGCCAAAAAGCTGACTAATATTAAACTTAATGTTAAAAAATTATATTGATTTTTTATCATAATAATTTGGCTGTTTTATGTTTATCTTTGAGTGTATGTATTGAGATTAAACGAAGTTAGCCATTTATTTCGACAAGATGAAATTCGATTTTATAAACTAATCAATCAAAGAAGATATAAAAAGAAAATGTTTCACGGAATAATTTTTTTTTTGGCGTTACCCGAAAAGGGTCGGGCTTTCACTACTCAATCTTTTTGCGAAACGTTCTTAATTTTTTAAGAATTACTATTTTTATTAAAATTCAGTTCAACCAAGAATGTTCCGTTTTAGTTTTTTCGCAAAAAGGATTTCAAACACGCCGTTCAATCCCTAACGCTAGTGTTGTCGCTATGCTTTATGTTCTTTTAGAAAGGAACGGAAAAACAGCTAAAAAATCAATAATATTATAAATGTTCTATTAAAAATCTTCAGACCATTAAACAAAACACATTTTAAATCAATCCCTAAAACCCTTCAAAAACTCCCAAGCCAAAAAGAGCAAAGTCATACTTTACAGGATCGCTTTTATCCAATGCCCTTAAACTCGTGTCTAATTCCAAAAGCGCTTTAGCATCATTTTGCTTTCGGTTTAATAAACCCAATTTTTCTAGCAACATTTCCAGAATGTACATCTAGAGGGCAAGATAATAGAGCAGGAGATAAGCTTTTCCAGATGCCAAAATCTACGCCAGTATTATCGTTTCTCACCATCCAACGTAAAAACATGTTAATACGTTTGGCTGCCGATTTTCGTAAGGGGTCGCTCACATGTTTTTCTGTTCGTTTTAAATGATCAACTTCAAAAAAAGCACGTTTAAATTCAGAAATGGAAGTCTGTAAAAAAGCACCATCAGCATGTTTAGTAAAAATAGCTTCCAATCCATTATGGTTTTTATAAATATGCTGTAAAGATTTTATAAACTGCACGCAATCGCCGCCATTAAAGGTGCGGTGTACAAAGGGTAGTAATTTTTCTAAATCACTTTCTGTGTGATTTAAAACAAAATCGAAAGGCGAATTATCCAATAAGTTCATTAGTTTATTGGCGTTGTTAATAATACTCTTTCGGTTTCCCCAAGCAATAGTAGCAGCCAAAAAACCAGCGATTTCAATATCTTCTTTTTTCGAAAATTGATGGGGAATTTGTATTGGATCACTATCAATAAACTTCGGATTGTTAAACTCGTAAACCTTGGCGTCTAAAAATTCTTTTAGTTCCGCTTTGGATATTTTTTTCGATTGATCTTTCATAATAAAACAAAAATATTGTAATAACTTGACTTTACACACGTCTTACTAATCAATTAAAAACTAAATTCGTTTTTAATACCTTTTAATGAAACAAACAAAGTACATTTTACCAATTATTGTATTTGCTCAATTTTGTTGCACCTCGCTGTGGTTTGCGACAAATGGTGTGATTGAGGATTTGGTAAATAACTTTACTTTAAATCAGTCGGCTTTAGGGCATTTATCATCAGCCGTGCAGTTTGGTTTTATTATAGGAACCTTTTTATTTGCACTTTTAACAATAACCGACAGGTTTTCTCCATCTAAAGTGTTTTTTGTTAGCGCAGTTTTAGCTGCAATTTTTAACTTAATGATTGTTTTGGAAGACCATAATCTCTCTAGTTTGTTAATACTTAGGTTTGGTACAGGTTTTTTTCTAGCTGGTATTTATCCCGTAGGTATGAAAATTGCAGCCGATTATTTCGATAAAGGTTTGGGTAAATCACTTGGCTACTTGGTTGGAGCTTTAGTTTTAGGAACCGCTTTCCCTCATGTTTTAAAAGGTTTTGGAAGTTCATTTTCTTGGCAACATATTATTTACACCACAACAGTGTTGGCAATGCTTGGAGGTATTGTTATGCTTGTATTTGTTCCAGATGGACCGTTTAGAAAGCCGGTTACAAAATTCGATATTTCTGTACTTTTCAATGTGTTTAAAGTTCACGATTTTAGAAAAGCAGCCTTTGGTTATTTTGGGCACATGTGGGAATTGTACACGTTTTGGGCTTTTGTTCCTATTATTTTAAAGGCTTATGTGGAGTTACATCCAGAAGTAGAATTCAATATCCCAATGCTCAGTTTTGTAATTATAGCATCAGGATCTTTGGCATGTGTTGTTTCTGGTTATTTATCTCAAGTTTATGGCGCTAAAAAAATAGGAGCGATGGCATTATTGTTCTCAGGACTTTGTTGTTTAGTGTCTCCGTTATTTTTCAGCCTAAACTCAGAAGTTGTTTTTGTCATATTCTTAGTATTTTGGGGTATGGTTGTCGTGGCCGATTCACCTTTGTTTTCAACTCTAGTAGCCCAAAACGTAAATGCAGAACATAAAGGTACGGCGCTAACAATCGTTAATTCTATTGGGTTTGCTATAACTATTGTTAGTATTCAATTAGCAAGCAACTTAATAGATGTTATGGAAGTGAAATATCTGTTTTTAATTATAGCTATCGGCCCAATATTAGGACTTCTAGGTCTTTTAAATAAAAATTAGCTGTTTAATAAAGGACTAAAGGCGATTATAATAAACAGATTTTTTTTTAAATTCAACTTTAAGATGCTTAAAAGGTTAATAAGCTTATTATTAAATTTTTATTTTTTTAAATAAGAAATTAATTTACAATATTCCCATCAACCATAGTTAGTTTTCTATCAGCAAGATTAGCGAGTTCTTCATTGTGCGTTACAATTACGAAAGTTTGCCCAAACTCATCACGTAATTTAAAAAACAGACTATGTAAATTCTCTGCCGATTCACTATCTAAATTCCCCGAAGGTTCATCTGCGAAAATTAAATCAGGACTATTAATTAAAGCTCTAGCAACGGCAACACGTTGTTGTTCACCTCCCGATAATTCGTTTGGTTTATGATTATAACGATGAGATAATCCTAAAAAATCTAATAATTCTTTAGCTCGTTTTTCAGCATCTTTTTTATTAGTACCTTTTATAAATGCGGGTAAACATACGTTTTCAATAGCCGTAAATTCTGGTAATAATTGATGGAATTGAAAAATAAAACCAATATGTTCATTTCTAAATTTAGCTAAAGCCTTATCGTTAAGCGCACCAATATTAGTGTTGTTTATAATTAATTCGAAATTTTCACTAGGCGATGCTTTATCTAAAGTCCCTAAAATTTGTAAAAGTGTTGTTTTTCCGGCGCCCGAAGCTCCAACAATAGAAACAACTTCACTTGGTTTTATGTGTATATCAACACCTTTTAAAACTTGTAAATCGTCGTAGAATTTCTGAATATTTTTTGCTCTAATCATTTAATTAAAATATAGGCGTGAAATTACTACTTTAAGTTGTGCCGCACAATTTTGATTTAATTTTATTACCTAGCTTATTCTAAATAATTATATTTATTTTTGAAGATAATTGAAAAACAAAAATGATGGCTTATAAGAATCTAGAAGAATATAACACGCAAGTTACCGAAGATGTTCAAGATAAATACAAAAGCATTATTGAGAATTTAGGTGAAGATACGCAACGCGAAGGGCTTCAAAAAACTCCGGAACGTGCCGCAAAAGCTATGCAGTTTTTAACGCAGGGTTATGATCAGGATCCTGTTGAAATATTGAAAGGCGCTATGTTTAAAGAGTCTTATAACGAAATGGTGATTGTAAAAGATATCGAGTTATATTCCCTTTGCGAACATCATATTTTACCGTTTTTCGGAAAAGTACACATTGCTTATATTCCAAATGGACAAATTGTAGGTTTAAGTAAATTACCTAGAGTTGTAGATGTTTTTGCGCGTCGTTTGCAAGTTCAAGAACGTTTAACCAAGCAAATTTTAGATTGTATTAATGATACGCTAAAACCACAAGGTGTAGCTGTAGTAATTGAAGCTTCTCACATGTGCATGATGATGCGTGGTGTACAAAAGCAAAACTCAGTGACAACAACTTCAGGTTTTAGAGGGCAGTTTGAGAAAATTGAGACTAGAAATGAATTTTTAAAATTAATAGGAAAGTAGGCTATAAGTAAATTTGGTATGTTTCTTGTTTATAAAAAAAGTATAAATTACTATTTAAATGAACAAATACAAAAAATTAGCAATTAGTATCGCCTTTGATGCTTTAGGCTATGTGTCTTTTATTATTCCAGGTTTTGGAGAATTTACCGATGTGGTATGGGCTCCTGTTTCTGCTTGGTTAATGACGAAACTTTACAAAGGCAAAGCTGGTAAAATTGCAGCTGTAATTTCTTTTATAGAAGAAGCAGCACCAGGCTTAGATGTTGTTCCAACATTTACACTTATGTGGTTATATACCTATGTTTACAAAAGGGAAGACGTAATTATTGATGCTTAAACTTTTCTAAAACTGGTTAACCAATTATGATGATAATCTACCATTTATAGACTTTTATAATTGAATTTTAAATAATTAGGCCAAAGAAATACAAGTATTATAATTCTATTTGATAAGTTATTTTTTTTATTGACTTCCCACAAAACATTTGTATTTTTGATTTTCAAATTACAATGATAAATTTCAAAAAAATATTATGAATTCATACGATGTAGCCATTATAGGCTCAGGTCCAGGAGGCTATGTAGCAGCTATTCGCTGTGCACAATTAGGAATGAAAACTGCAATTATTGAAAAATACAGCACCCTTGGCGGTACGTGTTTAAATGTAGGATGTATCCCGAGTAAAGCACTTTTAGACTCTTCACACCATTATGATGATGCCGTAAAACATTTTGAAGAACACGGTATTGAGATTCCTGGTGAAATTAAAGTGAATTTAGAAAAAATGATAAACCGCAAACAAGCTGTTGTAGACCAAACAACAGGCGGGATTGATTTTTTAATGAAGAAAAATAAAATTGATGTTTATCAAGGTTTAGGAAGTTTTAAAGACGCTACACATATTACAATTGTTGGCGAAGAAACAACCGAAATTGAAGCAAAAAACACTATTATTGCAACAGGAAGTAAACCATCTACTCTTCCATTTATCACATTAGATAAAGAACGTGTTATTACATCTACCGAAGCTTTAAAACTTAAAGAAATTCCTAAACACTTAATCGTAATTGGTGGTGGTGTAATTGGTTTAGAATTAGGGCAAGTATATAAGCGTCTTGGTGCTGAAGTTTCTGTTATAGAATATATGGACCGTATTATCCCAACTATGGATGCCGGTTTATCAAAAGAATTAAACAAAGTTTTAAAGAAGCAAAAATTCAAAATTAATACATCTCACAAAGTTAAATCTGTTGAGCGTGTTGGTGATGAAGTTATCGTTAAGGCTGATAATAAAAAAGGTGAAGAAGTAGAATTTAGAGGAGATTACTGTTTAGTATCTGTTGGGCGTCATGCTTATACAGATGGTTTAAATGCAGAAGCTGCTGGAGTTAAATTAACAGACAGAGGTTTGGTTGATGTTAACGAACACTTACAAACTAGTGCATCTAATATTTATGCTATTGGCGATGTTATCAAAGGTGCTATGTTAGCTCATAAAGCTGAAGAAGAAGGAACGTTTGTAGCAGAAACTATTGCAGGACAAAAACCACATATAGATTATAATTTAATTCCCGGTGTAGTTTACACATGGCCAGAAGTGGCTACTGTTGGAAAAACAGAAGAGCAATTAAAGGAAGCTGGAATTGAATATAAAACGGGGCAATTTCCAATGCGTGCTTTAGGTAGAAGTAGAGCGAGTATGGATTTAGATGGATTTGTTAAAATTTTAGCCGATAAAACTACCGACGAAATTTTAGGAGTACATATGGTTGGAGCTCGTGCTGCCGATATGATTGCCGAAGCTGTAGTAGCTATGGAATATCGTGCTTCCGCGGAAGATGTATCTCGCATGTCTCATGCACATCCAACATTTACAGAAGCTATTAAAGAAGCCGCATTAGCAGCAACCGATAATAGACCATTACATATTTAAGTTATAAATAAATTTAATGCTATAAGGCTGTTTAACTTTTTGTTAGCAGCCTTTTGTTATGTTTAAAAATATTAAAATAAAATAAGGGCATTGTTTTTCTATAAATTAGATTAAATTTACATTTCTTTAACAAGTTTATTCTTTCAAAATAAATTTATGTACAAAAAAAATAAATTTTATATTAAAAGATAAACACCTTGTTTTTAGATTATTAAATTTTTGTTTTATTTTTTTTTAGAAATTTCGAAAAAAAATGTGACTTTTTAAAAGAGTCTGTGTCTTAAAACTTGTAACCATTAAACTAGCGTGAGCTAAATTTGAAAACCCTAACAAACATTAATAACAAATCTGATGAAGATTTGATAAAAGGCATTGTGCATAGCAATGATACCATGCTTTTTGAAGTTTTATACGACAGGTATGCCACCTTAGTATATAACAAGTGTATGGGGTTTGCTAAAGATGAAGATGAAGCAAAAGATTTAACGCAAGATGTATTTTTAAAGTTATTTGTTAAATTAGCAAGCTTTAAAGGAAATTCAAAGTTTTCAACTTGGTTATATGCGTTTACTTATAATCATTGTGTTAATTATGTTACTCGAAACACAGCAAAAAAAATAGAGAAACAATCGGTAGATTATACCGATATTGAAAATATAGAAGGCCTCTATGAAGAAGAGGAAGATGATAGTAGCTTTCTAAGTATGAAAGTTGATAAATTAAAAATAGCATTAGAGTTGATTTCTCCGGAGGAAAAGATGATATTGCTTTTAAAATATCAAGACTCCTTAACTATAAAAGAAATTGAAGATGTTATAGGGATTGGAGAAAGTGCTGTAAAAATGCGAATTAAACGAGCTAAAGATAAATTAGTAGACGTTTATAATAATAACCTTGGATAATGGAGAACCCGTTTTTAGACATAAATAAGCCATTAAAGCAAGTTCCGCAGGAACTTAAGGCTAAGGTTATGAGTGATATCGCCATGGCCAAGTTAATTATGGAAATAGCCGAATTGTTTTCGTACAATTTAACGAGCGTAATAGAGCTAACCATGAGAAGTAGAAAATAAGTAACCGAAATACTCAATATAAAATGAACCTTGTCGACAGTTTAAAAGAATCATTAAGTACAATTTGGGAAAGTATAGTAGATGTTTTACCCACTATCGCAGGAGCGATAATAGGTATTATCATTGGAATATTAATTATAAAATTAGTAGTTAATATTATAAGGAAGTCATTAAAGTTTGTAAAGGCAGATAAGCTTGATGATAAGCTAAATGAAATTGATTTATTTGGAGATAAAAAAATACAATTTAATGTTATAGACATTGTAGCGAAGTTCGTTAAATGGATGCTTTACATTATTTTAGTAATGATTGTTACAGATTTGTTGAATTTAACAATGATATCTGATGGTATAAAAAGCGTGATTGGTTATATGCCGAAATTAATAACAGCTTTAGCCATATTTGTTATTGGTCTATTGTTTGCCAATTTTGTTAAAAAATCATTGCAATCGTTTTTTGAATCCATGGAGTTGTCTGGAGGAAAAATGATTAGTCAAGCTATATTTATGTTGCTTTTAATTTTTATTTCTATAACAGCATTAAATCAAGCTGGTGTAGATACAGAGATTATCACAAGTAACATTACCATGATTTTGGCGGCATTTTTATTAGCCTTTGCTTTAGCTGTTGGTTTTGGAGCTCAAAAAGTAGTAGGCGATTTGTTTAGAACGTTCTACACAAGAAAAATATATGAAGTCGGTCAGAAAATTGAGTTTGACGATATAAAAGGAGAAATAGAATCTATCGATGGTATATCGGTAACATTAAAAACAAGTACTGGGAAAATTATTGTTCCTATTAAAGATATAGTAGAAAGTCAAGTAAGATTGCAGGATTAACTTTAAGTTAGGGTTAAAATTTGGTTGGTTACTATTCCGTTTTTCCGAACCACTTTCTACTGGTCCCTTCTCATTAATTTGGGAAGGGACCTTTTTTTGTTTAAAATTCAAATTGAATAAAAACAACCATAAGTTTGCTGTTCTAAAATTGGAATTAAAATAATACATTAGCAATCGGACATATTTACACCAACAGCCAAGCCGCCTTCGCTCGTTTCTTTGTATTTAGAATTCATGTCCTTTGCAGTTTCCCACATGGTGTTTACTACTTTGTCTAGTGGTACTTTTACATTTTTAGGATCGGTATCTAATGCCAGTTCTGCGGCGTTAATTGCCTTTATAGCACCCATAGCATTACGCTCAATACATGGTATTTGTACTAAACCACCAATAGGATCGCAGGTTAAACCTAAGTGATGTTCCATGGCAATTTCGGCAGCGACTAAAACTTGTTCTGGTGTGCCTCCAAGTAATTCGGTTAACGCTCCGGCCGCCATTGCAGATGAAACACCAATTTCTGCCTGACAACCACCCATGGCAGCCGAAATTGTGGCACCTTTTTTAAAGATGCTACCAATTTCTCCAGCAACAAGTAAGAATTTTTTAATATCCTCGAAATTTCCATCGTGGTTTTCAATCACTAAATAATACATAAGTACAGATGGAATAACGCCTGCACTCCCGTTTGTAGGAGCTGTAACTACACGGCCTAAGGCTGCATTAACTTCGTTTACTGCTAAGGCAAAACAGCTTACCCATTTTAATATTTGTCTAAATTTAACTTCGGTATTTCTAATGGAGTAAATCCATTCTACAGGATTTGAGTATGGAGATGATCCTTGTAAGCGTTTGTGCATATCGAAAGCTCTACGGCGTACATTTAAACCACCAGGAAGATGGCCTTCGGTATGGCAACCTGTATACATACATTCTAGCATAGTATCCCAAATGCGTTTTAGTTCATAATCTATTTCTGCTTCTGTACGTATAGATTTTTCGTTTTCTAAAACAACTTCAGAAATGGGTTTATTTAAATCTTTACAGAATTTTAGTAGTTCTGTTCCTTTATCAATAGGGTAAGGAAACGAACACTTTATTTCAAAGTTCTTTTTGGAGTTTTTACGTTCTTCTTTTACAACAAAACCGCCGCCGATAGAGTAGAAGGTAGATTTTGCTTTTTTACCGTTAATCATGGCGCTAAAAATGATGCCGTTGGAATGAAATGGTAAAAATTTCTTATTAAAAACAATATTATTTTCAGCTTGAAAGTCTATTGTTTTTTCGTTGTTGAATTGTATTTTTTTTGTTGCCTTTATTGAAGCTATAGTTGTTTCTATATCTTTTATAGGAAGGGTTTCTGGATCGGCACCCGTTAAACCTAACATTACAGCATAGTCTGTAGCATGGCCTTTTCCTGTTAAGGATAATGAACCGTACAAATCCACTTGAATCGTTTCGACTTTATCGAAGGTTTTGTTGGCTTTTAGCTCGCCAATCCAGCGTTCGGCAGCTCGCCATGGTCCTAATGTGTGTGAGCTAGATGGGCCAATGCCTATTTTTAGCATGTCGAAAACAGAGATACATTCCATAGTTGCGAAAACGTTGTATTTAGAAACAAATATATATAATGTTTTAAGAGGGATTTAAAGTTTTGTGTCAATTTTTATAAATGAAAAGTTAAAAGGTTACAAATTGAAATATACTCTCGTTATGTTACTTTACTTGGCGGAAATGTGCGCAAGGGATAGAACGGTTTGTTTGAGCTCCCGACCTAAGGAGGAGCGAGTAGTGATAGCCCGACCCTTTTGGGATGCGCCCGAAAAACATTTTATATTAATGAAAGACACTGCAAAATAATTGTCACTCATTTTATTAAATAATTTATTAAGCACTGAAAACCTTTGCTAGCACTGAAGATTGTTGTTAAATTAGTATGGCACTGAGTATTACTGATTATAAAACTGACTATTAAAAAACTGCCACTGTGTCAGTTGTTTTTGGTTGGCATAATGATTGACTTATACTACTCGAAATAAAAAATTAATATTCAACACATTAAAAAAATATATTATGAGTAAAATTATTGGAATCGATTTAGGAACAACCAACTCTTGCGTTTCTGTGATGGAAGGTAACGAGCCAGTAGTTATTCCTAACGCAGAAGGAAAAAGAACAACACCATCTGTAATCGCTTTTGTAGAAGGCGGTGAAATTAAAGTTGGTGACCCTGCAAAACGTCAGGCAGTTACAAACCCAACAAAAACAGTTTATTCTATTAAACGTTTTATGGGTAACAAATATTCTGAGTCTAAAAAAGAAGCGGAACGTGTACCTTATAAAGTAGTTAAAGGTGATAACGATACGCCAAGAGTTGATATTGATGGTCGTTTATATACGCCACAAGAATTATCGGCTATGATTCTTCAAAAAATGAAGAAAACGGCAGAAGATTATTTAGGAACTGATGTTACTGAAGCGGTAATTACTGTACCTGCTTACTTTAACGATAGTCAACGTCAAGCAACTAAAGAAGCTGGTGAAATTGCTGGTTTAAAAGTTAGACGTATTATTAACGAACCTACTGCAGCTGCTTTAGCTTACGGTATGGACAAAAAAGGAACTGACCAAAAAATAGTAGTATTTGATTTTGGTGGAGGAACGCATGATGTATCTATCCTTGAATTAGGTGATGGTGTATTTGAAGTACTTTCTACAGATGGTGATACGCACTTAGGTGGTGATGATGTTGATGAGAAAATCATCGGTTGGTTAGCAGATGAGTTTAATGCTGAAGAGAACATGGATTTAAGAAAAGATCCAATGTCTTTACAACGTTTAAAAGAAGCTGCTGAAAAAGCTAAGATTGAGTTATCATCTTCTGCACAAACAGAAATTAACCTACCTTATATTACTGCTACTGCTAGTGGACCAAAACACTTAGTACGTACATTAACACGTTCTAAATTCGAGCAATTAATTGACGATTTAGTAAAACGTACTATTGAGCCATGTCAAACAGCTTTAAAAGCAGCAGGTTTATCTAAATCTGATATTGATGAAGTTATTTTAGTAGGTGGTTCTACACGTATTCCTGCAGTACAAGCAGCAGTTGAGAAATTCTTCGGAAAATCACCAAGTAAAGGTGTAAACCCTGATGAAGTTGTTTCTTTAGGAGCTGGTATCCAAGGTGGTGTATTATCTGGAGATGTTAAAGATGTTTTACTTTTAGATGTAACACCTTTATCTTTAGGTATTGAAACTATGGGTAATGTATTTACAAAATTAATTGAAGCAAATACAACAATACCAACTAAAAAATCGCAAGTATTCTCGACAGCTGCCGATAATCAACCTTCTGTAGAAATTCACGTTTTACAAGGGGAAAGAGCAATGGCTGCCGATAACAATACAATTGGACGTTTTCACTTAAGTGATATTCCACCAGCAAGAAGAGGTACTCCACAAATTGAAGTAACTTTTGATATTGATGCGAATGGTATTATTAAAGTAGGAGCTGAAGATAAAGCGACTGGTAAGAAACAAGATATTAGAATTGAAGCATCTTCTGGATTAAGTGAAGATGAAATCCAAAAGATGAAAGCTGATGCTGAAGCAAATGCTGAATCTGATAAAATAGCAGCTGAAAATGCTCAGAAATTAAATGAAGCAGATTCTATGATTTTCCAAACGGAAAAACAATTAGAAGAGTTTGGTGATAAAATATCTGAAGATAAAAAACAACCTGTTGTTGATGCTTTAGCAGAATTGAAAGCAGCATACGAATCTAAAGATTTAGCTGTTATTACACCTGCTTTAGATAAAATAAACGAAGCTTGGAAAGTAGCAAGTGAAGAAATGTACAAAGCACAAGCTGAAGCAGAGCAAGGTGGAGCACAACCAGGACCAGATGCAGGAGCAGAATCTCAAGCTGAAGGAAGTGATGTTGAAGATGTAGATTTCGAAGAAGTAAAATAAGCAGAAATTCTATTTTGCTAAATCGAAATGGATGAATATTGTATTCTGAATTTATTTAGAATTTTTATAAAACATTTCGTAAAAATTAAAAACGCAACCATTAGTTTGGTTGCGTTTTTTTTGTTTCTTAATATTGACGAATTATTTAACATATAAAAATAGACTATGAAAAAATTAAGTGTTTTATTTATTGCGTTTACAATGGTTTTATCTTCATGCTCAAGTGATGATTCAGCATCAACTTCTGCAGAATTAACAGGGGAGTGGAATGGACAAGCCATTAGCTATGCTGGAACTACAACAACAGAAGTTTTAGGAGAATCTATAGAGTCTATTTATGTAGCGCAAGGTTATGATATCGATTTTACGATGACCTTTACAGAAATGCCTAATAATGTTGTTGGAGAAGGTAATTATAGCTTAGAATTAGTTTCAAAAACACTAGGGCAAAGTCAAACACAAAATGTTGAAGATCTTTCATTTGAAAACAATAGTACTTGGATTAAAGATGGTAACCAATTATTGTTAACAGACGGAACTGAAACTGTTGCTTACCAAATTACCGAGTTAACAGAAAATAAGTTAGTACTTACTGCAGATAGTTTAGAAGCAATACCAGACGCAAGTGCAAACGGTATCACAGAAATTAAAATAGAAATTATATTAACGAGATAAAATTATAATACTTTTGTGTTAAGCGCGATCATTAATTTGATTGCGTTTTTTTTATTTTCAAATAATAAGAAGTATTTTATTTTCACTTGTATATTTTACTTTTTATCCAAAAGAAAACGAGTACTTTTACAGTAAATTTTAAGCATGCTATTTTCTTCAAAAATAAAATCTAATTACAATCCAAAAAGATTAGCCGTAAAACTAAACGCTAAAGGCGAACAGTTTGTGGTTCAAGGGCACCCATGGGTGTTTTCGGATAATATTACCAAAGTAAACGATAATGCTAAATCGGGAGATTTAGCTATTATTTTCGGTAAAAACAAAAACCGAGTTGTTGGTTTAGGTTTGTATGATGCTAATTCGCCAATTCGAATTAAAATGCTACATAGCAGCAATGAAAAAGCAGAAATTAATGCGGCTTTTTTTAAGCATAAAATTAGTAAAGCTTTTGCTAAACGTCAATCTTTATTAAAAACAAACACTAATAGTTACCGTTTGTTATTTGGTGAAAATGATGGTTTTCCAGGACTTATTGCCGATGTTTATGCTTCGGTTTTAGTGGTAAAAATATATTCTGAAATTTGGTTACCTTATATAGAAACTATTATTCCGGATTTACAAGAAATCTCGGATTGTAAAACGGTTGTTATTAGATTAAGTCGAAGTTTAGAAAATTCAAAAAAGCATAAACTAGAAAATGGCGATGTTGTTTTTGGAACATTGAAAAATGAAGTAGTTAAGTTTGTGGAGCACGACGTTAATTTTTCGGCAAACGTTATTAAAGGGCACAAAACGGGTTATTTCTTAGATCATAGAGCCAATAGAAAACAAGTAGGCGAGTTGAGTAAAGGGAAAACGGTACTCGATGTTTTTTCTTATGCTGGTGGGTTTTCAGTACACGCTTTATCTAATGGAGCAAGAGAAGTTACGAGTCTAGATATTAGTAAACAAGCTTTAGAAATTGCCTTAGAAAATGGTAAACTAAATAAATTCAAAGGAAAACACCAAACAATTGCAGGCGATGCTTTTGTGGAATTAAAAAAACTAATAAAAGACAAAGTTACTTTTGATGTTGTGGTAATCGATCCACCAAGTTTTGCAAAACAAGCTTCGGAAATTGAACTCGCTAAAAAGAAATATGCGCAACTTGCCGAATTAGGAGAAAAACTGACAGCTAAAAATGGCTTACTTGTTTTGGCTTCTTGTTCTTCTAGAGTACTTGCTCAGGAGTTTTACGAGATTAATAGTGATGTTTTATCATCTATAAAACGTAATTATAAAATTCTTTCAAAAACCCAGCATGATACCGATCATCCTATAGGTTTTCCTGAAGGGGCTTATTTAAAGACGGTGTATTATAGGTTTATTGATTAGTTGATGATTGAGTTATATGTGATTTATTATGCGTGCATAATATTTTTACTATATTTGTAGAAACCAATGACACCAAATGGAAACTAAACTCACTGAATTACTTCAAATAAAATATCCAATAATTCAAGCACCAATGTTTTTGGTTTCGAATACAGCTATGGTAATCGAGGCCATGAAAAGTGGTATTGCAGGTTGTATTCCTGCATTAAATTACCGGACTTTAGATGAGTTGAAAGTTGCTATTCACGAATTAAAATCGGCAAAAGTAGCAGGTGGTTCTTTTGGTTTTAATTTAATTGTAAACAAGTCGAATATAAAATATAAAGAGCAACTGCGGGTACTATGCGAGGAAGGTTGCGATTTTATAATTACCTCTTTAGGAAGCCCAGAAGAAACTATAAATCAAGCCCACAAAGTAGGTATTAAAGTGTTTTGTGATGTTACCGATTTGCATTTCGCTAAAAAAGTAGAAAGTCTAAACGCTGATGCTGCTATAGCAGTAAATAACGAAGCTGGTGGTCATCGTGGAAAACTATCTCCAGAAGCACTTATAAAAGACTTAAAATCACATTTAAATATTCCTGTAATTTCTGCCGGAGGAGTAGGTTGTAAAGCCGATATTGATACTATGATGAGTTATGGTGCCGATGGTATTTCAGTAGGAAGCCCTTTTATCGCCTCTATAGAAGCCGGTGTAACCCAAGAATACAAACAAGCCTGTGTAGATTATGGTGCAGAAGATATTGTAATGACAGAGCGTATCTCAGGCACTCCATGTACTGTAATTAATACACCGTACGTTCAAAAAATTGGAACAAAATCTACTTGGATAGAAACTGTTTTAAACAAAAGTAAAACACTTAAAAAATGGGTTAAAATGATTCGTTTCTCTATAGGAATGAAAGCTACTGAAAAGGCGGCTACACAAGCCACTTATAAGACCGTTTGGGTTGCAGGCCCGAGCATATCCCATACAAATTCTATTTTACCCGTAAAAGATATTATTAAGCGTTTAGTTAGTTAATATATTAAAAACGTTATAAGTTGTATACCCTAATGTATACCAAATTAAATGATAAAAGTTTGCAAATCTCGGTTTGCAAACTTTTATCATTTTTAGCGTAAAGATGTTTTTTTGAGATTTTTTGTAACTTATTGGGGGTATTGACCGTCATATATGAATAATCAATCAATCAATCAATCAATCAATCAATCAATCAATCAATCAAAAAACATCTTATGAAATCACAATTAAAAAATTTAAGCTTAACAAAAGGTTTTTTCTTATTAACGCTATTTTTATTTTGCCATGTTACTCTGGCTCAAACAAAGTCCGAAAAAATAGATCAACTTGTTAGTAAGTATAGCGAGTACGGTAAGTTCAATGGTTCTGTTTTAGTGGCAAATCAAGGTGAGGTTATTTTCAAAAAGGGTTACGGCATGGCAAATATGGAATGGGATATGCCTAACGCTCCAAATACAAAACACCGTTTAGGTTCTATTACCAAGCAATTTACCGCTATGCTTATTTTGCAACTGGCTCAAGATGGTAAGTTGGATTTACAAGCACCTATAACCACTTATCTTCCAGATTATCCTAAGGAAACAGGAAATATAATTACGGTACATCATTTATTAACCCACACGTCGGGTATTCCAAATTACACCTCTTTTCCGGGTTTTATGGAAGATGAAAGTCGAAATCCATATACACCAGAAGCGTTTGTTAAAAAGTTTCAAGATAAACGTTTAGATTTTACACCAGGAGAACGATTTAGTTATAGTAATTCTGGATATTTTTTATTGGGTGTTATTGCGGAAAAATTATCAGGTAAAAGCTATGAGGTTTTATTAAACGAAAATATTTTTGAACCCTTAGGTATGCATGCTACTGGTTTTGATAATCACAGCGATATTTTAAAAAATAGAGCAACCGGCTATGAGAAAGAAGCCGGAAGTTATAAAAACTCTAAATATTTAGATATGTCTATTCCGTATGCCGCAGGTTCGATGTATTCAACAGTTGAAGATTTATATATTTGGGATCAAGTACTTTATACAAATAAGATGCTCTCTGAAAAATATATGGAACTCTATTTTAAACCTCAAATTTCTGCTTGGGGCAAGAGTCATTATGCCTATGGTTGGGGTGTTGGTTACAGAAAGATGGGAACTTCTAAAGATAGTATTTATGCCATTGAACATGGAGGAGGAATTAATGGGTTTAACACCAATATACTTAGAACACCTTCGGATAAATCGTTAATAGTACTTTTAAATAATACAGGAGGAGCTCCACTGAATTCAATATCTAATGCTATTTTAGGAATTATAAATAACAAAGCCTATAGCATGCCTAAAAAATCGGTAGCAGATGCTATGCTAACGGTTATTGAAGCAGAAGGAATCGATGCAGGAATTACTCATTATAATGAAATTAAAGATTCTGAATTTTATAATTTAGAAGAAAGTGATTTGAATGCTATGGGATATAAACTGATGGGTTCTGGTAATATAGAAGCATCTATTAAAGTGTTTGAGTTAATTATAGACATTTTTCCGAAGTCATCAAATGCTTATGATAGTTATGCCGAAGCTTTAATGAATTTAGGTAAAAAAGACCTAGCTATTGTTAATTATAGAAAATCAGTAGAATTAAACCCTAATAATCAAAACGGGATAGATTTCCTAAAAACGTTAGGAGAGGATGTCAGTGACTTAGTAAAAGAAGTTGAAGTGACAGAAGCTATATTAGAAACTTACATTGGTAATTACGAACTCATGCCAGGATTTATCCTTGCAGTTACTAGAGAAGGGAATCAACTTAAAACTCAAGCAACAGGACAACCTGTATTTGATGTATTTCCAAAATTTGAAAACGTTTTTTATTTAAAAGTAGTTACAGCGCAATTAACTTTTAATAAAGGTGAATCTGGAAATATAGAAAGCGTAACATTGTTGCAAGGTGGACGTGAAATTACAGGTAAACGTATAAAATAATTACATTCATCAATTGATGAAAACAAACACCTTTCATGATGTCATGGAAGGTGTTTGTTTTTTTATAAGGATCAATTATCTTAAAAAAATGCAGTGTTAAAAACGTTTTAAAGTTTTTACGAATTACTGTTTTAAGCATAACTTTGTGATATGCAAAAAAGACAATTAGGATTACACGGATTTGAAGTAAGTGAAGTAGGTTTAGGATGTTGGCAATTAGGAGCAGATTGGGGGCAAGATCTATCCAAAGACACTAGTTTTAATATCTTAAACGAGGCTGTAAAAAACGGAATTACTTTTTTTGATACAGCTGATGTTTACGGTGATGGAAAAAGTGAAACTCTTATTGGCGAATTCTTAAAAACGACAGAAAAACCAATACGAGTAGCTACTAAATTTGGTCGTGGCGGTAATGCATATCCAGATAAATATACAAAAGCTGTGCTACGCGAAAGTGTAGAAGCTTCTATAAAACGATTAAGAGTAGATTCGCTCGATTTACTGCAGCTCCATTGCATACCAATTCAATATTTAAAAGATGGCGATATTTTCGATTGGCTACGTGAATTAAAATCCGAAGGACTTATAAAGCATTTCGGAGCTAGTGTAGAAACAGTAGAAGAAGGTCTAATTTGTTTAGAACAACCTGGTTTGTTATCCCTACAAGTTATATTTAATATATTTAGGCAGAAACTTATTACCGATTTATTACCCCAAGCAAAAGCGAAAGGTGTTGGTGTTATTGTGCGTTTGCCCTTAGCAAGCGGCTTGTTATCGGGTAAATTTACGAAAGACACGACGTTTCCGGAAAACGATCATCGTAATTATAATAAAAATGGAGATGCCTTTAATGTAGGTGAAACTTTTGCCGGTTTACCATTTCAAAAAGGTATAGAAATTGTAGAAATCATAAAAACAGACATTTTACCGAGTTCATTAACTATGGTGCAATTAGCTTTACGCTGGTTACTTGATCACGAAGCTGTAAGTAGTATTATTCCAGGTGCAAGTTCTCCAAAGCATGTTGTTTCTAATGCAGGAGCTTCAGATTTAGAAGTATTATCACCCGAAGTTCATGAGGCATTAACCGATTTGTATAAAACAGAAATTCACAATCAAATTCGTGGAGGATATTAGGTTTTGGTGATTTTTTGAGTAGATTCAGTTTTATAAAAGGAACTTTTTTTCCTGTTTTAAGAAATGTTAGGACTATTTGGTTTTAACTTTGTTAGTCTTTGCAGAAGTTCATGCAATTGTTCAAAATATTTAATAATAAAACCCTTTATTTATTTACCTAATTTTCAGGTAATCTATGAAAGAATTTGAAACTAGCAGTATTGGACTGGAAGCCTTAATATTAAGAAACCATCAAATATTAATATTTGATGGTTTCTTCTTTTCGAGCTAAAAGAGTTTTAAGGATGTAATTTTTTCTTTAGAGCATTAAGTTCTATTTCAGTTTCTCTTAAATTTTTTTGAGCTTCTTTTAGTTTTTCATGATTACCAGAAATATGATGATCATATACCTCAAGTGAGAAATTTTTATAGCGATCATGTAGTGCTTCTAATTGATTGCGCTCGTCTGGATGATGTTGCATAATTGTAATGATTATTAAATTATTAATATAAAATTTTATTTTTCTGCTTTAGTAGATATAAAATGCCATCTAAACTAAACGTTCTATTTCTTTATTGAGCTCATATTTTAAACGTATTTACATTTGTTTGTTAGCTCTTTTTATGTTACTTGAGCAACGTAGTGTAAAATTAATTAGTAAAATATCTAATTATAACCGTGATAGATCACTTGGTGTTTTTATAAACATAGCTTGATGGCCCCTAATAGCTATTGGTTCTTTAAGAAGTTTTGAGTTTTTCTGAAGTACTTTAATCCAATCATTTGCAGAAAAACAGGAATCGTGAAGTCCTTCATCAAAATCCTTATGTTCTTTATTAACCAAACCTTCTATAGTAACGTCTAATTTACTTGCCAATTCTTCTAGTTGTGTACCTGTGAAAATGTTGGTTACTATATTTATATCTCTTAGTATATAGCCTTGGCCTTTGGCATAACCCAAAGTTTTTGATGAGCTTGGCTTATCTGGGTTATAGTAGAGTATTATTTCTCTTTCTGAACTTGCTAATTCTGGCATGTTTTAATTTTTTATTTATAATAATACTTCAAAAATAAAGCTTGAAAGGCAAGTTAAGTGCTACTTAGGTAGCACTTTTTGTTTTAAATCTAAATTAACTTTACTTGTAATTTTAGACAAAGTGATAGGTGCCGAAATATTAATAGAGCCTATATATTAAATTCAGGATTTTACTTTAAAAATCGAAGTATATTATCCAGAATTATATAAACAGTTAGACCAAACACTATATCAAAAAATGTTTTCTAGAGTTTCTACAGAAACACTTCAAGACTACTTACACGAACTCAAAATAAAGTTATAAACTTTTAAAAAACAATATATTATGAGACAAATACAACAATTTAATGATGAAACGGAAGCCTGTATTTTAGAAATTGAAACAAATTATCCTGAGTTATACAATGTTTTGGAAGAAACACCTTTTAGAGGAATAAGTTCAAGTGAGCCTATTTCTGCTGAAGACTTAGAAGATTATTTAAACACTTTAAAAGAACAGCTTCATACTTTTCAAAAGAAATAAAAATTTAATAATGAATGAAAATGTTCAGAAACTTCAGAAAGATAAACTTAAGGCCATGTATTTTCAAACCGAAGAGTGGATTGAAGATGTTGAGTTTTATGAAGAAGAATTAGAGTTTTTTAATAGCCTAATTTCAAATCGCATAAATACTACTACAATAGAAGATTTAAATCATAAAGAAATATATAGAAATAAAGATAATTTGCTCTGGAAATTATCCGATGATGTTTTGAGTGAAATAAAAGTACATAGAACAGAATTAGCAAGATTGATTGATACCAAAAATATAACAGAAAATATTGAAGAAAATAAAACACATCTTCATCTTTTAGAAAAAACAGATAAGATTAAAAATGGTATTAAACAACTAAAAAAAGCTTTGTTCAAATACGTTAAAGATCACCCTTTTAAATTTCAATTCGACACTGTTATTGAAGAATTATGACTAAAACTAAAAATCATGAAAAACACATTTTTAATAATTTCTTTCTTACTTACAGCAACAATAAGTAAAGCTCAAAGCGATTATCAAATTATAGAGAAAAGTTTACCATATAATAAACTAGCAACTAGTTTTACCACAAATATTATAGGTGTTGGAGAAAGCCTATCTATTTATAATTGGCAAAAATTTATTGAAAAGCATAGCGGTACAACCTACGTAACTTCTTATGGAGAAGGTGATATCGATCTTGAAAGCAAACACGTTAAATTTCCGTTGTTAAAAAATCAACTTGTTACCATTTACTCAAGGTTTGCACCAAATAATTCTGAAACAGGAGTTTTATTAACCATTTGGATTCAAAAGGAAGATGGAACTTACTATTCTTCAAAAACAAATCCAGATTCTGGAAAAAATATTAAGCAATGGTTATTGCTTTTCCATAATAAATTGATGGATTTAAACCGTACACATTAAAAAAAATTAAATACATAATTAAAATGAAAAATACACTTACAATGCCAATGAATCATAAATACTGGTGGATACAAATCCTATTAGGTATTGCATTAATTGGCTTCGGTTTATGGTTTTGGTTTACACCAGTAGAAACCTTTATTACACTAGCTATATTTTTTAGTGCGTGGATGTTCGTTACAGGAATTTTTGAAATTATTAATGCTATCGGAGTTAGTAAGAATTCTGAGCAGTGGGGTCTTTATCTCATTGGTGGTATTGTCGATTTAGCTATTGGCGCAATACTAATGGCAAACGAAAATATAACTATAAAAATTTTGCCATTATTTTTAGGGTTTTGGTTATTATTTAGAGCTATAATGTTTATTGTGATGTATTATGAGTTAAAAAGTAAATCGAAAGAGGCCTCTAGTATGTTACTAATTTCAGCCGTATTATTTGGTGTTTTTGCTCTAATAATATTGGCTAAACCGCTAGTAGGCGATTTAGTAATAGTATATTCTACGGGTTTTGCCTTTTTCTTTTTCGGTGTGTATCGAATTATCTTAGGTCTTAATCTTCGTAAAATGCAATAATTATTAATGTTGAAATTTTAAAAAAGGCGCTTTGTAAATAAAGCGTCTTTTTTTATTCTAAAATAATAACCTAAACGTGTAAGTGAAAAACTATTTATTTAATGTGATTATTATTCTTTAAAATAAAAAAATGGATTAACTTGTTTATTAATAGTTGTTTAAAAGTATTTTTTTGTGTTTTGAATCGGAATTTTAAAGCTTTTTTTTATGAAATAATACACTGAAATTATTTTTTTTGTTTTTGATAAAGTTATTCAAAATAGATTAACTTTATATTATACATTTTTAAAAGTGAATTTTAGAAATGTGTAATATAAACGCTTGACTAATAAGGTATATATATGCCTAAATAGGTTATAATCTATATAAAGAAAATGAAAATACGAGAATACATTTTATTGTTTGTTTTAACTGTAATTGCTAGTAATATTTATGGGCAAACATTAAGCAACGAAAAAATAACAGCCCAAATTGAATTCTATAAAAATGATATTCGTGGGCCTTACAAAAGTATCCAATGGTTTTGTGATGATGGCACTATGCGAGCAGCTAAAGATCCATGTCCAGATGAAATTGGAGGGGTGCAACACGCAACTTATAAAAATGAAGTTATTACTTTGGGGCAAAGTAATCATGTTTTTTTAGGACAAATTTTAGCCTATACAGATAAAACCGATTTTTGGGATATTTCAAAAAATCACTCACGTTTAAAACAATATCAATTAGGTAGGTATTTAGCACGTGTTGATGATGGTTGGATTAATAAAAAGGGTCAGTTTTATCGTGGGTCTATCCAAATTGAAGATGAAGAGGTTTGGGGTGTAAAGTTTTATAAGTGGTTGCTTTCTAAAGATGAAGTCCTTTTAAAAAATTATTATTTGGTGTTACAATCATTAAAAGATGTGCCGCATCAAGGTGATGATGATTTATCTCAATTAATGCGTTCACAATCTAAAGTAATCTCAGATCAATATGGGGAATTCATGGATTTACGGGTTAAAATCCATAGTAACCCTGAGGTTATAGATATTGAGAAAACACTTGCTTTTAAAAAGGAAAATGCATTAAAGTTATCAGGTACACTTAGTAAAAAAATAGATGAGCTTGTTGCAACGATGCAAAAATTTCATAAACCGGTTAGTTTAGATGAATTAATTAAACTTGTTAATAAATTGCAAGGCGAATCAGGTTTAAAAACATCCCTTAAAATATTTATTTCTAAAAATAGTAATACTAACGATGCCGCTTCTTTAACAAAAGAAGTAGCCAAAA
Source organism: Algibacter sp. L1A34 (assembly GCF_009796805.1). Taxonomy (NCBI): domain Bacteria; kingdom Pseudomonadati; phylum Bacteroidota; class Flavobacteriia; order Flavobacteriales; family Flavobacteriaceae; genus Algibacter; species Algibacter sp. L1A34. The sequence continues at coordinate 4,378,308 of NZ_CP047029.1, read as the reverse complement.
TGTTGTTAGATATTCGTCTAAATAGCGTGAATGAAAAAGGTGGGGCGCAACGATTAATACTTTTAGATATTGCTAATAAATTAGAAACTGTTGTTTTTAAAAGATCTGCAGATTGGCAACCAAAAACGGTTGGCGAACAATTAGAAAAAGTAGATGCTTTGGCGATGGCTGCCGCAGGAACTGGAGCTATTGAGTTATGGGAATGGGAGCAAGTAGCAGCAACATTACAACCAAATGCATCTAAGAAAGCAACATTAGGAGAACTTACCAAAAAGCTTGAAGCAGCACGTGGTATAGTAGAGTGGAATTCTGCAATGGTTAAGGCTAATTATCAAGATGTGGTAAATATGTATACTGCTTTCGAACCTAAAGCTTATAGTTTTATTGACGATCGTATTCGTTCATCAGTAGCATTACAATTAGGTAAAGCAGTTGGAGATTTAGGTGCTTTTATTGCAAAAGAATCTTCGTTATCTAATAAGGTTCTTAACTTATCTAACCAAAGTAGTATTCGAGGATTAAACCCAGGTTATGCCTTTGGAGAGTTGGTAGTTGTAAATGGAAATCCAGACGATATAGAAGTATCTAGCGATAAGATTTATATTTTTGAACGTGCTCCTGCAGATTTAAAACCAGTTGCAGGTATTGCAACAGTGGCAGAAGGTAATTTGGTGTCTCATGTGCAATTGCTTGCGCGGAATTTAGCGATTCCAAATGCGGCTTTATCCGATGAGAATTTAAAAAATCTGATGGCTTTTAATGGCGCGAAAGTTTTTTATGCCGTTTCAAATCGAGGTACGGTTATTTTAAAAGAAGAGTCTAAAATGACTGCTGAAGAAAAAGGCTTGTTTGCTAAAAAAGTGCGTAAAGAAGATAAGATAGAAGTACCTGTTAAAGATATTCGTTTGGATCAAACCAAAATATTAAATCTACGAGATGTTGATGCTAGTGATTCAGGGAAATTATGTGGGCCAAAAGCGGCTAATCTCGGACAATTAAAATCTATGTTTAAAGATAATGTGGTGGAAGGTTTTGTAATTCCTTTCGGAATTTTTAGAATTCACATGGATCAAGCTATGCCTAATCAAGGAAAAAGTTATTGGGAGTTTTTAAATGCGATGTTTGCTGAGGCTGAAATAAAAAGAAGTCAAGGTGTTTCTGAATCTGAAGTAGAGAATTTTCAATTAAGACAATTAGAAATTTTGCGATCTGCTATTAAAATCATGCCTTTAAAAGCTGATTTTACTACTGAAATTTCAAAGTCATTTGAATCTATTTTTGGTAAATCAATAGGCAGTGTTCCTGTGTTTTTAAGAAGTGACACTAATATGGAAGATTTAAAAGATTTTACAGGAGCTGGGCTTAACCTTACTATTTTTAACGCCGCTGAAAAAGAGAAAATTTTACAAGGCATCAAAGATGTTTGGGCTTCGCCCTACACAGAACGTAGTTTTAAATGGAGACAGAAATATTTATTAAATCCAGAGAATGTATTTCCTTCTATTTTAGTGATACCTTCGGTAGATGTAGATTACTCTGGAGTATTAATTACAAAAGGTATTTCTTCAGGTAATGAAGATGATTTAACTATTGCTTTTAGTCGTGGAGCAGGTGGAGCAGTAGATGGTCAATCTGCTGAAACATACAATATTGGTATGGATGGTAAAGCACAATTATTATCGCCCGCTCGTGATGCATATCATAATACATTACCAGTAACAGGAGGAACTGGCAAAAAATTAGAAACGTTTGAAAAACCGATATTAAATGCTCAAAATATTTTAGAAATAAGAGAACTATCAGCTACGATTAGAAAAACTATGGCCAAAAAAACTAAATCGGATTATAAGGGAGCTTATGATGTAGAACTTGGTTTCAAGGATAATAAATTGTGGTTATTTCAAATTCGTCCTTTTGTAGAAAATAAAAGTGCATTAGGTTCAGATTATCTAAAATCAATTACACCAACAATTAACACTCAAAAAGAAATTTTACTGAATACAACATTATAATATCATGATAAAAACAATTAAAATAATAGTATTAGCTGTAATTTGTATGGCTTTTACATCTCCAGTAAACGATTCTATTTATCCAATAGATGGTTATCAATATTCGGGAATAAAAAGATTAAAATATTTACAACTGTCTATTTCGGGCGATTTACCAGATGCTAAATTACCATTAGGAGCGTATAAAAGTATTAATGATATTAAGTTGAATTTGCTATCACGAGTACAAAATAAAACGGAAGATATTTTAATTGAAAACCCAGGGTTACAAAAGCAAATTGATGCCTTATTTCCAAGATTGGATAAAAGTTATTCTGTGGCTATTTTAGATATTTCTAAACCAGATAGTTTACGTTATGCGCAACAAAATGAAAGTCGAGGATTTCAACCAGGTAGTGTTGGTAAATTAGTTGTTGTTACTGCGTTATTCGATCAATTAGCTAAAATATACCCTAACGATTATAGCAAACGTGTGGCATTGTTAAAAACTAAAATCGTTAAAGGCGGTAATTGGGTGTTAACAGATGAGCATACTATTCCTGTATTTAATATAGAAACCAATAAACTGGTAAAGCGTCAAGCTGTTGCAAGCGATGTGTTCTCGCTTTTTGAATGGGCAGATCATGCATTATCAGTTAGTAATAATGGGGCAGCAAGCGTTGTGTGGCGCGAGGCTTTATTAATGGCAGCTTTTGGAGAAAAATATCCAACTATGACTCAAGCCGATGCGGATGCTTATTTTAGTGTAGGTCCTAAAAACGATATTACAGATCTTGCTGTATCTATAGTAAATCAACCCTTAAGAGATTTAGGTATCACTGAAGATGAGTGGCGTTTGGGCACATTTTTTACAAGAGGAGTAAATCCTTATGTAGGAAGTAAAGGTGGTAGTATTGGTTCTCCTTTGGGTTTAATGAAATGGATGTTACAGTTAGAACAAGGTAAGATTGTAGATAAGCAATCTAGCTTAGAAATAAAACGTTTAATGTACATGACGGATAGAAGAATACGTTATGCGCAAGCACCAGAATTACGCGATGCTGCAGTATATTTTAAATCAGGAAGTTTATATAAATGTGATAAAACCAAAGATCAGGCTTGTGGTAAATATAAAGGAAATGTTTTTAATTACATGAATTCCGTTGCCATTGTAGAGCATGCAGATGGTTCAAAATATATGGTGTGTTTAATGACGAATGTATTGGGGAAAAACTCGGCAGGAGATCATTTAGCTTTAGCAAGTAGAATTGATAAAACTATAAGAAATGTGCAATAAATGGTGCAGAATCTCATTTTTTTAAGAAAAGAACTAAACAAGATAGGTTTTTTATTACCTTCGGTGAAAGCTGAATAACTTCCGTAAGTGAAATGGTTTAATAATAATACATAGAATTAATAAGTAAAAAATGAAATTTAAAATCATTCACGAAACTAAATACACTTTTAATTCTGAAGTTTATTTAGAGCCTCATCAATTACGATTAAAACCGAAGGGAACATCATTTTGCGATTTGGAATCTTTCGATATTGAAATTTTCCCAAAACCAATAGGAATTAAAGAACAATTTGATCCTGAAAATAATGTAATTAACTTTGCATGGTTTGATAAAGGGACAACAAGTCTAGACATAAGGAGTACTTCGGTAATAACATTATCGGAGTATAATCCATTCAGTTTTATTATTTATCCTTCAGAGTATCTTAATGTTCCGTTTGAATATTCCGATGACTTAAAATCAACATTATATGCTTCTTTAGAGAAAGCTTATATTAATCAATTGTTGATAGATTATGTAAATAAAACTTTAGAAAAATCTAATAGCACAATGGACTTTATTGCTAATCTTACTAAACAAATTCATCAAGATTTTCAATTAAGCTATCGTCATGAAGGTTCTCCTTTTGAGCCTAATAAAACATTTGAATTAAAAAATGGATCTTGTCGAGATTTGGCTTGGATGCAAATTCATTTATTACGAAATTTTGGAATTGCTGCCCGTTTTGTAAGTGGTTATTATTATATTGAAATGGAGTATCCTAGTTACGAATTACATGCTTGGGTTGAGGTGTATATACCAGGTACAGGATGGATTGGCTTTGATCCTAGTCACGGTATGGTAACGGGAAATACACATATCTCTTTGGCATCATCTTCAGATTTTAATCAAGCCATGACAATTACTGGTTCGGTTAGAGGTAGTGCGAGTTCAGAGTTAACAAACTATCTTTATATTCTAAAATTCTAATTACGGGTTAATAACATTTAAAGCCTTTTGCGAAAATGTTTTCACTCGTATATCTTTATGGTTTAGTAAAGGCGTAATAAGTTCAATATATTTTGAATCGCCCTTTTTTTCTATAAGGTATAGAACTGCAAGTTTCAGTTTTACATCTTTACCATCAAGGATGTTTTGAAAACACTCCATTTCGGTAAGTTTATTTTTGCTAATAGTTTCAATAACTTCTTCCGAAGTTGTATCAAGAATAGTGGCCTCAACAATAGGGATAAGTGCACTTTTTAAATCAGGATTTAGTAGAATATCCAAGAACTCAATAGCATTTGTTCTTTTATCCTGTTCATCACTTAAAATACCTTTGTAAGCCATTCTCACATCATTTTGAGAATAGCGCAATTCAAGAAGTTTAAAAATACGCTCTAAACCATTTTCCAACCTACGTTCCAATAATTCAATTAAGCTTTCACGAGCTTTCATTTCTTCATCTGGGATGGCGAATTTTAATTTTTTACGACGTAGATAATGCACTATAATTTGAGTGTGCATCGCGTTTATAGAGTTATTATAAAGCTTGCATTCTTCAAGTATAAGTTTCGCTACTTGTTTTTCGTTAAAATGAAAAGTACTATTCGTTTCTTTTAATTTAGAGAGTTGTGCTACACATTCTAATCTTACCGATAAATCTTCGGAATCTTTAAAACTAATCAAAATAGTATCTACAGCATTCTGAGAATTAAAAGCAGCCATTACTTTTGGAATAAACCGTTTTACAGCAACAGCAATATCGTTGGAGAAGAGTTTTTCTTTTAAAACTAAAACCATGGCATTACCATAGTTAGTTAAAGCTTTTATCGAGACTTCACGAAGTGTTTTATCTAATAATTTGTATAACAAGGCATCAACAAAAAAGACGTTTATTGTATTACCAGCGGCAACAATGGCTTCTTTTTGGATTATAGGATGGCTGTTATTTTCTATAGCGTCTAGAATGGTTTGGTAGCTTTTTTTGTAGTCCGAAAAACCTATAAGGCTAAGTAGCTTAATTTTTTCTTTTTGTTGTAATTCATCAGGGAAAGAAACTATTTGTATTTTCTTGTTTTCAATCCTATTAAAAAGATCGTATTTAACTCGCAAGGAATAATTGTCTCTAGATTCTTTAGCTAAACACAATAAAGCGGCATCAGCAATATAATGGTCTTCATGATCTAGATAACTATCAAAAACAATAGTTTCATCGTGATCTGCATGAAGCAATAAATACTCTAGCGTAGCCATTACCAAATTATCGTCTTGTGTGTTTAAAAATTGTTTAACTTCAAGGTAAATACTTTTTTCATTTAAGAAGAATAAATTCCGAAGTGCTTCAGCTTTTACTTTGTTCGATGGATGGTTTAATAAACCAGAAATAGGTGTAATCAAGCGCTTATCATTAATCTCTTTTGCCTTGTCTAACATAAATAGAATTTCGCTTTCTTCACCATTTTGAAATACATTATACATGCCTTTTAAAAAGGATTCGTTAGAAACTAAAGCTTTTTTTCTTTTACTGGTTACAGGTACTATAGCTTCAAGGTTTTTCTTAAAAGATAAGAAGTATTCTTTTCTAACTTTAAAAACAAAATACGTCCAAGTAAAGGTAAGTAGCACAATAAGCACCATAATATACATAGGTGAAACATCGAGTCCTTTTATCAAGAAAATAAGAATACAGCCTGCGATACCAGTCGCTATACTATCTACAACAACATCAATATAAGATTTAGTTCTTTTTTTAAGTTGAAAAGGAAGCGGCAAGGCAATGAGTTCTACTGCAGATTTATTAATGGATTGTTTTAAACTCGCATCCGAAGCTTTTAATAAAATAACCACCCAAAGTTCTGGAAATACGAAGAACAATAATCCTCCTAAAAACACTAATATAGGCAGTAATAGTAAAGAAAAACCAACGCCCCAAACACCAACAATTTTACGTGTTAAGAATAATTGAAGGAATAACGAAGCCACGTTGAAAGATGATAGCCAAAACCCGAAAAAGGAGGTAAGTTCATCACTATCTGTAATGCGCTCTCCTGCAATATAACTAAATTGATAATCTACAAGTCTAGCAGTAATAACACCTACCGCTATAATTGCTGCTAAATAGGTTAAATGCTTTGAACTTAAAATGAGTTTTAGTGGGTTTTCTTCTGAAACTGAAATACGTTTTTTCTGTTTAAAAACATTAAGTACAGATACTTTTGTTTTCCAAATTTTATCTAATAAAGGAAAGCAGAGTATCAAGAAAAAAGCGGCAACAAATATGAGGTTTTCATTTCCTATAAAAGGGGCGAGTATGGTTGTGAGGTAACCTCCAAAAATACCACCAGTAATAGCTCCAGCTCCTATAAATCCAAATAATCGTTTTGCTTCTCTAACATTAAAAACGAGATTAGCTAGTACCCAAAATTGAGAGGTTGCTAATACGGCATAAATAGCTACACCTGTATAAAAACCATATAATACCCAACCTTTTATTAAATTGAGATGTAAAAGTGTACCTAATATAACTAAACTAATTATACTAAAAAGTAGGGTGAACTTAATAATGTGGTTTAAGGGGAAACGTTCTGTAGCTTTGGAATAAAAATAAGAACTAATCACTGCTGTAATGGCAACTAATAAGTATCCGTAAGGAAGATTTTCTGCTCCTAATTCCGAAATAAAAAGGGCACTAATTGTAGGCTTAATAATTAAGAGGGTAGCAATTACTAAAAAGATATAGCCCTGCATGAGTAGAGCTATTTTTAATTCTCCGTCTCGAATATCGAATACTTTCTTTAGGGCTATTTTTATCATTTAAGGGATCTAGTCAATACGTTTTATTTGTTGTGTTTTGAAATATTAGTAACTTTATTTACAACTTTAACTGGTTTAAAAGGCATATTAATTGTTAAGCACCTTTTCAATAGGAATAATTAAATCTCTTATAATTTGTTCTCCATTATTATCATTAATCAAAGCTACTAAAATATAGCGACGATCGGGAGAACCCCAAACTAATATCGAATCTGAATGGAATGATTTCCATGATCCCGATTTTCTAAATAAACGTGCTTTTGGGGCAATCCTATCTAAAGTGTTTACAAATTTATGATGCAATGCAGGGGCTTCTAATATATCGAGCATTTGTTTAGAACGTGTTGGGTTAACAAGTTCACCTTTATAAAGTAAATAATAAAACCGGCATACTTGAGTTACCGTTGCAGCATGACTTAAATTTTTTATAGGCTCACGATTAGTGGCGCCACCAGCTGCATAACGTTTTCCTACCCATAAACCTCCACCAGTTTCTTCATCATAAAGGTTATATCTATCACTAGTAAGTACTTTTTCAATTTTATCATAGCCTAAACGATCTATCATTCGGGTGGTTGCTGCGTTATTGGAGTTACTTATCATCAACTTCATATCATTTTTAATCGTAGTTGTTTCAACAAGTTCTCCTTTCTCCATAGCATCCATGGCAGATAATAATACCGCGATTTTGGGTAAGCTGGCCGCATACATCATTTCGTTGCCGTTTACTCTTGCAAATTTAATATTGTTTTTATCCGATAGGTCTACAAGTCCAACAGCCATTTTCTTTTGACTAATTAGGGTTTTCCATTCTGCATGTTTATTCATTTCAGAATCTAACTTTTTTTGAAGTGAAATATCTAAAAGGTTTCTAAGTGGTTTATTTTCGGTATTAATTTTTACAGGTAATTCTTGTGCTTTCGAAAAAGCAGAGATCAATAGTAGCACTATTAATGTGTTTATGTTTTTCATCTTAAGCTTTAATAAATTGAATAGCAAAGGCAATAAGGACGCTAACTGCTAGTCCTATATTAACTTTTGCAAGGTCTTTAACAATGATTTTATATGAATAATTAAGTTGTTCTTTTTTCAATAGGTAATTAATAGCTAATTCACGACCAGCTAGAATACCTATAAACGTCCAAGTTGTACTCATAGGAACAGAACTTAGTGTTCCCAAAGCATACAATAATAAACCGTAAATAAAATCTATAATGGTAGCGGAACGTATATTTCCTGTATTCGATTTTTTAGTTACAATTTCTTGAATTTTGCCACCTTTGTTTTTAAATATATATGCCATAATAAGCAAAATAATTGCTAGTGAAATAAGCAATTCTTGTAATGATAATGCTCGTGGTAAAAAGACATAAATATTAGCAAAATCTTGAATTAGCCACTGCGACCAAAGAAATCCAGTAGAAAACCATTGCGCGATTAACCAATATTTCTTTTTATCTTCTTTTTCAAGCTTTTCAAGTCCAAGTTGAGATTCAAATTTTCTAGCAATAATGTAATAAATAATAATGGCCGAAACAAATGCTAAAGCGTAACCTATAACAGATTTATATATCATTTTTTCAATAATAGCGCTAGATGAAAAAACGCTCAAAATCATAAATGTTGTACTAACAGGAATACCAAAACGAGTAATAACGAGTAACGATAATGGTGCTAATAAATACCACCATTTAATTGTATCTGGCAATGGAATTTTACCTAACCTACCATAAGAAACATCTCCTGCATTTATATACCAGCCATAAAAAAGAGTTGTTGTTAAAATAGTAGCTGCAAATGCCCAAAGCAGCCACCACTTTTTATTACTATTAGATGCTAAAAACGTACCTAAAGTCTGTATAACATCGTTTGCTATTACGGCATACGCTGTTATAATAAAACCTAAATATATAATTATAGTATTCATTCTAGTTTTTTATAGCACCTAATCCTGCAGCTTCACTTGGGTAAAGAATTCCTTTATCTAGCTTAAACAATCCTTTAAAAGGATCTGCAATCATATCTAAATGACCATCCAAATCAGCAAATTTTATATTTTGTCTTGAAAGCGCAAAATGTAATCCTGCTGAAATACCTAATCTGCATTCATCTATACATCCTACCATGGCTTCTAAACCCGCAGATTGTGCAACCGAATTAATATGCATAGCTTCACGAATACCACCTACTTTCATTAGTTTTATGTTAACCATATCTACACGTTCGTTTTGGGCTAGGCGAAAGGTGTCTTTTAAGGTTTTTATACTTTCATCTGCCATAACCGGAATTCCTGTGTTTTTGGTTACTTGGCCTAAAAGTTCGTCCATACCTTCTTTTGTAGGTTGTTCAAAAATCTCAATATCTACTTTTTTAGTGCCTTCAAAAAAGGCAATAGCTTCTTTTACGGTATAGCCTTGGTTTCCGTCAAAACGTAATTGTGTGCTCGGAAACATTTCGCGTAAGCGTATCATCTTTTCAATATCTTCTTCAACTGAAAGTCCTCCTTTTATCTTCAGAATAAAAAAACCTTCTTTTACAAAACCTTCTGCTATACGCAATGTATCTTCAATAGGTAAAATACCTAGTGTAATACTCGTTGGAATACTATGGCGATACCCTCCTAGAAACTGATACAAAGGGGTGTCTAGTTTTCGAGCAACTAAATCTAATAAAGCCATGTCTACCATTGCCAAAGCAGAGGATTTACGTTTTAAAAGCGGTTTTAGATTTTGCAATATTTTTGTACTCATGTAACTGTTTTTTCCTTTTAAAAAAGGAATAATAATATCTTTGATATCTTGTTCAACCTCTTGTGGAGATTCTCCAGTTACAACAGAATCTGGTGCTGCACAGCCATAACCAACAACATGTGTATCGGTTTCAATTTTTAAAATAAAATTTACTGCCTTCGAAATAGTTTCGTAAGCGATGGTATAAGGCTCTGAGAGCTTTAAATCTAGACGCTCGTAAGAAACGTTTGTTATTTTCATTATAATTTTGAATCTAATAATTCAACTAATTCATTTGCTCCATGTGCTAACACATCAAAAGCAGGTAAGCCTGTTTGTTTAGTAATAGCCTCGCACGCAGGTTCTATATCTTCTGCTTTCATACCTTCATGGTTAACAGTAATGGCTAATACTTTTACGCCAGAAATAGTTTCAATTGCTTGAATTTGTTTTTTTAGTGAATGTAGTTTATAGCCCGGGAAACCATCATATTCCTTACGGGTAGGAGCGTGTTGTAAAATAACGTAATCTGGACGACCAGCTGCTAAAATTTCAAAACCTCCAGGATAAGCAGGATTCATTAAACTACCTTGACCTTCAATAACAATAACGTCTGGTTTTTCGTTTTTATAAGCACTTACTACGGCATGTTCTATCTCGCCAGAAACAAAATCGTTAATACAGCTATCCATAATCATGGTGTATTTTGCACCTTGCATCCAAGCGGTTTGTCCAGTTCCAATCATTTCGGCGCTACGGCTTGCTTTACGCAGTCCTTGTACAATTAACCAAGCTGTTGTTCTTTTTCCTATTGCAGAATCTGTACCTAAAACAGCTAGTTTTAAACAGTCTACTTTTTCAATTTCTCCAGAGAAGAAATGAAGTGTATCACGATCCGGTGTTTTGCGAACATCGCGTATGCAGCTGCCATTTTCTTTAGCTAATTTCACGAACTCAGAATCGTTAGTTAGGAAATCGTGTAACCCACTATCCACATTCCAGCCTAAGGTAAGTGCTTGTTTTATAGTTGCTTTTGCTTCCTGTGGTAATCTTCCACCATCTGGCGCAAGCCCGATAACCAAGGTTTTAGGAACGGCTCCTGTATTACGTAATTCTTTTATAGCAGATGTTAAATCCTTAAAAATTAAAATGCCATTCTTTTTACCGTCAAGTGCTTTTCCAGCATCTTGACCTTCGTATTTGCTATCAATAACTCCAACAACCTCATAACGTTCTGTAAAACGTACAAGACCATGAGCTGTTTTTCCATTTGGTGTATTAAATGCGCCTTCGCAATACACAAGTGCGCGTCCATCTATTTTCTTTTTCATCTTTAAATTTGTTTTAATCATTCTCTTTATAAGGAGAATTTGTTAGTTTTTTGCTGTTAAGACTGCCACAAAGCGGTCTGGTTCAAAATTTAATTTTTCATCGAGTTCTAATAATCCAATAAGTCCTGCGGTTGAAGCTGGCAATATTTTTAACCCCTCTTTTTTCAAAAGAAAAGTTGCCATCTCTTTCATTTTCTTGTCACTTACGTTAAAAGCCTCTCCTTCGGATTCTTTTAATGCAAATAAAGCCTCATCGCCGTCAAAACTATGCCAATTTATAAGCGGTTCATTGTAAATAGTTTCTTTTATAATTTTAGGATCTAAATCTTCACAGATGCTTAATCCTTTTTTAAACGAACTAACTATTGGGTTTTTATGAGTTGATGATGCCGCAATCATTTTAGGAATCCTTGATGTTTTACCACGTTTATAAAGCGTTACAAAACCTCTGTAAATTCCTGCGAATAATGTTCCATTAGAAACTGGTGCTGCGCAATATTTAGGAGCATCTCCTAGGTCTTCTACAATTTCATAGGCTATTTGTGCATAAGCGGTTATTTGTAAAGGTGTATTTGCGCCACCAGGATTAGCATCATACCAACCATACTCGAAAGCATAGTCTGTACTAGATTTTACAACATCTTCATAACTACCTTCAAGTTTAATAATTTCGGCATTAAGCATTTCCATTTCCTTAATACGTTCCGTATGGTAAGATTCTGGAATAAATACCTTGCACTTTAAACCAGCTAGGCTTGCAGCGAGCGATACGGCTACACCATAATTACCACAAGTGGCTAATGAAATAGTATCGTAATCTCTGCGTAAAGCATCATAAACTTGTGCAAATGCAATACGGTCTTTTTGTGTGCCAGTTGGGTTGTCTCCTTCATATTTAATATATAATTGACGAATATCAAACTCGCGTTCTAGAGCTTTTGCACGGTTTAACCCAGTGTCTCCAACTTCTATATTAATAATATCTTCAAAACATTCTAATCGATCTATAAGTGATTTACTTTTATCTTTAACTAAATCACTTAGTTTTCGGGTTTCCGAAGAGACCTTAATCTCTGCATTTTTTACGCCATCTCTTAATAACATAGCATTTTATCAATTTAATAGTTGTTACTCTAATTTAGATACAAAAAAATTAATATGTCATCTTTTTTTAATAAATTATTATTAAATTTTTTTAGTTGAATTTTTCTTGATTAAGTTGGGTTTTAGTACTGATATAATCTGTGTGTTTATTCAAATATTTTGCAGCAATCATCTATAATTCGCTTTTAACTAAAACCTTATCATTTTATAATTTATTAGTAGCCTAAAAAATAATAGCTTTGCAATAAATATAGCTAAGGCATACCGATTGAGTGTAGATAACGAAAATAGAGAAGAGACTCCTAAGAAAAAGAAGCGATTTAGGCCGCTACGCATTTTTGCTAAAATTATGCTTGGCATCTTGCTGTTTCTTCTACTTTTAGTTTTATTTATTCGCAGTGAATGGGGACAGGGAATTATTGTTAATAAAGCGGTTAAATATATTAGCGACAAAACTCAAACTAAAGTAGTTATTGATAAGCTATATATCACTTTTGATGGCGATATATTATTAAAAGGGTTATATCTAGACGACAAAAAAGGCGATACTTTGGTTTATGCTAAATCGCTAGAAGCAGATATTCCTTTATTTCCTATTATTCGAGGAAACGGTATAGGTTTAGAATCACTCGATTTAAATGGGTTGCGAGCAAACGTTACCCGTAAAGACTCAATTTCTGGGTATAACTTTCAGTTTCTAATAGATGCGTTTGCAATTACAGATACCGTACAGAAAACTTCAAAAGAAAATACAAAACCATTAGAACTTATCCTAGGAGAATTAAATTTAAAAACTATTAATGTTGTTTTTAATGATGCTGTGTTAGGGATAGATAGTTATTTCGTTTTTGATGAATTGCTATTGGATATGGGTGAAACTAACCTAGAGTCGATGACTTTTAAGGCCAACGAAATCGCACTTAAAAATGCGAAGATAAAATACCATCAATCTCCTGTAGTAGAAGTTCCAAATACAGAACCTACAACCATGCCTATTTTAGCATTGGATAAGTTCACTTTAGAAAACACATATGTAGATTATCAGTCTTTTGGTGATGGTATGTCTGCAAGTTTGGATATTGCAGATTTAGAATTGCGTATGCCATTGGCAAATCTTGTAGATAGCGATATCAATATTTCTTTATTTAGTTTACAGGATTCAAAAATTCTATTTCGTACAAAAGCAGTAAATGCAGTTAGTACAAGTAATGCTGAAGAAATAGTCAAGGAAACCAAACCTTTTGAATGGCCAAACATAACTTTTAATATAGACGCTCTAAATATTGAAAGAAATAAGATTCAGTATTTTGTTGGAGATGCTCAAGCTGAAAAAGGTGTTTTTAATCCTAACGCCATTGTTTTGGAGTCTTTTACTTTAAAAGGAAATAACATTTTTATTAAAGATAAAGAAGCTTCAGCAACAATAACTGAAACTAATTTTAACGAATTTTCAGGTTTCAACTTAAAGAACATAGGAGTAGCTGTTAAGATTACAGATACAGAACTTTTGGTTAAAGATTTGATTTTGGATACTTATAATAGTAGTGTTAACGGAAATGCTTCTTTAAGTTATCCATCGGTATCTCAATTAATTGCTGCACCTGATACTTCAAAAATTGACATCAATATTTCAACCTTTCAATTTGATGTTAATGAGGTTTTTACATTTCAGCCTCAATTAAAAGAAAATGAATATTTAAAGAAACTCAGTAAAAAGGTCCTTATCGGAAACCTTAATGCTTCAGGATATCTTTCCAATATTTCAATTCCTAGTGCAAATGTTACTTGGGGAAAAGGAACTGCAATTTCGGCTAAAGGGACTATTAAAAATGCGACAGATCTAGCAGAAATGGAATTTAATTTTCCGAAGTTATTCGCAAAAACATCTAAAGCAGATATTTTACAATTTGTAAATGAAAAGGAATTGGGTATTTCTTTACCTAAAAATGTGGAGTTATTAGCTGAGGTAAAAGGTTCTCCATCCAATATGTTTGCGAATGCCAAGTTAAAAACCACACATGGCGTTGCAACCGTAAAAGGAACATTTAAAAATAACGAACGTATTGCTTTTAATGCCGTATTAGGTATAGATAATTACGCAATGGGGCAACTTTTACAAAATGAGCAGTTGGGTAATTTAAGTCTAAGTATTAATGCTAAAGGCGCAGGGAGATCTACTAATGAATTAGATGCGGTTGTAGATGCTACTATTAGCTCTTTTGCTTTTAATAATTACGAGATTAAGGATTTAAAATTAAATGGAATTTTAAGCAATGGTAACGGGACAATAACATCGAACTACAAAGATGAAAATATAAACGGAAGTATAGAAGCGTCTGTAGTATTGGATTCTATTGCAACGGAGGCCAATGTAAAACTCAACCTTATTGGTGCCGATTTACAAGCTTTAGGATTAATGCAAAGAGATGTTAGAACAGCGCTGATTTTAACGGCTAATTTTAAAAAGAATAGAGATGGCTATAATGCTTCTGCATTGTTAGAAAATGGACGAGTAGTTTATGATAATAAAACATATTTAGTAGGCGATTTAAATGCCAAAGCTCGTGTGCGTAAAGATTCTACTGCGTTTTCAGTAAAAAATAGAATTGTAGATTTTGAATTGGAATCTAACACAGATCCAGAAACGTTTTCTACTGCTTTGCAAAATCACGTATCTAGCTATTTTTATAGAGATACCATTATAAAGGATACGGTTAAAAATGCTGTAAAATTAAAAATAAGAGGAGCCATAAGTGAAGCGCCTTTGCTAAAAGAAGTGTTTTTAGTAAATATTGAGGAACTAGATACGGTTAATATTGCTGTAGATTTTGATGAGAATTTGAGGAAATTACAAGCAAATATTACGGCACCATTAATTAACTATAGTGGAAATAAAATAGATAGTCTTAGTTTTTCTATGGATACGGATAAAGATAAATTTATCTTCAACTTTGGTTTTAAAAATATTAAAGCTGGGCCTGTGGATATTCAGCGGACTTTAATTACAGGGAATCAAGTAAATAACGAGTTGGATTTGGGTTTTGAGGCATTTCAAAATGATTCAACCTTAATACAAATAAAATCTCAGATTACTGGGAATAGGGAGCGTTTAAGATTTCATATAATACCTGAAGATTTAGTCATTCAGAAAAAACAATGGAACACACCTGAAACTAACGAAATTATTTTTAATAAGCTTAATGATGACTATTCTTTAGATTTCAATGATTTTAATTTCAGCAGAAATACACAATCTGTTTCTTTTAAAGATGATATAGCTTCTATTTCAAAAGAACATATTGCAGTAAATTTTCAGGATTTTAAACTTAGCGAATTTTTAAACTATTTAAATCCAGAGGAAAAGTTTGCAAAGGGGAAACTCTCGGGTAATTTTATTGTAGAAGATCCTTTTGGAGCAACTGGTATAATTGCCGATCTTACCATCAAGCAATTAAACTTACTTGATGTTGAAATGGGAACACTAACGTTAGATGCCAAATCTCTTGGTGGCTCGGCATATAATTTTAATGCAGCTATTAAAGGCGCAGAAGTAGATCTTGATTTAATTGGAGATTACAAAGCTAGCAAAGAAGATGCAGAACTTAATTTAGATCTTGCACTTAATAGAATAAATATGAAAGCGCTTGAAGGGTTTTCTTTAGGAGAACTGACAAAGACAAGCGGAACATTACGAGGGAATTTTAATGTAGAAGGTACACTTGCAGCTCCTAAATACGATGGCGAAATTACATTTGATAATGCTGCTTTAACAGTTAAAAAGCTGAATGCTCCTTTTAAATTAATCAATGAGTCTATTGTTATCAATAATGAAGGTTTGCGTATGGATACTTTTACGGTGCGCGATGCTAAGAACAATACCTTTATGGTTAATGGGGAAGTGGGAACAGAGCGTTTTTTAAATCCTACTTTTAATTTGGAGGTTAAAGCAGATAATTTTCAGATGCTAAATGCTAGCAAGAAAGACAATGAGTTAGTTTATGGGCAAGCTACTATTAATGCTGATATTACAATAAAAGGAGATTTGCAAATTCCAAAAGTAAATGTAACGGCTTCTATTGATGAAAATACGGATATAACATACGTTCTGCCGTCAACAGCCGTAAATCTAGAAAGTAGGGAAGGTGTTGTAATTTTTGTAAATCGTAAAAATCCTGATGCGATATTAACGCGAACGCAAGAGGAAACAGC
This sequence comes from Algibacter sp. L1A34, assembly GCF_009796805.1. Classification (NCBI taxonomy): domain Bacteria; kingdom Pseudomonadati; phylum Bacteroidota; class Flavobacteriia; order Flavobacteriales; family Flavobacteriaceae; genus Algibacter; species Algibacter sp. L1A34. Next base: position 4,361,851 of record NZ_CP047029.1, on the reverse strand, counting down.
TACAGTATCAGGTTTTGATATTGCGGCAAAAATTAAAGTAGGGAAGAATGCAAAAGTCAATATTATAATTGATGAAAATACAGGAGATAACTTTCAAGTGTATGGTGATGGTGATTTTGATTTTAGAATTAATCCTAACGGAAACATGACCCTTTCGGGAATTTATACCGCTGCTGGAGGTCATTACGAAATGAATCTTTATAATCTAGTAAACCGAAAATTTGAATTGGTATCGGGTAGTAAAATAACTTGGTCGGGAGATCCTTTTGATGCTGATCTAGATGTAAAAGCATTGTATAATGTAGATGCATCGGCATCGTCTTTAATGGCTTCGGTGACTTCTGGATCCGATCCTAGCGTGAGTCAGCGTTTTAAACAAGTTTTACCTTTTGAAGTCTATTTAAATATAGATGGAGAATTAACAGCCCCCGTGATTAATTTTAATTTGGATATGCCGGAAGATGAACAGGGCGCTATAAGTGGGTTAGTTTATGGCAAAGTGCAAGAATTAAACAGCGATGAAGCAGAACTTAATAAACAAATTTTCTCTTTATTAGTGCTTAATAGATTTTATCCTGAAGCAGGAAGTGATGGTAGTAATGGTGGTGTTGCCAGCATAGCACGTGATAATATTAATGATGCCTTGGCAGACCAACTTAATGTGTTTAGTGATAAACTATTAGGTGATACAGGTTTGGAATTGGATTTTGGGTTAGATAGTTATACAGATTATCAAGGTGATAGCCCGGAAGAACGAACTCAATTAGATATTGCCGCACAAAAAAAGCTGTTTGATGATAGGTTAATTGTAAGAGTAGGAAGTGCTGTAGATTTGGAAGGCAGTAGTTCTTCTACAGAAACAACACCTCTTGTTGGAAATGTGAGTTTAGAATATTTATTGACAGAAAATGGTCGATATCGTTTAAAAGGTTTCCGAAGAAATGAATATGAGAACGTTATTGATGGGCAGACTATTGTTAGTGGTATTGCGTTAATATTTACACAAGAATTTAATCAGTTTAAGGATCTTTGGGATGATATGCTACGGTCAAAATCTAAGAAGGAAGAGGCTAAGAAGTTGAAAGAAAAAGAGGCTGAGGAGAAATTAAATAACGCATTGGGAGATACGATTAAAGAAACTCCAACACCAGAAAATAACAAAACCATTAAAGAATAACTATTGGCCAATTTAAAAACCATATACAGCAGTATTTTTTGCTTAGTTCTATTTTTGCTGATACAAGCATGTAGTGTTAAAAAATATATACCTAAAGACGAATTTTTATTTGATGGATACGAGGTTACAGTTACAGATGATAATGATTCTCTTCCCGTTAAAAATAAACCTGAATTAAAAGTAGCCTTGGAAGATGTGCTATTGCCAGAAGCTAATAGTGAATTTTTAGGAATGTATCCAGGGCTTTTTTATTATTATAAAGTACAAGATTCCACTCCAGGCTTTTTTAATAAATTTATGTATAAGCAGCTAGGTGAAAAACCAATTTACAAAAGCGATATAGAGAAATATGAGATTGAAGAATTATTGCAAAACAGATTAAATAATCGTGGGTTTTTCTATAGTAAAACAGACTCGAAATTTATAGATAACGAGAAGCAAAGAACAGCGAAAGTAGACTATAGCGTTACCGTAAAGCAATCTTACGAAATGGAAACTTATCAAATAGATTCATTACCATCTCTACTTCAAAATGAAATAAAAACAATAGTAGGGACTAGCAAATTTGAAAAAGGTATGCGTTTTAATCTAGCTGGTATGAAGCTAGAAAGAGAACGCATTGATGAGGAACTCAAAAAGAGGGGGTATTATAATTTTAATCCTAGTTTTTTGATTTTCGAAGCCGATACTAGTCAGTATAAGAATAAGCGTTTTGATTTGTTTTTAACGCTTAAAAAGGATGTGCCTAAAAAAGCAATAGTGCCATATATGGTTACAAAGATAAATGTTTATACTAATTACGATTTACAACAAGATAGCCTGCAATTAGAGACTGTAGTGTTCAATAATAAAAATTATATAAGTGATGAGTTGTTTTTTAAACCAAAATATTTAGATCCTTTTATTACAATAAAAGCAGATGCGCTTTACGATCCTGTGGCTTCAAAAAATACAGCAAGACGACTTGCAACAATTGGTTCGTATAAATTTATTAATATTCAATACAAAGAAATAGATAATACGGAGCAAGATAGTATAGGTAAATTAGAAGCTAGTATATATTTATCTCCATTGAATAAGCGTGCAGTTAGAGCGGAGTTACAGGCAGTAACAAAATCGAATAATTTTGCGGGACCAGCTTTAGGACTCACTTTTACAAACCGAAATCTATATCAAGGAGGAGAAACACTTAATATTACAGCAAAAACGGGTTATGAAACTCAAATTTCGGGAGGTAACCAAAGCGGGTTAACAAGTCTTGAATTAGGCTTGGGAGCAGAACTATTTTTTCCTAGAGTTCTTTTTCCTATTAAAATTAATACTAACTTTTTTAAATATGAAATTCCAAAAACAAAAATGGGACTTTCTATTGATTATCTAAGTCGAAGCCAGTTATATACCTTGCTATCTGGTACGGCAACTTTTGGTTATGTTTGGGATGCAAATCGTTATGTAACACACAAGATTAATCCTATATCGGTAAATTATACAAGGCTTTCAAATACAACAGAGGAGTTTGAAACGATTTTAGATGAAAACACTTTTTTACAGAGTAGTTTTGAGCAACAGTTCATTTCTGGTTTAACATATTCTTTTACCTATAACGAAATGGTGGATGCTAATAAAAAGCATCAGTTTTATTTGAATGCACTTTTAGATGTTGCAGGGAACTCGCTTAGCTTATTCGGAAAAGAAGAAACACCGGGAGAACCTAAAACTTTTTTAAATGCTGAATATGCGCAATACGCCAAAGCGGATGTTGATATGCGGTATCACTTTAATTTTGGGAAAGACCAAAAAATTGCAGCGAGACTTTTTGCAGGTTATGGTTATGCCTATGGGAATAGCGATGTATTGCCGTTTACTAAACAATACTACTCTGGAGGGCCTTACAGTGTGCGAGCATTTAATAGTCGGTCTTTAGGGCCAGGAACATTTGATGGAACTTTAACCGATAGTGATTCTTATTTTGATCAGTCGGGAAATATTAGGCTTGAAGCAAATGCAGAATATAGGTTTCCTGTTTTTGGGTTTGTAAAAGGAGCTGTCTTTGTCGATGCAGGAAATGTATGGAACTCTGTAGATAATCCAGATATTGATAACGATACATTTTCTAGTAGTTTTTTAAGCGAACTAGGTATGGGCGCGGGAGTAGGAATGCGTATTGATGTACAAGGTTTTGTAATAAGACTAGATTTGGCTGCACCATTCCACGATCCTTCATTACCAGAAGGTGAACGATTAGATTTTAATACAGATGCATCTGTACTTAACTTTGCTATTGGATATCCTTTTTAATTTAAAAAGAGACTTATGCGCTTCGTATATTTTGGATTAGCTTTTCTATTCATAAAAAGCAGAAATTTCATCTAAATCTTTTCTTTTTAAATCGGGTACGTAGGTTGGAAACTTTGGGTAGCCTACCGGAAGTAATAAAAAAGCTCTTTCATTACTTGGTCTGTTAAGGAGCTTTGATAAAAAATTCATTGGGCTAGGTGTGTGCGTTAAAGTTACTAAACCTGCATTATGAATAGCCGAAATTAACATTCCGCAGGCTATACCTACAGATTCACTTACATAGTAATTGTTGTTTTTTTCTCCGTTTTCATCTAATTCATAAGCCTTTTTAAACGCAACAATTAACCAAGGAGCTGTCTCTAAAAAAGGTTTGTTCATATCTGTAGCTAGAGGTGCTAAATCTTTTTTCCAACGTTCGCTCATTCTACTTGTATAACTTTCTTGTTCTTCAATTTCGGCTGCTTTTCGAATTTTGGTTTTTAACAATGGGTTAGAAATAGCGCAAAATGTCCAGGGTTGTTTGTGAGCTCCAGATGGCGCTGTAGATGCGCTTTTAATAAGGTTTTCAATAACTTGTTTAGGAACAGGTGTGTCTGAAAAATCTCTTATGGATCTTCTTTTATCTAACCAGTTATAGAATGTTTTACTTTTTTCAGTTAATTCAATCTCTGAAAATATTTCTGACTCAAAAGAAATGTGCTTATATCCATTAAGCATTATATGATTTGGTGATTTCATTGTGTTGTTTTAAGTCGAATTTGCGTTATGGTTAATTAATAAAAATCCGAAGAAATTTGTTCCTGTTTTTAATAAAAACACAAGTTAAGAAATAAAATAGGACTCAAAAGTTTACTTTAAGATTAATTATTACAGTTTATATTTACTTTGATGAAAATTTTGCTTTTTTGCAGATTTACTTGCTTAGATGCTAGGAAGAAGGCTTTTGTTCACTTATAAAATTAAGGTTATAAAAATATTCATGTAAAACATGATAATAGTTAGATTTTGGGTTATAAAAATTAGTTATTTTTAACACTTAAAATCTCATAATATTGAAACTTCCAAATACAACAATTGTTATTTTATTTATGGTGTTTGCTCTTTTTTCTTGCAAAGAAGAATCTAAGTATGTGCCTACTTCTAACAAAACTGATAATGTTTTTGCTTCCACAGAACAAATTCCAGATAATCATTTTTTAGGAGATCAAACCTGCAAGGAATGTCATGCAGATCAATTTAAATTATGGCAAGGGTCCGATCATGATAAAGCCATGCAAGAGGTTTCAGATTCTAGTATTTTGGCCGATTTTAATAATGTGAAATTTACAAGTCAAGGGATAACTTCTCACTTTTATAAAAAAGGAGACGATTTTTATGTGAATACCGAAGGGCCAGAGGGCACTTATGAAGATTACAAAATTGTGTACACCTTCGGAATAAAACCTTTACAGCAATATATTGTGCAATTTCCAAACGGACATTATCAATGTTTAAGAACGGCTTGGGATACTGAAAAAGGTAAATGGTTTGATTTATATCCCGATTTTAAAGTGGTACATTCAGAATGGTTGCATTGGTCTAGAGGTGGTTTAAATTGGAATACTATGTGTTCAGACTGTCATTCCACAAATGTTAGAAAAAATTATGATTTTGAATCTGATAGTTATGATACCAAATATGCCATTATTAATGTAAGTTGTGAAGCTTGTCATGGGCCAGGTAAAACGCATGTAGAGCAAGCTAATTTAAAAGGAAAAGACTATAAGTTTTCGGGAGATTTAAAAATGGCTGTTGGAACAGATTCACAAGATTTGGTAGATCAATGTGCGAGGTGCCACATGAGACGAGAACAAATTTCTGATTATTTTAATTTTGAAGGTACTATGTTGGATCATTATTTTCCTGAGTTGATTAATTTAAATACCTATCATCCCGACGGACAAATTTTAGATGAGGATTATGTGTATGGCTCTTTTGTGCAAAGTAAAATGTATCATAATGGGGTTACTTGTATTAATTGTCACGATTCACATTCATACAAGCTTAAGTTTGAAGGTAACTTATTATGTGCGCAATGTCACGTTCCTGATACATATGATACGCCTGAACATCATTTTCACGATAAAAATACAGAAGGCGCTCAGTGTATTAATTGCCACATGACGGGTAAATATTATATGGGAAATGATTTTAGAAGAGATCATAGTTTTAGAATTCCAAGACCAGATTTAAGTATAAAATATGGAACACCAAATGCTTGTATCCAATGTCACCAGGATAAAGATAATGAGTGGGCGTGGGAAAATTTTAAAAAACAGTATGGTGAGCCAGATTATAAACATTTCTCCGAGCTTCTAGCGCCTGGCTTATTGGGCGATGAAAATGGGTTAAATAACCTGTTGGAATTAGCTAAAGATTCTGTATATCCAGATATGGCGAGAGCTTCTGCTGTTAGCGGACTTAGAAATTATTATGATGCCGATGCGGTTAATGATCTTATTAGTTTTTTAGATGATGATTCACCATTAGTAAGAGCAGCTACTTTAGATGTTATTAGTAATATGAACTCTAATGATTACGTAAGTTACTTGCTTCCTATGCTAAAGGATGAAAAACGATCTGTAAGAGTTAAAGCTTTTTTTGCGTTGGGTTATTTGGATGAAATTCAAATACCTGAAGATTATAAAGCGGTTTTTAAGAAAGTGAAAAAAGAATTTGAAACGCAATTAAATATGACTTTAGATTTTGTGGGAGGACGAATAAAAAAAGGTGATTATTATTTAAAGAAAGGCGATTTAAAAGCAGGAATTAAATGTTATGAAAGTGCTTTAGAAATTGATTATATTAATAATATTATAAGAACAAATCTTGCTAATTTATACTATAGAGATGGTGACTTTATAAAAACGGAAGCGGCTTATAAAAAAGTTATTGAATTAGAACCAGAATATGCCCAAACCTATTATTCATATTCACTTTTATTAGCTGAATTAAATAGAATAGATGAAGCAATAAAACAAATGCACCTTGCTATTAAATTTGGACCAGAAAATATTAGGTTTTACTATAATTTAAGTCTGCTTTATGATAAAATAAATAATTTAAAACAGGCAGAAATAATAGCTGCTAAAGGTTTAAAGCTTGATTCTAATAATGAGAGCTTATTGTATGTGTTAGCTTATATATATAATAAAGGACATCAAAAAGATAAAGCTAAAAATATAGCTTCTAAGTTAGTGCAACTATATCCTAATAATAATCAATATACAAGCTTTTTTAATCAGCTAAATAATTCTAACTAAAATATAGAAGTTGTTTTTTACCTCTTCTAAAAGATAGGTTCTGTCTCTGTTTTTTGAAACGGATAATGATGTGTATTTAAAGGTTTTGTGAGCTTTTAATAATAAAGTATAAAAGGTTTTAAGTTTTTATAATTTAAATTATTTGTTAACTTTTTAGTGTTTATAACTTTTTAAATGCTTTAAAATGAATTTATTATGTTTTTTTACTGAAAACTTCATGATATTTATCATCTTTTAAGTTGTTGTTTTTGAAGATATTTATTTTTTCAAAAATCAATTTAAATCTTCTTCAATATAATGAAATCCAAAACTGTACTCACTCCTCAAAAAACATATTCCAGAGATGAGGCTTTAAAAGCTGCTCTTAACTATTTTAAAGGCGATGAATTAGCTGCTAGTGTATGGCTAAATAAATATGCATTAAAAGATTCCGCCGATAATATTTATGAAAGTACTCCTAATGAAATGCATAAACGAATTGCTTCGGAAATTGCAAGAGTAGAGCAGAAATATGAAAACCCATTAACCGAATCAGAAATATTTGAAGTCATTAAGAATTTCAAATATATAGTACCACAAGGAAGCCCAATGGCAGGAATTGGAAATCCTTTTCAAATTGCATCTTTGTCTAATTGTTTTGTAATAGGTAACAATGGTGAGTCGGATTCTTATGGAGGAATCATGAAAATAGACCAAGAGCAAGTCCAGTTAATGAAACGGAGAGGTGGTGTTGGTCACGATTTATCTCATATTCGCCCGAAGGGTTCTCCTGTAAAAAATTCAGCATTAACATCAACAGGAATTGTTCCTTTTATGGAACGGTATTCAAATTCTACAAGAGAAGTTGCGCAAGATGGAAGAAGAGGAGCCTTGATGTTGTCGGTTTCTATAAATCACCCAGATGCAGAAGATTTTATTAATGCAAAACTAGAACAAGGAAAGGTTACAGGTGCAAATGTTTCTGTTAGAATTGATGATGCGTTTATGAAAGCTGTAAAAGCCAATGAAAGCTACATACAAAAATATCCAACATTTAGTGAAAACCCTATTTATACAAAAGAAATTGAGGCCACAAAAATATGGAAGAAGATTGTGCATAATGCATGGAAATCTGCCGAACCAGGGATTTTATTTTGGGATACTATTATCAACGAATCTGTGCCAGATTGTTATGCCGATTTAGGGTATAAAACAGTTTCTACAAATCCTTGTGGCGAGATTCCTTTATGTCCATATGATTCTTGTAGATTATTGGCTATAAATTTGTTTTCTTATGTTGAAAACCCATTTACTAAAAAAGCGGTTTTTAACTTTAAATTATTCAAAAAACATATTGTTATTGCTCAAAGAATGATGGACGATATCATTGATTTAGAGTTAGAGAAAATTGATGGAATTTTAGCTAAAATTAATGCCGATCCTGAACAGGATGATGTAAAATTAACCGAGAAAAATTTATGGTTAAATATTAGAAAAAAAGCTTACGAAGGTAGAAGAACTGGAATAGGCATCACTGCAGAAGGAGATATGTTAGCAGCTTTAGGAATTCGATATGGAAGTGAAGAAGGAAATAGTTTTTCTACGGAAGTACATAAAGTATTAGGAGTGGAAACCTATAGAGCATCTGTAAACTTAGCTAAAGAAAGAGGCGCGTTTTCTATTTTTGATGCAGACAGAGAAAAGGATAATCCATTTATTTTAAGAATAAAAGAAGCGGATAGTAAATTGTACTATGATATGTTAGAGCATGGACGTAGAAATATTGCTTTGCTAACCATTGCACCTACAGGTACCACTAGTTTAATGACGCAAACTTCATCTGGAATAGAGCCTGTATTCATGCCTGTTTATAAGCGTAGAAAAAAGGTGAATCCAAGCGATAAAAATGCGCATATTGATTTTGTAGATGAGGTAGGCGATTCTTGGGAAGAATATATTGTTTTTCATCATCGTTTTAAACAATGGATGGAAGTCAATAATATAGATTCTTCACAGAATTTCACACAAGAGGAGTTAAATGAATTGGTAAAACAATCTCCATATTATAAAGCAACCTCTAATGATATTGATTGGGATAGTAAAGTAAGAATGCAAGGCGCTATCCAGAAATGGGTAGATCATTCTATTAGTGTTACCGTTAATTTACCCAATGATGTTACAGAAGAATTAGTTGGAGAATTATATTTAAAAGCGTGGGAAGTTGGTTGTAAGGGAGTTACTGTTTATAGAGATGGTTCGCGTTCTGGAGTATTAATTTCTGCGGAAGAGAATAAGGATGGTAAAACAAAAGAAAATAATTTTTCGAAAAAGCGCCCGCAAACTTTAGAAGCAGATGTGGTTCGTTTTCAAAATCAAAAAGAAAAATGGATTGCTTTTGTTGGTTTGGTTGATAATAGACCTTACGAGATTTTTACGGGTTTAACAGATGATGACGATGGAATTTTAATTCCGCGTTGGGTAGATAAAGGACTTATTATTAAAAATAGAAACGAAAATGGATCCTCTCGTTACGATTTTCAATATGAGAATAAAAGAGGTTATAAAACAACTATAGAAGGCCTATCTCATAAGTTTAATCCGGAATTTTGGAATTATGCTAAGCTAATTTCGGGAACTTTACGACATGGTATGCCAATTGATAAAATTGTAGAACTTATCCAAAGTTTACAATTAGATTCGGAATCTATTAATACATGGAAAAACGGAGTGCAACGTGCATTAAAACGTTATGTTGAAGATGGTACAAAAGCCAAAGGACAAACTTGCGAAAACTGTAATTCCACCGATTTAATTTACCAAGAAGGATGTTTAACATGTCAGGAATGTGGATCTTCTAAATGTGGATAAACTTAAAAAAGGCCAACAATATTTCGTACTGAAATATATTGGCTTTTTTAATGTAATATTATGATTAAATTGTTTTATAATGAACGTAGGTTCATTATCTTTGTGTAAAATTGATTAGATGCCACGTCCTAAAAAAAAGAGAAAAATTAATGGTCCGCCCAAAATGCTTGGGTTTAAGCCATTCGGAATTCGATTTTGTGAAACAGATCATGTTATCATGCAATATGAAGAATATGAGGCACTTAAATTAGTAATTTATGATGATCTCTCACAGGATGCTGCAGCTGAAAAAATTGAGGTTTCAAGACCTACATTGACTAGAATTTATAATAGTGCCTTAAAAAAAATAGGACAAGCCTTTGTGGAAGGCAAATCTATTATAATTAAAGGCGGAGATTTTGAATTTGACAAAGATTGGTACAAATGCAGAACATGTTTCAAATTAATTGATAGTGTTGAGAATTCCAAAAAATGTGATGATTGCTCTACCAATGAAGAAGAGGAATTAGTAAAATTAAATGAATAAATTATGCCAAATTTTGATTGCAAAGGGCCTGAAAATTTAGGACCAAAAACAGGAATGAAGTTAGGGAAATGTAGGAAGACAAAATTGGATGATTTTGAATATCCCGAAAACAGACCTTTTGGAAAAGGAAGACGAAAAAAATCTAGCAATAATAGAATAGTAACATTTAATTTGGAAAAATGAAAAGGATAGCAATACCGATAACAAAAAATAATACGATAGAAAATCATTTTGGTCGTAGTAAGTTTTATGAAATTTACACTTTTTCTAGTACAAATGAAATTGTAGACATACAGTTAATAGAGTCAGAGCATGGAGGTGGATGTAAATCGAATATAATTAACGTGCTGGCAGATGAAGGCGTAGGATCTATAATATCTGGTAATATTGGAGATAAGGCCATGAGTAAATTAGCAGCAGCAGGTATTGGTGTAATTCGCGGATACTCTGGTAAATCTGCAGATGTTATTCTAGAGTTTGTCGAAAATAAAATTTCTGATAAAGGTGGTTCTTGTCAACATCATAGTAAAAAACATAAAAAAGGTTTGGGATGTAACCATGAGTCTTAAAAAAAGAGAAACATTATTTTTATAATATTTATAAGTTTTTTTGTTTGAATTTATAAAGTAAAAATTAAATCGATGTCTACTAGAGATACAAATATTATACAAGGAGAAAGGGTTAAACTACCAACTAAATACGGTCACTTTGAACTTATTCCATTTCAGGAAAAATTAAGCGGTCTTGAGCATATGGCATTAATAAAGGGTGATTTTTCTTCAAATGAAGCCGTTTTAACTCGAATTCATTCTGCGTGTGCTACTGGAGATTTATTTGGATCCTTAAGATGCGACTGCGGAGATCAATTAATTGAAGCAATGAAACTAATCGAGAATAACGGAAGTGGAGTAATTGTGTATTTGCAACAAGAAGGAAGAGGTATTGGCCTTATGAATAAGATGAAGGCTTATAAGTTACAAGAACTTGGTATGGATACTATAGAAGCAAACTTACATTTGGGGTTTGCTCCAGATGAAAGGGATTATCAAATAGGAGTGGAAATTCTTAGGATTCTTGGTGTAAAAAAGGTAAACTTGTTAACCAATAATCCAGACAAAATTATAGGATTGGAAAAAAGCGGTATTCAAGTCGTTAAACGTGTTCCATTAATAATAAAATCAAACTCATTCAATAAGTACTATTTAGATACTAAAGAAGCACATATGGGGCATCAGCTTAGTGAAGAGAAATTAGAAAATCAATGTTATGATAACTGATGTATTTGAATTAAGACCTCGTTATGGAGAAGTGGACCAAATGGGATATGTTTACCATGCCAATTACGTTACATATTGCCACCAAGCTCGAAATGAGTTATTACGAAAATTGGGCTTGGACGAGATTATACTCGAAAATAACAATATAATACTACCTGTAATTTCTTTTGAAATTAATTATAAGAAACCTGCCCACTATGATGAGCTTATTACGATAAAAACAATAATTAAAGAAATGCCAAAGGTTCGTTTTTGTTTAGAATTCGAAATAAAGAATGAAGAAAACATACTTTTGAGTAAAGCTAAAACAGCTGTTGTTTTTGTAGATAGTGAGTCGCGTTTACCAAAAAGTATACCTAGTTTTATTGAAAGTATTCTTGAAGCTAAGTTTGAATGTGGCGTTAAATAAAAATAAATGTTTTACTAACGAAATTGATTCAGAATTTAATTTATTTCTAGTAGTATAGAGAACTCAAACGCTTTATGATTTAACAAACTTTCTACTTCTCATAATTATTGTATTTTTATGCCATAATGAAAAGAATAATGACTGATTAATGATATTTCAAACATCTCTCCTTAAAGCTATATTCTCAAAAATAGTTTCATATAAATTTCAATTTTTTTATTTAATCGCTTTTATACTAGTTGTTGGTTGCAAGCAAAAATCATTTGACGAGCCAAAAATACCATTGGCTTCATATCAAATTGAAGATGGTTTTGAATTGCAAGTAGCCGTTTCCGAGCCTCTTATAGAAGCTCCTGTAGCAATGGATTTTGATAATGAAGGTAGAATGTGGGTTGTAGAGATGAAAGGCTATATGCGTAACCTACAAGGTATCGGAGATGAAATGCCAAATGGAGTGATTTCTATTATGGAAGATCTAGATCATGATGGAGTAGCAGATCATTCAAAAATATTTTTAGATAGTCTTATTCTTCCACGAGCAATTGCGCATGTTTATGGCGGTTTATTGTATGCTGAGCCACCTATGCTTTGGTTTGTAGATATTAAGGATGATAAACCTGAAAATAAAATTTTGGTAGATTCTTCTTATGCAGATGGAGGTAATGTAGAACATCAACCAAACGGGTTAATGATGCATTTAGACAATTGGATATATAATGCAAAATCTAAATTTAGGTATCAAAGGAAAAAAGGGGAGTGGTTAAAAGAGAAAACTGCTTTTAGAGGGCAATGGGGAATTACAAAAGATAATTTTGGGCGTTTATATTATAATACTAATTCTGTGCAATTAATAGGAGATTATGTGTTACCCAATACAACAAATAAAAACCTAAATTATAAAGGAAGCGCCTTGCAAAATAAAAGGTTAACTCCAAATCAACGTGTATTTCCATTACATGCTACTTCTGTAAATCGTGGTTATGTTAAAGGTGTTTTAGATAAAGACAGTGTGTTAGTAAATGTTACTTCGGCTTGTGGACCTTTGATTTATACAGGTGATAATTTTGGCTCGGAATTTATAGAAAATGCTTTTATATGTGCGCCAGAAGCCAATGCAGTAAAACGTAATATATTAACTTTTGAATCATTCATAGTAAAAGCTAGACAAGCTATACCTAAAAAGGAATTTATTGTATCTACAGATGAAGGTTTTAGACCTGTAAATCTTAATAATGGACCCGACGGTAATATGTATGTTGTAGATATGCACCGTGGAATTTTACAAGATAAAGTGTTTTTGACTTCTTATTTGAAAAATCAATATGCTGAAAAAAAATTGGATACCATTATTGGAATGGGTAGAATATTAAGAGTTATAAATAAACAGAGTGTCCCGAAAGAGATTATTAATATTGAAGAATTATCTGTTTCAGAATTGGTTGATTTATTGAGCCATAAAAATGGATGGTTGCGTGATAGAGCTCAACAATTATTAGTATTTAAAAATGATCCCGCCGCTATTTCCCTTTTAGAAAATGTTATTTTCGATTCTCGTAATAAAATCGCTAAAGTGCATGCATTGCATACTTTAAATGGCATGCAAGCCCTTAGTTTTAACACATTAGAAAGAGTTTTAAAACTAGAGAATGAAAGTAATGTTATTTGTCACGCTCTAGTATTAGTAGAAAGCCATGCAACACGTAGTCGTTTACCGCTAATGTTGGAGATTATAGAAGAGCTAACGGGAAAAGATAATCCAGAAGTAGATTTATATATATTAAATACTTTAAACGGATGGGGTCAAATTTTATCAGAAAAAGTGTTTCCAATACTGTCTAAACTTTCAGAGAAATATACTGATAACTTAGCTTATCAAGAAAGTGCAATAAATAGTTTAAGAGGCATAGAAGATGGTTATAAATTATATTTAGATGAAGAAAATATTGATATTTCAGAAAATAAATTAGATGTTATTTTAGGTGAAACCTTGATAAACAAGCAAGATAAAAAGAAGAAAAGAAATGTTACTAAAGCCTCTAATACTTCTGGTTATAAAATATTCAGAAATTTTTGTGCAACATGTCATGGTTTTAATGGAGAAGGTATTGAGCAGCTAGCACCTCCGTTAGAAAATTCGGAATACGTAACAGGTTCAACTAAAAGATTAACTTTAGTGTTATTACATGGTTTAGCGGGGCCAGTACATGTAAATGGAAAATTATACGAGCTAAATGGTACTATGCCTGGTTTGGCTAATAACCCCGCATTTACAGATTTGGATATTTTAAATATTATAAGCTATTTGCAAAGCACGTTTTCTAAAGATTCAGAAAGCATAAACTTGGATCAAATAAAAGCTTTGAGAAATGTAAAGCCAAAAGGAGGAGGTGTTTACAGTGAAAAGGAATTGTTAAATTAGATTTATATAATATGGTTTGGCTAAAGGCTTAGGTTAGATTTTAGAATCTAACCTATTAATAACCTATAAAAAAAGAGCATTAGAGTGAAAGTGTTGAGTATCAAAATAAACTTTCTGGTTATTTACTTCTTTCAAGTATTTTTTTCCACACTATTAAAGCCAAGCTTTCTGGTATATCTATATCCTCAAATCTAACTTTTTCACCTTCTTTTACTTCTTTTTTTATAGTTGCATTTGCAAGCAGACCTATAGGGACATGATTTAGGTTATTAGCAATTTCAACGGCTGTACCTCTTACATCAAAACTTCCTATACCTTTTTTGATTTTCTCACCAACTTTCAAATCACGTTTTGCAACAGCGGCTACACTAAGTTTAGGTTTTTTACTATTATTTAATAATACACCACCGCCATTTAATACGCGTTTTATTGTTTTAATAATTTCAAAATGACAAAGATGATACGTGCGTTCCAATACATAGTATGGACCTCCACCAAGTTTGTAATATTTTAAAGAATCTTTTTGATCTTCGTCGTGTTCTACCATAAGAAAAACACCTGCTGGTAATTTTGCCGAAAGTAAATAATCACTAACAGGGTAGCCTAATTCTTTTGCCTTATCTGCAAGCACAGAACCACCTTCAAGCATATTATCACTAGAAAGCTTTACTAATCCTTCTTGAATTATTCCTGCACCTAAACCATTGGCTACTAAAACTTGCTCTATTTCAACTTTTGTACCATCGGTGAATGAAGTAACCATTGGAAGGCTAAGGTTGGATTTATTACCCCAATAGGTCATGTCTTCTAGTGTAGGCTTTTCGTTTAAAAAACCTTTAATATTAGCATAGACTAATGGCTTGAAACCCATTTGAAGCGCCTCTTCGTGTAAAATAGCTTGAACACCCGGCTGATCACCTTCAGCTTCAGTTACTAATCCTTTATCAACAAAGTATGAACCTGTTGTTACATGAAATTCCGAGTTCATTGTAACTACAGGTATAGAAGCTTTTAAAATATAGTCGATAGTCTCGGTAGCATAAATAGCATCTCCGCTACATTCTACAATCAAGTCTGAAGTTTCTGTTAAATCTTCCAACGAATTTGTAAGCACAGCATGTTGTGCAAATTCACTACGGTTATGGATATTTGAACGTGTTAAAATACCAGAAATTTCATAGTCTTTATGTTCTGCTAATAACTTAGCTAAACCACTTGCAATAAAGCCAGAGCCGATAATACCTATTTTATATGTTTTCGGGATATTGGCATTTATAATTTCGAGACAATCTTTTAGAGATTCTCTCCAATAAGGTATTTTAAGATTGAAATCTTTTTTAATTTTCTCTTTACTTAATACGCTGTAATTTGGACGTTTTGCAGGAGTTGGATATTCTTCTGTACTAATAGGATTAACTTTGCATTTAATATTTCCTATTTCAAATATAGCTTGAGCAAAATCATATATGGAACAACAGCCTTCATTACCATAATTATATACTGTTACTGACTTTGATGGTTCTATATCTTGATCAAGTATAGTTAAAATAACTTTTGCTAAATCTTTTGCATAAGTAGGTGTTATAAGTTGATCACATACAACATTCAACTCTTTTTTACTTTTCCCAAGCTTTAAAATAGTTTTTACAAAGTTATGTCCCAAATGGCTGTATAATCGGGATGTACGTATAATTACTGAATTTGCAGGATTAATACGTTTGATTTCATCTTCTGCAGCAAGTTTTGATTTACCATATACACTTTGAGGCGCAGTTGTATCTTCTTCGTTAATAGGTGAATGTTTATTATCTTCATAAACATAATCAGTAGAAATATGAATAAGCCTAATGCCTTTTTGTGATGACAATTCAGCCATGTTTTTCACTGCTTCAGTGTTGATACGATATACAAGATCATGATGTTTTTCTGCATCATCAACTTTAGTATATGCTGCGCAATTGATAATAGAGTCTATGTTTTTAGATTCTATATATTCTTTCAGTTTTTTTGCGTCAGTAATATCTAATGAATCTCTATTTGTAAAGTGAAAAGTTACATCAGAAAAACAGTCTTCCTGTATTCTTACAAGTTCTTTAAGTTCTCTTCCTAACTGCCCATTACCACCTGTAATAAGAATGTTTTTATTCATATTTCCCTATTGTTTTCTCTATTTTAAATTAATGTTATTTTTCCATTACATTAAGGCATAAAAAAAGTTGCTTAATCATTGAGAGAATGATTAGAAAAGTATTTATCATTTAAATGAAGTGTTTCATGCAAACTTTAAAACTCCCCAAAATTTCCACATTTCACCTTGGTAATTTCAATAGAAAAACATTCCAAATATAGTAAAAGATGATTAGAAACCTAACATTTTTGAAATAGACACATTATTAAATAGTTCTAATAGAAAAGAGGAAACATATTCTAAATAATTATTTAATGCGACAAGATGTAGTAAATACACTTTGTATTGCTTTAGGAAATGTGAAAATGATTTTTTATCTCGGTATAGCTAATGTTAGTCGGTGTTTTTAATTGTAAATAAAGGAAGAAGAGGAGGCTCTGATTTTTCAGAATTTAAGTTCAATAGATCATTGATGTTTTTTTTAAAGATATGGGCATGACAGAAAAATAAGACGAAGCAAGGTTTTTTTTTAAGTCTAAAACTTCATTTTTTATGTGTGTTACATGCTTTTATCCCATTCTTCTTTAAGAATACTGTACACATAAGTTCCTTTGCTTTCTCCATAAGATTGAATATTGTAATTTCTTAAAAGTCCCTCTTTTATAGCTCCAATGTTTTCTATTGCCTTTTGGGATTTTATATTATTTATGTCTATTTTAAATTCAACTCTTCTTAGTTTTAAATTGTTAAAACAATAATCTAAAAGTAGTCCTTTGCAAATTGCATTAATGCCAGTTCCTTGAAATTTTGCACCAATCCATGTCCATCCTATTTCTAATCTTTTATTTTGAAAACTAATATTTCCAAACATGGTTAACCCAATGGCATTATTGTTTTCCTTGTTTATAATTATTAGAGGGTATAGTTCTTTTTCCTCTTTTGCTTTTAGGCAGAATTCAAAATAATGGGTTAAATCATTATTATTTTTTACCCTAGCTCCATATTCGCCTAATTCTTTATTGTAACTTATAAGAGCTATGGCATCCATATCATTAATGGATAACGGACGTAATAAAATTGAATTATTTTCAAGAATCAATTCAGATGAGAAAAATTTTTCTAAGTTCATTTATTTCATTGTCTATAGCGCTTAGTCCAACTGTTTTATTTTATATTTCAGATACACTTAAATAACATATGTTATTAATGAAGTTGACTTATTTTAACAATAACAATAACAACAACAATAAGTTGTTAAGTCAGCTTTTTTAGGGCCTCAATAATCTCCTCAGGTTCAGAACGTGTTCTATAATCAACATTAACATAGTTCCATTTAACTATCCCGTCACTTCCCAATATAAACGTAGCAGGAATTGGTAATATATTACTATTTCCATTATTGATTTTTTCTAAGTCAAGATTGCGATCTACTCGCATGTGATCCAGCAAAAACTCCGGTACTTCCCAGGCAACACCATATTGTGATGCAATTTTTGCATCTTGATCAGACAATACAATAAATTCCATTTCACTAATTTCATTTTTTGTCATAGACCCATCGGGTACTTGTGGACTTATGGCAACTAATGTTGCACCTAGTTCATGAATATCGCTTAATCTGGCTTGTAAGGCTCTAAGTTGTAAGTTACAGTAAGGACACCAATCACCACGATAAAATGTAATAACGAGAGGGCCTTTATTTAATAATGTATCTAATGATATAGATTCTCCGTTAGGGTTGGGTAGCTCGAAACCTGGAGCTTTTTTTCCAATTTTAATAGCATTCTCTCCCTGTTGGAAAGCTTTTGCTTTAATAATAACATCATCAACGCCTTTCATGAAGTCTGGATTAGCTTGTCGTCCGGCTGCAATTTTAGCATCAGTTTGTTCTTTTAAATTTTTCATTATTTTAATTTAATGATATAAGTCGTTAAACGAAGTTAGTGGTTTTTCACAAAACCAAGTGGTAGTTTTAATCAAAATTAACCATTCTATTTTTGATTAATAAATAGACTTTTAAAAGTTATACGTGTTTTTAGGAGTAAATAAAAAAACAAAAGGCAAAGTTGTAGAACTTTAATTCTCGGTTTTTAATTACTCTCGTGTTTTTATCATTTTCTGAATTATATTGTACGTTTTACGTAAATCTTCTTCACTCATTTCTTGCATTTCTTCATCGTTTGCAATGGCATGTTGTTTCCAATCCTCGAAAGACATTTTTTTAACTCTATTCATGTCGTCTTTAATGCCTTCATAATCTACGTCAAAATCTTCGGAGTTGAATTCTATTTCGCCAAGCATGTTTTCCTGCTCTGCAATAGGATAATTTGGTAAATTAAATTTGCTGTCTGGAATAGATATGTCAAATTTTACCGTTATAGCCTCTGTGGTGGTTGTAATTCCCATTAAGGCAGCAACAGTTTTTAAAGTAACTCCTTTATATATCCATTGTTTAATTCCCATGGTTTCCCAAATTTCACAATCGTATCCTTTATAAGTTTCTGTGCCTGTTTGCTTTCCTCCAATAGTTTTAAATATATTTTTTCCTGCTTCTCCGGCATCTTTGTTGGGTTGAAATTGCTTGGTTAATTCCATAGCCATATTCTTTTGTTTGTAGATTTTTTTCTGTTTAAAATTTACATTATAGCTAACACTATTATCTAGTTTATTGATGGTGTGCGAATTAGTTGTGTTGGTGGATTTGTTTCCAAGTATATTAGCAACCGTAGTTTGAGAAGTTTCTTCTTCTACCAGTTCAATAGCACCATAGTTTTTAAAATATTTGCTTCCGGTACCGTTACCTGTAATTTTACTACCCATTACCGCTCCTGCAATTGTGGTTTTATATTTAATAATACCAGATTGCACTTTATAGCGCTTTAGTTGCGTGTCTTGTGTTTCTGTTTTTGTAGAAACATCTGTAAACGTATTGTTTTTGTTTTCTTTACAACTCACTAGGAGTAATGCAAAGATTATTATGGTAAGAGTTTTCATTTTATTAAGATTTATAAATTATAATGGGTTTGCTGTAACTTCTAATTCAGCAGTAACTTCAATGTTAAAGTCCATGGCTTCTTCAACGGCTAAACATTGTCCTATAATACCAACTGTAGTACTATTATTGTTTTTTAATAAATTAGCCATGGTATTCAGTTTACTTACATCTGTAACTTCAAAAATTGTAGTAGCATCAAAAGCTTCTTTTACAAAGAACTCTTCTGTGGTTAATGTAATAGTATCTGCATAAAAATCTACATCAATATAGCCTTCAACATCTCCAGAAAAACTGATGATTTTGTATGTTAATTTTTTAATTTTCACGTTTTTGATATTATCTAAATAATCATGTGTGTCATTGTTGTCTAAACTTAAAACAACACTTTCGTCAATAGTTTCTTGATCTTGGTCAACGTGTGCAACAATGGTTGCTGTTACTGTAGTGTTAAAATCTACATCTAAGATGTCATCATCGCAAGATGTGAATGTGAAACAAATAAGTAATACCGTTAAAATTTTTACAGTGTTTTTCATGATGTTATTTATTTTAGAGTTTAAAATTGAATTAATTATTATAAATTATTTCTTGTAATTCATAGCGGTCGTAATAACCAAAATGTTCATCAGGATTTTCTTCAATGATTTTAGCATAAACACCGAGTTTATCGTTAATCATCCATAGTTTTTGTCTTACATCATCTTTAATAGCTTCTACAACAGTGCAATTAAATGAACCAGCAGCAGTTGTTATGGTTTCCTCACCTTGTATTCTAAACGTGGCTTCTTCTAATGGGTATAATTTGTTGTAATCATCAAACGAATTGATAGGGAATTCGGTATCTTCAGGTACGTTATAGCTATCAAAACCTATAAATATATTATCAATATAATACGCTTCTTCGTCCATGTTTACCTCTACATTTGCGGTAAGGGTTTTATTTTCAAAAGAAGTTGTATCTGGGATTAAGCTTGAATGGGTATATACTAATTGTTTTACATTTAAGATGTCGGGTTTCATGGCACTCCAATCATTCCATGGTAGATTTTTTTCCTCCTCCTCATATTTAAAATCTTCATTCTCATTAAAAAAATCGTCTTGAGAAAATACCAAATGTTCTATTGTGTTGGCTTGATTTTCTTCTTTTGTAAAAGCATATGTGACACTCTTATTTTCTAATGAAATTCGATTTTCAGAAATATGAATTACTTTGTTTAAACCTTTGAAATGCTCCATGGAAAAACCAATTAAGATTACGGTTTTATCTTTTTTATTGAATATCCATGTGCCTTTTGATTTGGATTGCATTCCATAATCTTTAGTGATTAAAAGAAAATTATCTGGAGATGTGAATGTTAATAGATGAATGGTTTCTGGGTTTTCTTCATTATTTAGTCGCCAAGACCCTATTAAACCAGAGTTAGCATTTTCTTTAGACACTTGATTTAAATCGATCTTGTTATAATAAACTTTTGCGTCATCTTTTAAAACAATTAATGCGGTGTCAGACAGTTTTAGAATTTTATTTTCACCATTAAAATCTTTGTCAAATTCAGATTTGGTTACAATAGAATGGTTTTTCTTATGGTATTCCCATGCGCCAACTTCTATTCCCATGGTAATCATTTTTCCATCTTTGTTGTAATTCATAACTTGGTAAGGAGTAATAACTTTATTCTTAACTTCAACTTTAGTGATGAGCCAGTTCCCTGTTATTTTTTCTTTTTGGGCATGAGATTGACTAACACCTAGTATAAATACGGTAAAAAAAAGGACTATATTTTTCATGATTACAGACTAAATAAATTATTAATGTTGACTACTTAAAAGCAGTTTTTGTGTACTTAAAATAGCAGGAGTACAAGCTTATTATTGATTAATAGCATTATATGTTTTAAGTCTGCACTCCTGCATCCCCCTAAATTTGTGTTACTAGTTACTCTTATTAAAAGAATGAATTCTTTATTACTGAGCGATTAGTTTATAACTTTCCAGGCTTCAGATTCTATATATCCCGTTATGCTATAGGATTGTAAATTAGGCCAGTCTGTGCATGTTCCGTCAAATGATATTTTGCTAGCTGATGTGCGTGTCAAAGTTCCTGATCTTGTATCATATAGGTTTTGTTCTGTTAAAATATTTACTCCAGGGTCACCATCATAAACCATAGTTGATATCTCACCAATTGTTGTTGGAAAACCAGAAAGTACAATTACAACTTCAGTACCTGTACCTATAGTAACAGTATTTACATAGTTGCCTTGGTTGTCTTTAATTAGACCCACTTGCGCATTTGTCCCTTCTAAGAAAAGCGCACCATCTAAATAAATTTTATAGCTTCCTGTTTCTACTTCTGGGCTAGAGTTAGTGTTGTCGTCATCACTACTGCAAGAAGTTAACGTTAGACTAAAAATGCTAACTAATATTGCGATTAGTGTCATTGATTTTTTCATGATTTGTTTATTTTGTGATTATTTTTTATATTTTTTTAATGTTGATAAAGGATGTTTAGTTTACTCTTGTTAAAACGGAATGGATTTTAAAACCCAAACAGAACACCTACGCTTAGTTGTAGATATCCATCATTGTTTAAAGCATATTTAGCTTCACCTAAACCGTATAAATTTTCCGCCAATAGGTAGCGTGCACCAACACCTAAATTTATACCCGTATTTGTATCGCTTATAGAACTAGTTGATGTAGAAGGTTCTTCATCATAAGGGAAATCATAATCTGAATCGCCATAATAGATATCATAACTAGGAATACTAACACGCAAAATATTTATGCCCGCAATACCATAGATGTTGAGATCATCCGTTTTTGAAAATACATAATGTGCATCTAGATCAAATCCTAACCATTTTATTTCATATGGCCCTTCATCTTTTGGGAAGTAATAGTTAATACCTAGAGAAGCTTCCCATTCATCATTAATTTGGTAAACACCTTTAGCAAAGATGGCGGCTGAATTTATTTCTGTTGCATAAGCAATACCTCCTCCTGCTAAAATTTTAGAGTCTTGTGCTTCTAATTGATTTGTTGTTAATGCAATCATTGCTATAATTGCAGTTGCGAAAAATAATTTTGTTTTGTTCATGATTGGTTTTTATTTAATAATTAATTTAAAATTTTACAAATTCTACACGTCTGTTGTTGGCTTTGCCTTCTGGAGTACTGTTGTTGTCTATTGGTTTACTTTCTCCAAAGCCGTTAGATTTAAGTCGGCTTTCAGCAATTCCCATTGCTATTAATTTATCCATAACTGCTTTTCCTCTAGCTTTAGATAGGGTCATGTTTGTGTCATCTCCACCATCAGCATCTGTATGTCCTTCTACACTAAAGTTTAGCTCTGGTTGTTTTTGCATGAGTTGGAAAATTTTGTTAATAGGCCCCATACTTTCTGGTTTTAATGTTGCTTTGTTAACATCGAATTTGATGCCGTTTACAATAATTTTTCCTTCAGAAAGCACACGGTCGTAATATTTTACACCTCCTTTAGCAATACGTACATTTTTGATATACATATTGTCATTACCTGCTTCAATAGTAATTCCAGAAGGATTAATTTCTAAATGGGGAACATTTATTAAACGTGTATCGTTAAAATAGGCTTTGAATTTTCCTTTGGTATAAGCCATAGAAATGTGTTTCCATGATCCTTCAAGCTCTTTTGACCATCCTATCTTTTCAGTTCCTGGATAATCTTTGCTAGAAGACGCAAAACCTAAACTATGAGGCATTACAACTAATCTTTCTGTCTTTTGTTTATTGTTTTTTTTGTCACATAAATAAATCCATAATCTGTTTGATGTTGTGTATCCTTTTGTAAACCATACATCTAATTCTACAGTAAAAACATCGGGTAAATAATCTTCATTAGAATTTTTAAGGTATGGTATAATGTAAGATTGGTGACTAAGAAACATAATCACATTTTCGCCATCAACATTCCCAATTTCTACATTTCCACTATACAAATCCCACCTACTTGGAAACTCTCCATTTTCTTCGTCGGTACTTGGTCCGTCTTCAAAAATTACGGTATCGCCAGGTACAAAATCAAACTTATTCCAAACTACAGTTGGTTGTTGGTTTTTCTCTTTTGCGTTAGATTCAGTTTTATTTTCGATAGTATTTTTATCAGAGTTTTCTTTTTTTGAAATGCTATCCGTTTTCGTTTTGTTCTCTGTGTCTTTGCCATCTATAGCATCTTCAACTTTGTCATATTCTTTATCAATTTTTTTGTTGATCCGTTTTTCGGCTCTTTTTTCAGCTTCACGTTCTATTTTATCTTCTGCTTTCTTTTTTAACCGTTTTAAGAGCTGTGCATTTGAATTTTGAGGAATTACTATTAATAGACTAAGTACTATTAGTATCTTAAATAGAAATTTAGACGATGTTTTTGATTCTAAAGTTTTCATAATATGTGTTGTTGGTACTATAAATTTACAACGCATACGAAGTTGTTTTTGTGCTCAATTTGATTGTGCTACACCATAATTTGAATTCGTTGGTTTTTCGATGGAATTTGCAAATTATTGTTTTGCTTTCTAGTGGAAAGTATTAATATGTTCTTGATAAACAGATAGAAGGGGGTTGTTACAGAAAAGTAACTATTTTAACTTGAACATTGAATTGTATCCTTAGTGTTTAAGTTAATATGTCGCAAGGGCATTATCATTGTATTAAAGATAGCTGTATGTGTTCAGTATAGTATTACGTAATTTGAATTCGCAAGAAAAGCGTTTGAATCTGACTTAAGAAACGACCTAAAACGTAAAGCGAACTTTTATAAGCTATCTAATAAATTAATAAGGTTTTTCATTTGACGCGTAGAAATTGGAATTTCCTTTTTATTTTTCATAATAATAAAACCATGATCTGTTTTGTCTACTTTTTTTATGTGATTAAGGTTTACTAAATAAGATTGGTGTGGTCTGAAAAAGCCATATTCTTTCAGTAGACTTTCGTAATCTTTTAGGCTTTTAGAGACGAGTATTTTTTCATCGTCTTCAAAATAAAATGTAGTATAACTGTTATCGCTCTTGCAAAAATGAATATCGCTAATATCTACGATATGTATAGAGTGTGAGGTGCGCAATACAAGTTTTTTACTTTGGATTTCTTTTTTTAACGAATCCATTAAAACATTTACTTGTGATGCTGTGTGATCTTTACTTTTTATTAAATCTACCGCACGTTGAATAGCTTGTTGAAATTCTATTTCGTTTACGGGTTTTAAAATATAATCTATGGCACTAAATTTTATCGCTTTTATAGCAAACGAATCGAAAGCCGTAATGAAAACCACTTTAAAATCATAAGAAGGTAATTTTTGTAACAACTGAAAACCAGAACCATCTGTTAATTGAATATCTAGTAAAACCAAATCTGGATTTTCTTTTTGGATTAAGGCAATACCAGAGGTAATACTATTGGCTGTTCCAACTTGTTCAATATTTGGAAAATACTCAGCTAACAATTGGCTATTTACCTCTTGCATTGCAGATTCGTCGTCTATAATAATGGCTCTAATCATTGTTTAAAATTGGAATATCTATAATTACTCGTACCCCTGTTTGGTTTGGATATTTGTCTTTTAAATTTACTATTTCAAACTTAAAATCCTTTTTGTACTTCTGTTTAATTAATTTTCTTCTGCTTTCAAAAATAGTCATGGCCATCGATTTATAGCCTTTTTCTTTTGTACCATCATGAAATCCTTCTCCGTTATCTTCAATTATAAATTCAATCCAATCTATTTTATCTTTAATTGTAATATTTAACAAGCCTCCTTTATCAATATTTTTAAAGCCGTGTTTAATGGCGTTTTCAATAAAAGGTTGATTTAGCATTGGTGGAATTCTTATAAAATCTAAATCTAAATTTTCGTCATAATTTATAGTGTAATCAAACTTGTTTTGCTTGCGCATTTTTTCTAATTCAATGTAGTTTTCTATCATACTAATTTCATCTGCCAAGGTGATGCTTTCCGCGGTAGAATTATTTAGTGTTGCTCGCGTTAAGGAAGCAAACTGCGATAGATAACGTGATGCTTTACGTGCATCGTTTTTCATCATAAAATTTTGAATTGAACCTAAAGCGTTAAAGATAAAATGCGGATTCATTTGAGTTCTAAGCACCTGTAAACGTAAATTATTCTGTTTTAATTCTGCTTGCTTGTTTCTAATATTTAGAATGTAAAGTATAAGAAGTATTAGAATTATTAAAAAGGAAAGAATTACGATACCTGCTTTAATTCTTTGATTTTTTAGTTCATTTTCCGTAGTTAGTAACTCTATTTGCTGTACTTTTTTTTTGGTTTCGTATTCTGTTTCTAATTCTTCAATACCTTTTTGTACATTATAATCGTGTAATTTGTTTTCTAGTATTCGTAACGAGTCATTCCAGCGTAATGCTTCTTTGTAATTTAATAAAACCGAATTTACCTCATATAAAAGGCGCAGGGTTTTCTCGTGTTCCATAGAGTAAAAAGGAAGATCCTTTAACGTTGTGTTTTTTAAGGATAATTTAAGTGCTTTTTTATTTTGGCCTAATAATCGGTATAGTTCTGCTTTACTGTTGTTGTTTGAAATAACTTCATAAGGATCACTAAAATATTGTTCTGCTTCTATAAGTAAGTTTAAGGCTTTTTGGCTTTGGTTGAGGTCTCTGTATATATCCGAACTATTTCCTAGAGCTGCACTTATGCCTTTGTTAAAACCAACCTCTTTACTTAAAACTAAAAGCGTATCAAAATAGGCGAGTGCTTTTTCATTCTCGCCTTTTCTTACCGAAATAGATCCTAAATTATTATATATTTTAGCAATATCTCCAAGTGAGGCACAATTGTCAACATCCTTTAATTTGTAGGCTTTTTGAATGTAGTATTCCCATTTTTCAGTATTATCGGTTTCTTTAAAAATGGTAGCCATCGCAACATGGTGGTAACAAATACGCTCCATGTCTTTTGCTGTTTCCTTAATTTTTAAGGCATTAAGAGCATATTTTATAGCTTGGTTAAAATCCCCTAAATAATTATAATTGGATGCTAAATTCATGCTTATTTTAGCCATTTGGCTGCTGTCTTTTGTTTTTATAGCACTATTGTAGGCTAAGAGGTAGGTGTTGGTAGATGGTTTATAGATTCCTACTTGCCAATATAGGTTTGCTAGATAGTTACCAAATTCTGCAATTTGTTTATCATTATTGATTTTTTTTGCAATATCTAAAGCCGTTTTTAAGTGATCTATTGCTGTTTCTTTTTGGTCGTTATTATTAAGGTTTTTACCATATTCAAAATAGGCAGATGCAATTTTCAGGCTGTCGTTGTACGCTTTATCTATTTTGTGATTAAAATCTATTTTGATAGAATCTTGGATTTTGTTTGTATCGTTAAAAGTTGTAATCGTTGCGCATTGAGCAAGAAATGGAAGGAAATATAAGAAACAATTAATGAAGAGATGTTTAAAGCTGTAAGATGATGGTTTTTTTGAAAATTGAAAATTAGAAACATCAGTTAATTGAATATTAAGCAACATTAAATTAGGGTTTTGAGTTATAATTAATTCATGTTTGTATTCATTTTGCTTACGTTCTCTATTATTAGGGAAGTATTAAGATCGCATATAGACTGTTAATTCAGTGATTGTTAGATTCGTTATCTATAATAATTGCTTACGATTGACTATCTTACATAAATGTCTTGACCTGAAATATGACTACAAGTCAAAATTGATTATACCTTGATTATAGATATACCATAATTTGGTGATTTATAGTATAAAGATAAATGTAATTTTATTTATTTGTACGATTTAATTGCCTTTTTTGCTACTCTTTTGGCTTGATCGGGATAGAGGTTATATATTAAGATACAGTTACAACTATAAATTGTATAAGTCGTGGCAAATTACGCAGTATTACCCCGTTAAACCTACTTGGTGTAAGTAGGTATAAACCTTATTGTTTGCCATACTGCCTACCATTACTTATAAAAAATATTGTGGTAGTATTTACTTCCTTTTATAGTTGGAATAACATAAATAAAATTAGTTTTTTTAATCAAATAATTTTATTTTTCAAATTTAAACCAGTCTAATTGCATGTTACTCTCTTTAGACCCATTAAATATTAGAAAAAGATCCCTCTTACCAATAAATCCTTCAATATCACAAGATACGTCTTGCAAAGAATTATCATTTGATAAGGGTAATTTAATTTTTCCTATTAGATTACCAGATGTACTATCTGTACGAATTTCTAAATACCCCACGCCACCTTCAATTGATGCTTTAGCAATAAATTTATTATATACTTGATTAGAAGTTATATTTGCATACCTAATCCAATCTCCATCTTTTATATTAGATAAAACAAAACCTTTGTCTTGATTTCCTCGTTTTTGTATTTCTCCAGAAATTTCATAATACCATTCAGACTCAATTTTACTCCAAGATGCATTGTATTGCCCAACACCATTTTTGAAATGCTCGTCTAAAAATTTTGTATCTGTTACAATTTTTCCTTGATCGTCAAAATGGCAATAGGTAATTATTGTTTCTCTATACTTGTATCCTGGCTTTTGGTAATAACACCAGATATGGTAAAATTGACCTTTCCACCAAAAAAAGCTTCCATGTGCAAATTCTCCTAAATTATATCCATTTCCAACAGATCCAGTATAGTTGTATGGTCCATAAACGTTGTTAGAAGTAGCATAATTTTTACCCCAGCTTAAGTAATATGTGTTTTTATAATTGAAAATATAATTTTTGTCCATCCAAGCGGGGGCATTTACCCATTCTTCCCCCTTAATTATTATGGGTTTGGGGAATTCAGCTAAAGAAATCATATCATTATTCAATTTTGCAATTTGATAGCCGCCACCTTCTTTATCACCATAGATGATATATGGTGTTTTTTCTTTATCATGATCAATTAAAATTGTTGGATCGTGCATTGGAGAAACAAGTGGTTTCCCAAGAGGATCTTTATATAATCCAGAAGGAGAATCGGAGACCATAACACCAATCCCTCTCTTTTGGTCCGAAAAATAGAAATAGTATTTACCATTCCTACTTTCAGCATCGCCTGCCCAGCAATCGCCGCTATTATCATCCATGTAATTGTCTTTTGGACTAATCGTTTCCCTTAAAGACCAATTTATTAAATCGGTTGTTGAAAAGATTCTCCAATCTTTCATAATCCATGTTTTGTCGTGCGGATCTGAATCATGACCACTAAATAAAAAAATAGTATCATTGAACACCCTTATATGAGGATCGGAAATTCCAATATTTCCGATGATAGGGTTTTGTGCAAAACTTATTTGGAAACAGATAATGCATAGTAATAGAGTTATGAATTTTATTCTTTTCACCATGTAGATATTATTTGTCTTTAAAAGCTTTTATTATTTCTAAGGTAGATTTATGAGGTCTTCCTGAGGCTTTTTCAAAATCAGAAGGAACATCATTTACACCAATTTTAATTCCATTGTAAATACCGGCAATAACGGTTCCCATGAAATCGCCTAATGCGGCCTTTCTTTCCCTCTCGTAAGCTTCTACCGATACTGAGTTATACGTTAGTTTTGTATTAAATACTTGATTGATAAATTCTGTTAATTCGGTCTGCGTAATTGGAGCGCCTACTAAATTATATGTCTGCCCGTTGTGTGTGTCGTTCAATAACATTTTTGTATAAGCAAGACCTAATTCTTCTCTGCTGGTATAACCACATTTTCCATCGCCTGCACAGTTTCTAATCTCACCTTCTTTCACGTAAATATCTATATACTCAAGGTCGGGTTCAATGTAAATTCCATTTCTTCCAATTACCCAATTTAACCCCGATTCTCGCACATCTTTTTCAGTCTGACGATTGCTTTTTACGATTGGGCTAAAAGCCGTTTTTTCTTCGTGGCCAATAATGCTTGTGTAAACTATTTTCTTTACACCATTTTGCTTGGCAGCTTCAATTACATTTCTATGTTGCTGGATTCTATTTTCGGGATTGTCCATTCCTGAAATCAACAGAACTGAATCTATTCCATTTAAAGCTTTATTAAAATCCTCTCGGCTATTATAATCTCCTTTTCTAACTTCAATTCCCAAATGAGAAGCTTTTTCAGGTGTTCTTACAACCCCAATTAAGTTCTCTTTACCAATGGTGCTTTTTAGTTTATTTACAATGGAAGTACCCAACTGTCCACTTGCTGCTGTAACTGCAATTTTCATATACTGGTTTTAATTTTGTTTAACATTAAATATATGGAAATTAGGGCAGAAAATAAGTGGTTTTTTTCGATTTAGCGACTTTGTAAATAGACAATAATTTTCTATTAAACACTAATTGCTCTATTTGTTAATATAATGTTGTAAGTAGTTTTTCCTTATTACTTACATCGTTTATTTGTAAGAATAGCTGAGTGTTTGTATTCGATGATTTTTCGCAGAAAAACTAGATGCCGCAAACATAAAGTCTCCTTTTGATTAAGCAATAAATCGTTTTTATTTTTCAGGTTTTAAGTTTGGAATAAAACTTCCATTTTTCCATTCTAATTCTCTACTTGTTTTTTTAATTTCTATCCAATTTGTTTCTTCATCTTCATAATTTCCTATTTCTTTTTGATAAACTACTTTCCCTTTTACTCCTTTTTTATCTGTTGGAAAAATTAAATTTTCTTCGAACCAATAAATTCCAGCATCGGATATTTGTGATATTTCAAAAACTTTTTTTAATTCTGTTTTAGTCTGAAAGAAGAAGATTCCGCCACCATCAATTCCGCAAGCCTCGCCTAAATAATTGATAAACAAAATATTTTCCAGGTTATCAATTCCTTTATTATCGTAAAGATCTATTGAAAACTGAGAAGTAATTAATTTAGAACTACTTTCGTTTACTTCAGTTTTTTCATTTAAACGGCGAATAATTATTAAGTAATTATCTTCTACTTTTTTATAAACAAAAAAATATGTTGAGTTTTTAAATTTCTTTTTTTCTAATGAAATTAATCCTCCAAGAATGTAACCAACCTTGTCTTTGTATCTAACTTTATAAAAAGAGGATTCAATACCGTTATAATTTAGTTTATAGTCAGTTTTTTCAAGTATTTGGATCTCTGTTCCAATTTTAAGTAAATCAATGACTTCAGAGGATGAGTCTGGAAGTTGTCTGAATTTAACATCATTTCCAAATAAATAATAGTTTTCTCCGTTTTTTAAATCAAGATTTGGGTCATGATATTTTGTTTCTTGACTAAAAGAAAATTTTGTAATTAAAAGGACTAATATTATTAATTTGTTCATTTTTAGTTGTTCGGCTAAATTTGATGTAAGGTTCTTTTAATCGAATTAATTGTTTCGAAAATTAATTGTTTGAAGCGCCCTTGGTGCAATTTCTATTTTGTAAGTTTTGGATGTTAAAGTTAGCTGCAGTTCTAGGGGTGTTGTGGTTCTATTAAAGACAACTACCGCAATGGATCCATCGGTGTTTATTGCTGCCGTATATGCAAGCCCTTCAAGCTCTTCTCCAATTAATTCTATCCTGTGTGCTCCAGGTTTTATAAACTTACTAAAATGGCTTAATAAGTAATAGAGAGGTGTGTAAATCACCTCGTCGGTAACTGGATTAATCAATACGGGAGCACTATTAAAGTTGTCGTAAGGATTTGGTTGCCCTTTATTACTTAGAATCATACACCATTCAATGTAACCTTGAACTCCGTGATTAAGATCTGTGATTATATCGTAAGCGTAGGTGTTGAACGGTACAAAAGTACCAGCATAGTCAGTACTTTCCCTCCAGTATTGACCTAACGGATCGTTAGCGTCAATGTCAATGCTCGATTCAGTATGAATCATTCCTTTGTTTGGCCAAGAAGTTCTCAAAGTATCTAATTCTTTCTTATACCAATTATTTTCTTCAAGTTCGGAGTTAGCGTACCAGTGAAACCCAGTACCCCATGCATATTTAGCAGCCTCAACGTCGCTATAAATAGCTCTAGCATAATCGTTCATTGTAGACTTATTATGGTCATATATTAATACTCGTAATCCAGCATCTAAATCGTTAAGATTCAGATGGCCATCTTTAACAAGTTGAGGGCCTAAGTAATCCCGTAAAAAGTCGCGGCCTTGCTCAGCAGTAAATCCATTACTATCCCAACGTGCATTATGTGCATGTAGCGGTTCGTTTTGTGGGGTAATTCCCCATAGGTTTATGCCTTGCTCTGCATAAGCGCTTACGTACTTTGAAAGATATTTTGCCCAAACTCCATAGTATTGAGGTAGTAAAGTACCGTTTGTCATTTCTGAGGTTTCTCCAGATTTCATCCACGAAGGTGGGCTCCAAGGAGAGGCAATTATATTAAAATTGGCTCCTTGAATACTTTTTGCTTCAAGTATCATTGGGATAATGTCATAATTTGGTTCTATCAACTCAATACCTCTTACTTGATTATTTTCTTCACCAGTAAAACCTTTCATGTCTTCGTTTATACTGAAAGAAGAAAGACTCGTATCTCCAGAATCAACATAAGTGTAGTGGCTATTTGAATAATCACTGCTATTAATGTGTGTACGTGTAAGGGAAAAACCAGCACCTTCTGTTGGACTGAAAAGACGTGTTAATACTTTTTTACGAAGTGCTTTTGGAATGGTCGCCAAGTTCCATGCGGAGGATTCGGTAAAAGAAGCTCCAAATCCAACATACTCTTGAAATTTTAGGTCGGGATTAATCTGTAAACTAACTTTTTTGATTTCTCCAACTGTTTGTATCGTTTGGTTTTTTGTAATTAATTTGAGATTATCTCCAGATTGTGAAGTTTGGTATACATCAACTTTATAATCTTTATTTTTAGTAGAGCAGGAGTAAATTAAACTTAATATAGTTAGAATTTGTACAAGAGCAATATTCGGTTTCGGTAATCTAAGCATTAATTGTTAATTTAAAATTATTGAAATCATTCTATTTCAGGTAGTTAATTTGCTACGTGTTTGTATATGGATAAGCATCTAATTTAGCAAATAAAAACTGAATAGAAAAAATCTGCAAGGGTTTTAGTAAGTAGGCTACGGCTCTATCATTTCGTTGATTTTTAGTAGTTTGTGTTTTCTGATTAATTAAATAATAGATAATTAATTCAAAGGCGAGTTTTATAGATTCAAAACTAGTAGTTAATATAATGTTTATAGGCTCTAGAAGCTAAGAAGCATAGTTTTACTATTCTAAAAACGAGCTAACCGAAAATCATTTAAAAGAGTAGTTAGCAATTAAATATTTAAGTTATGAACTTACAAAAGCAATTATTTTTTAAGATCCAGATTTTTTTGTGTCAGTTAATGGTAAATTAGTTAAATATAGAGGCTTTAGGAAATAAAGAGAAGTATAATCAGGATACTCCAATTGAAGTATTTTATAACCCTGTAACTATTCCAGAAATTAAAATATTCTTTAGAAATTTCCATATATCAAATTCTTGACCGCGATAATAATCTATTGCCATTATACTAGCAAATATTAGTCCACCAAAGAAACTCGATTTTATAATTTGTTTAATTTTATTACTAAATTATTTTTTTCAATTCAGCGTCCATTTATTTATGTTTCTTTATTTAATTCCGCAAACAAGCTAAAAAAATAGTTCTGCATTCTATTTCACGTTTGAGTGAAAATTCAGCGTAATTCATTCATAGTTTACTTGTTAGAATACAGTTTTTGTAAATTCCGATTTTTAAGTTCTGAGTGCGTTCCGCAATGTTTTAATAAGCGCTTTTAGGTTTGCAACTTAGAAACCACGGAGCACAGGCAGTGCGCATATAATCTTTTTGTTGTAACTTTTTTAGTTTTTTTTATACGAGACATTCTCATTTTTTTTGCTCTTATAGCATAGGCCCATTATCTGTTTTATAGCCTAAAAGATAAGGTGAATATTGTTCATTAATTATAGTTTTATCTCTCTTTTTGGAAAAGCTATATTGCTTAAAATTGAATTTCAGATTATCTATCTTGCTTTTAATATATTTTAAGTTGCTTAGAGATGTCTTTTTTGTGAGTTTTTTTTAAAAAAAAATATGTTTGTTTAACAATCATTATTAGTTATATGTTTTAGGGAACATTACTTTTGCAATAGAAAAAAATAATTATGATTAGACAATTATTCATAATACTCCTATGTCTTGCTTTTGGTGAGATTATAGTCTATTTCACTGGTATAAAAATACCCTCAAGTATTATAGGTATGTTGTTGTTAACAGCTGGACTTCAATTTAAAATAATTAAACTTGAATGGATACAAAGTATTACTGATTTTCTTTTAGACAACATGGTATTCTTTTTTATCCCACCAGGAGTAGCTATTATGTGTTATTTTGATTTAATTTCAAAAGAATTAGTGCCAATATTAGCGGCAATTTTGGGTAGTACAGTTTTAGTGTTATTAAGCACAAGTTTTACACACCAATTGTTGAGAAAAATAAGATCTAAGAAACTAAAAAAAGATAACAAATGAAACTTATTTCAGAGCCTTATATGTTATTAACTATAACCGTGGGTATTTATTGGTTAACTAAGTCTCTTCAAAATAAAACAAACTCAGTTCTTCTAAACCCAATATTGATAACTATAATAGCTGTAATATCTATTTTAAAATTTGCAGGTATCTCTTATGAAACGTATCATGATGCGGGAAAATATATAGAATTTTTTCTAAAACCTTCCATTGTGGCATTAGGTGTGCCATTATATCTTCAATTAAGTAAAATAAAAAAACAAGTTATTCCAATTGTTATTTCGCAATTAGTGGGGTCTATAGTTGGGATCATTACGGGAGTATTAATAGCTAAATGGTTAGGTGCTTCAAATGAAGTTATAATTTCAATAGCACCCAAGTCTGTAACTACACCACTTGCAATAGATATTTCATCTTCAATAGGAGGTATTCCATCACTTACAGCTTCGATGGTTGTTATGGTAGGCATCTTTGGTTCTGTTGCAGGTTTTAAAATCTTGCAAATCTTTAAGGTGAAGAACCCAATGTCAAGAAGTCTTTCAATGGGTACAGCAGGTCACGGTCTTGGAACGGCTCAAGCCATGGCTATTAGTCAGAGGTTTGGTGCGTACTCGAGTATGGGACTTATTTTAAATGGTTTATTTACAGCTATATTTACTCCTATTATTTTGGCTATGCTTGGGCTTATATAATGTGGACAAAATCAGCTAATTTTATGATTATTTAACTTCCGGTTCCACGTCTTTTTTTATAAGGCCTTCGTCTTGTTTTTTTACGAACAAGTGTAGGCTTCCCTTTTTTAGGACACCTTAAAATTCGACAAATAATTATTATTAAGTTCAGATTTGATGAAGAATTTAAATTCTTCATCAAATCTGGGCATATATTCTTTAGGAGATATGTTCCCTAATGATTTATGTGGATGATTAAAATTATAGTCCTCTCTACAGTTATCGCTAATTTTTTGGAGCTGGTAAATATCATTAAAATAATAGGCATCTAATATATCTTCTTTAAAGAAGCGATTAAACCGTTCTACATATCTGTTCTGCATAGGTTTACCAGGTTGTGTGTATTTAATTTCAATAAAATTCTTTATACACCAGTTCATAAAGGTCTTAGAGATAAACTCTGGACCATTATCACACCTCACATACTTAGGAGTTCCTATTTCTTCTTTTAAATATTCTAGCGTTTCAACGACAGTTCTCGCTGGATAAGAAAGACCTGCGTTAATCGCAAGTGCTTCTCGATTACAGTCATCAATAACGTTAAACACACGCACCTTTCTAACACTAGTAAGCGCAGTACTCTCCAGCATTCATTGAGTGTTGCAGGAACTTCTAAGGGTTGTTTTATACTGTTTTTACAATTTTAAAGATAGATTTTAAAAACTGTATTTAATAAAATTTATCACTTTCTCTTTTTATAGCACATTTAAGTGCTCTAAAATTTCTTTTAGTTCTATTTAATTATTAATTGATTTCTAACTTGTTGGTTTTAATATTTTTTCACATCTAAATATGATAAGAATATCGTATATTTATTTATAGAAAAACGATAGCTACTATGGCACTACTTCAAGAATGAAAAAATAGATTACCAAAACTTAAATAGGGTAATTGCTTATTGCCCAAAGGGCTAAAAATCTAATACAAGTAATTTTAATTACAAAAACATTTTTAGAAATAAGAATATTAGTTTTTGTTTTCTAAATGTTAGAATTAAAAGTCCTGAAGTAGTTTTAAAGGCTTTTTTAAGCGTTAATTTATATTTTGGAATACCATTTAGAGTTGAGTGTTAGCAACAATGGGTAAAAGATATTGAATAGATTTTTTTAATAAAAAGTATTAAATATGTATTTAGCAATTATTGTAGTTTTTGTCATAGGTTATTTAGGTATAGCTTTAGAACACAGTATTAAAATTAATAAAACGGCTTCAGCTTTACTTCTAGGGGTATTATGTTGGACTTTATTAATTTTGGGGACTCAGACTATTTTCCCTAGTTTAAACCTTGTAGATTCTTATAGTTTTATTTCCGAAGAATTGTTAACCCATATTGGTGAAATAGCAGAAATTTTATTTTTTCTAATAGGAGCAATGACCATTGTAGAAATAATGGATGCCCATGAAGGTTTTAGTATTATAACCGATAGAATTAAGATAAAAAAGAAAAGTAGTTTACTTATAGCGCTAACATTAATCACTTTTTTTCTTTCTGCTTTGCTAGATAATTTAACAACATCTATTGTAATGGCAGCTGTTTTAAGAAAAATGATAAAGGATAAAAAAGATTTATGGCTTTTTGCATCTATGGTGATTATTGCTGCAAATGCTGGTGGAGCTTGGTCGCCTATTGGAGACGTAACAACCATTATGCTTTGGATTGGAGGTCAGATTACCGCATCTAATATTATTACAGAGATATTTATTCCTAGTTTAGTGGCAGTTGCTATTCCGTTAGCTATTTTTAGTTATAGGCTAAATGGAGATGTTGAAATTACGATTTCAGGTTCGGAATCGACTGGTAATCAATTAAATAAGGCTAGCCGTTTTGAAAAATATTTAGTGTTTTTTACAGGAGTCTTTGTTTTAATTTTTGTTCCTGTTTTTAAAACATGGACACACTTACCACCTTTTATGGGGGTTTTGTTCGGGTTAAGTGTTATTTGGATTTTAACCGAAATTCTTCATA
The DNA here is from genome assembly GCF_009796805.1 of Algibacter sp. L1A34. Lineage (NCBI taxonomy): Bacteria > Pseudomonadati > Bacteroidota > Flavobacteriia > Flavobacteriales > Flavobacteriaceae > Algibacter > Algibacter sp. L1A34. The sequence continues at coordinate 4,325,258 of NZ_CP047029.1, read as the reverse complement.
AGAAAAAAAATGATGAAAGTAAAAAAGCATTATCTATTTCTGGTGTCATTCAACGTATAGATACTCCAAGTATTTTGTTCTTTTTAGGAATTTTAATGGCTGTTGCAGCATTACAAACAGGAGGATATTTAACACAACTTGCAGGCTTATTGGATGCTAATTTTAAAAGTATATATGTCGTTAATACATTAATTGGACTACTATCTTCAGTTATAGATAATGTACCAATGGTTGCAGGAGCAATGGGCATGTATTCTATGGAAACTTACCCTGTAGATAGTGCTTTTTGGGAGTTGCTAGCATTTTGTGCTGGTACAGGAGGTAGTATTTTAATTATAGGATCTGCAGCAGGAGTAGCTATTATGGGAATATTTAAAATGAATTTTGTATGGTATCTGAAAAAAGTTTCATTAGTGGCGCTTTTAGGCTATTTATGTGGCATTTTAACCTATATGGTATTGAATTAATTATAGCTAAATTTTCATTTTGTGATTAAATCCAAAAACATAATCTTTAATTTTTTTTACAGCTCTACATTAAAAACAGTAGTCAATAAAAAAGCATCAATTTCATTATGTATTATACTGATATAGGTTGACCTTTTTTTTGATTATTTCTACCGTTAAAAAGATTTTTTTTAGCCGTTTAGAAGGCAAAAAAATAGTTTGAACTAGTTCTGTTCTTAAATCTTAAGTTCAGGTAAATTTACATTATTTTTTCGATAGGATTTGTATTTGATGTTAGGATATAAATGCACATCAGCTGGTTTTCTTAGTCCCAAACTAAAATTTGCTCTTAGGTTATTATAAATATATACAGCTTGATCGGTCATTTTTTGAACAAGCTCTATGTTTTTGATGGTTTGTTTTAATCCGTATTCGTATTTAAGAGCTCTGTTAATTATTTTAGCAACAGCGTTTTAATAAGGGTTGTACTGTTCTGTCATACTCATTGTAATGTTGTTGTTTTCAGCGAATGTTGTGTATTTCGGATCGCAGTATTGAAATCCTCTATCCGAATGATGGATAAGCTTTTTATCAGGGTATTTCCTATTTTTAATGGCCATAGCGATGGCATCCGTACAAAGTGATGTTCTCATATGGTTATCGAGTTTATATCCATAATCTGCTTAGAATAAGCATCTGTAACAATGGCTAAATAATTATGACCGTATTGTGTTTTAATATAAGTGATATCGCTGACCCAAAGTTGTTCAGGACGAGTAGGGACATGGTCTTTTACCAGGTTTTTATATTTTTTGTACATATGGTTTGAGTTTGTAGTTGTGATGTAATTTTTAGTTTTGGGAATCAAAAGATTATTTAGTCTGAGGAAGCGATAGAACTTGTCTCTACCAATTTTAATATCAGCGTTTATAAAGTCCTGTTTTAGTTCTTTATGTAGCTTAATACCATCAGTTTTAGAGCCTACTTTATTACGGTAGTCCTTGACCAATTTGATCATTTTTTGATGATCTATTTCTTTTTTCTGTTGCGTTTTTAGTCTTTTGTAGAAGGCTTGTTTAGAAATCCCAAAATATTCATAGAGCCATTTTCTTTTGTACGCTTTTTTTTCTTTTACTCTATCTCTTTTGCTAATGTTTTGGGCAATGACTTTTTTGACATATCGACGCCTGTAATGAGTTCCATATCAGCAATAATATCTTGTTGGAAGTCTTTTTGGAACTCCAGTTCTTCAATTTTTTCCTTTAACTTTTTAATTTCATCGTTTTTACTCATACCCGTATTTTGTTGTACTAAGGTACTGTATTTTCTTAACCAATAGGTAATGGTTGTTCGAGGGACATCGTATTTTTTTGAAGCTTGGTTATTGGATAATTGTCCGCTAAGGATTTGGTCAACGACTAAAAGTTTGGTCTCTAAAGTTGCTTTTTGGTAGCTTTTTTTTCGCCAGTGTTCATTTTTTGTTTTCATAAGTGACTATAATTAATGGTTTAATTTTTAGTCAACCTATTTCAGGAAAATTCATTGGGTCAAATGTTTTACAACGTTTGGTTATATGAAAAGTAGCAGATTTATATGTGCCTATTTTTAATTAAAATATAAAGATAGCAGAAAAGAACCAAATTTTTGGTTTAGCTCTTAACTGCTATTTTTTATATAACGTGTTGTGGTTTGTATTTAATTTGTGCTAGGATAATTTAAATGTGTTTTAGATTTAAAAAATAAAATGATATGATTTTTTTATTTCCCAAATGTTGTTTGTTTTTTCTAAATAAAATAATGACATATTAGGTGATCTATCTTCAAATCGATACTGACATCGAATAGCAGCTTTATCTTTTTTGTCATTATATACAATTTTTGAAAAATTAAACCTGTAATCAATGTTTTTATAATCTCTATATTTTCCAATATGGTCAGAAGGGTTTAAATATACTATGGAATCAAAATAAAAAGTGTTAGTTACTCTTTTTAGTTTTATTTTATCTATATCAATATGTATGCTTCTACTATTGTCATAAACTTTTGTAAAACCTGAAAACATATCTTCAATCAACTCAAAATCGGGTATGTTTAATGCTAAGCTTGTGTCTATTGCTATGGTTCTGAATTCATTAATGTAGTCTATTAGTTTTTCATGGACTCTAATGGAATCTTTAACTGTAAATCTACCTTTAGTATTAATTGGCGATAAATCTCTAGGGGATAGACGTACCGCCACACTATCTATAACTTTACTAATTATTTCGCTAGTATTAGTGCTCTTATTGGTTACTGGCAGCGTTTTTTTATTGTTACAACCAATAAAAGTTATTAACGCTAATAAGCCAATTAAAGTTCTATATGTTTTATTCATTACAACCATTTTCTGCGTTTGAAGTATTTGCAATTTGTTTTATTTTAGCCCCCATATCATTTAAATCGAAAAAAACATAATCTATGTTTTCATTATAGTAACCATCTTTCCCGTAGGCGCTTAACCCTATCCAGCCAAAAGGTAAATAGTACTCCAGACTAAACCTTTTGTTATCTATCTCTCTTATGGCTCTTGCTATTGGATAAACATATCTATCTGCCATGTGTTGATGTTGGGCCTCGCCTGTATTTGCAAGGCTTCCAGATTCTACTTTTGCTGCTATGTATGAATTATACAAATTAATTCTATCATTAGGGTCTACATTTCCGCCATTTTCATGGACATATCTATATATTTCTGCATGAATGCCCTCATGCAAAAAATTAGTGGCTATTTCAAGAATTGACAAATGTATTATACTGAAATAGGTTGACTCTTTTTAGTTAATATTTTAACGTTCAAAAGATTTTTTATAGCCGTTTAGAAGGCAAAAAAATAGTTTGAACTAGGTCTGTTCTTAAATCGTAAGTTCAGGTAAATTTACATTATTTTTTCGATAGGATTTGTATTTGATGTTTGGATTCAGATGTACTTCAGCAGGTTTTCTGAGATCCAAGCTAAAATGTGTTCTCAAATTGTTATAAATATAGACTGCTTGTTGTGTCATTTTTTGTGCTAATTCAGTGTTTTTAACGGTTTGTTTTAATCCATATTCATATTTAAGAGTTCTATTAATGCGTTCTGCAACAGCATTTTCGTAAGGATCGTATTGTTCAGTCATACTCATTGTAATTCCATTATTTTCAGCAAACTGTGTGTATTTGGGGTTGCAGTATTGAAACCCTCTATCAGAATGATGAATAAGCTTTAGATCGGGATATTTTCTATTTTTAATAGCCATAGCGAGCGCATCTGTACAAAGTGATGTTCTCATATGGTTGTCGAGTTTATAGCCCATAATCTGCTTAGAATAAGCATCTGTAACAATGGCTAAATAATTATGACCGTATTGTGTTTTAATATAAGTGATATCGCTGACCCAAAGTTGTTCAGGACGAGTAGGGACATGGTCTTTTACCAGGTTTTTATATTTTTTGTACATATGGTTTGAGTTTGTAGTTGTGATGTGATTTTTAGTTTTGGGAATCAAAAGATTATTTAGTCTGAGGAAGCGATAGAACTTGTCTCTACCAATTTTAATATCAGCGTTTATAAAGTCCTGTTTTAGTTCTTTATGTAGCTTAATACCACCAGTTTTAGAGCCTACTTTTTTACGATAGTCTTTGACCAATTTGATCATTTTTTGATGATCTATTTCTTTTTTCTGTTGCGTTTTTAGTCTTTTGTAGAAGGCTTGTTTAGAAATCCCAAAACATCCATAGAGCCATTTTCTTTTATACGCTGTTTTTTCTTTTGCTCTATCTCTTTTGCTAATGTTTTGGGCAATGACTTTTTTGACATATCGACGCCTGTAATGAGTTCCATATCAGCAATAATGTCTTGTTGGAAGTCTTTTTGGAACTCCAGTTCTTCAATCTTTTCCTTTAACTTTTTAATTTCATCGTTTTTACTCATACCCGTATTTTGTTGTACTAAGGTACTATATTTTCTTAACCAATAGGTAATGGTTGTTCGAGGGACATCGTATTTTTTTGAAGCTTGGTTATTGGATAATTGTCCGCTAAGGATTTGGTCAACGACTAAAAGTTTGGTTTCTAAAGTTGCTTTTTGGTAGCTTTTTTTTCGCCAGTGTTCATTTTTTGTTTTCATAAGTGACTATAATTAATGGTTTAATTTTTAGTCAACCTATTTTAGGAAAATTCAATTTTCAAATGTTTGCTAACGTTTATGTATAAGAATAGTTGCGGGTTTGTATGCGAGGATTTTCCGAAGGAAAATCAGACGTTACAAACACGCAACGACCTTTTGATTAAGCACTAAACCGCAATTATTTTTATGCGGTGTGCCTGTTGCACAATATAAGAAAAATGCTACGATTTGATTGTGTAAAAAAGTCTAATTTCTTACCTTTATATATGCAGGGAAAAAAGACTTATCAAGAAAAGCTATTCAATCAATTTAGACTTAGCGACCGCGTACCGGAAGACAATTTCTACCGTCGTCTTCAGACAACTATAGACCTTAGTTTTCTTTACAAAACCACTCAAAACTTCTATGGTTCAAGTGGACAAAAAAGCATTGATCCCATCGTGTTTTTTAAGCTTTGTTTGGTAGGGTATTTAGAAAATATAACTAGCGATCGTAAACTAATTTCACATTGTAGTATGCGTTTGGATATCTTATACTTTTTAGGCTATGATATCGACGAAGAGTTACCGTGGCATTCTACCATTAGCCGTACACGTCAATTATTTCCAGAAGAGATTTTTGAATCTGTTTTTACAAAGATATTTGAATTATGTGTATCAGTAGGTATGGTCGCAGGCCATACCCAAACAATAGATTCAGCACCTGTAAAGGCTAATGCTTCTATGGATACATTAGAACTGAAAGTTCCAGAAGAAGATTTAGAACATCACCTTGGCCAAATACGTAACATTAGCAATCGAGATAAGCACAAGCCTTTAAGGCAATCTAAAGAAAACAGGGCAGCTAAAGAACAACAAACTTTGTCTGCATCTAAAAAGGAATTACAAGCCATAAAAAGCCGTAACACTAAATGGGCAAAAGATCAAGATGCCCGTCCAGGAGCAGGCTCAAAAGGTAGTCGGTATACCAGTAATAAAACGCATTATAGTCCAACCGATCCTGATGCTCGCATTAGTGTAAAACCAGGGAAAGCAAGAAAACTTAATTACCTAAGTCAGCTTACAGTAGATACAGCAAACCATGTTATAAGTGATATAAAAGCGTACCATGGCGATGGAAAAGACAGTCAGCATCTTCCTGATATAGTTAGGCGTGTAAAACAACGGCTTTGGAAATCGGAACTTGTATGGGAAAATTGTGTTGCTGACACGGGTTATAGTAGCGGAGAAAATTATGCGTTTTTAGAAGCTATAGGTTTAAAAAGTTTTATACCTGCTCATGGCACATATAAAGGAGGTCCTGACGGATTTACTTATTACGAAAAGCAAGATTATTACATCTGTGCTCAAGGCAAAATCATACCGTTTAAGAAAGTGTTTATAGAAAAAAAGAATCAGACAAAAAAGAAGGAATATCGCGGCTCAAAACAACTTTGTATAGACTGCCCAATACGCACATCATGCCTAGGGAAATCAGCACAGGAAAAGAAGTTTACCGTCACTTATTATCGACCAGAATATGAGCGTAATATAGCCCGAGCAGAAAGTAATCAAGGGCGCTATATGAAAGGAAAACGGCAAAGCACCGTAGAACCCGTGTTTGGCACACTTACCCAATTTATGGGCTTAAGAAAGGTGAATACTATTGGTATCAAGCAGGCCAACAAATGCATGCAACTCTCTGCCATAGCCTATAACCTTAAAAAATACATGAAATTTATAGAAAAACGTACTAAAAGTGGAGCAGGAGTACTTGCGCTATATTTTAGTTCCAAAACCACCTCTTATAAAGTTATAAACGCGCTTTTAAGACTTTTTAAAACACCAGAATTTTTAAGTGTATAAAAACAGAAAACGCCTCTAAAGACGGTTTTTATTTATAGTTATACTATTTATTATGGGCTTGTGCAACGATTACCGGTGTTACCACCAGTTTTTTATTTGATTCAACGTTCCGATTATCAGTCCAACAATTCCTCCGAAATATGAGAAATTATGGATTTTTGCCACTTTATTAAATTCCGTTTTATGTTCAATTTCAAATGGGAAGTCATAATTCGTAATAATTTCCGATGGAAATAATTCCGCAATTCCAAATCCGACAAAACCGAACAGAATTGCAATTCCGATTACGATGAGTAAAGATTTCAGCGATTTATTCAGCATTATTTGTCCGTCACTATATTTCAGTCCGAATATTCCGAGAACAATTCCGGTTAAAAGTCCAAACCACCAAGTAGAGAAAAATCCAACCCAAACAAGCGAAAAAGTCCAATTTCCGTTAAATTCTCTTTCATAATCGTCTAAAATTCCAAAATTGAAAAATGTCAGTTTAGTGTAAAATTCAGGCGATATTTTTGACGTAATAAAATCGTGTGCAACTCCATAAACAACTGATAATGTTATTGAAATAAATACGATTAATATGAATGCTCCAAGTTTTTTCAAATTGGTGGTAACGTCAGACTGTCTAATAACTATTTATATTTTTAGAATCAATTAGGAAGTAACTTTTCAGCTCATTTTTGTATCTTTTAGTTATGAAATTTATCCTTGGAAAAGACCGAAAACAGACCTGCCTTTTTCCTGTTTCTCTCGAAGATTCAATAGAATCTCAGAACAGCGTAAGGTCTATAGATCAATTTGTAGATTCACTTAACCTAGCAGAACTCGGATTCCGTTCAGACTTCATAGAAAACGGTCCGCCCGCCTATAACCCATCTGTTTTACTCAAACTTTACATTTACGGTTACATGAACCGTATTCGTTCTTCCCGACAATTAGAAAAAGAATGCAGACGAAACATTGAAGTGATGTGGCTGCTAGAATCGCTAGATCCAGACCACAACACCATCAGCAATTTTAGAAAAGATAATGCAAAGGCTATTAAAAAAGTGTTTTTTGCTACCGTACAAATTGCACGTAATTTTGGACTTATAGGTGCTACACTTATAGCGGGTGATAGTACTAAGTTTAGAGCTCAGAATAGCAAAAAGAACAATTTCAATCAGAAGAAAATACAGCGTCACTTAGATTATATTGACAACAAACTAGAGCAGTACAATAAAGCCTTGAACAGAGTGATAGTGAAAATGAGAAAGAGCAAATCAACAAGGATATTGATAAACATCAAGGTCGCAGAAATGAATATGAAAAATTAAATGCGCAATTGAAAGCCTCTGGAGAACCTCAAATATCTACCTCTGACCCAGATAGCAAGCATTTAATTGTACGTAACAATATTACTGAAGTTGCTTACTGTGTACAATCTACTGTAGATGCAGATCACAATATTCCGTTTGATTACTTGATCACCAATAAGAATGATTCCAAGGCCATGGGACAGATGTTACAGCGCGCCAAAACTATTTTAGAAACAAACACCTTTACCGCCCTTTATGATAAAGGATATCATACAGGGAGTGAATTTAAAACGGCAAATAATCTAGGGATTAAAACACTTGTTGCTATACCTGGAATAGGAAGAGCCTCTCAAGCTCCAGACCCAAAATATAACTCAGAACACTTTAAATATAGTAAAGAAAACGACACCTATACCTGTCCACAAGGAAACATACTTAAAAGTAATGGAAGCACCTATAAAGCGCGTAATTATCGCTTCAAACAATATAAAACAAACACATGTAAAAACTGCCCAGTAAGAGCTTTATGTACAACTTCTAAGGTTAATGGAAAGGTAGTACAGCGCAGTGAATTCCATCGATATATTGAAGCCAACGCACAAAACGTATTACAAAACCCTGATGCTTATAAAAAACGACAAGCCATTGTTGAACATCCATACGGAACAATAAAACGCCAGTGGAGTTTTGATCATATCATCACTAAGAAAACGATGCAACGTGCTAGTGCTGATGTAGGGTTGATGTTTATTGCATATAACTTAACAAGAATTTGGAATATCATTAGAAAAACCAACACGTCTATTTCTCATGCTCACAAGGCCTGTATTAGGTTTATAGAAGCTATTCTAAGAGATATAAAAGTGCTCTACGAACAAAATTTAAAAAATCAAATCGTTGAACACAACTAATACTAAAAACTGTATTTTAGTAGAAATATTTAAAATTGCAGTAAGTTATTAGACAGACTGACGTTTACGTATAAGAATAGTGCGTAGTTTGAGTGCGAGGATTTTCCGAAGGAAAATCAGATGCATGCAAACACGCATTTAGTCTTGATTAGGCACTAAATTACGCATTATTTTTATACAATGTTAGCGCACGTTGTTATGTTTTTCTCACAAGAGTATTTAAATATGCTTTTTAAGGAACAAAGAAAAGTCCGAAGCAACAGTTGCGTATTGTTTGGCAAGAGTCAGAATTTTTTAAACGCAAGAGTTAAGTCATTTGCGCGTAAACTTTGCGTATTATTTTGTCAGAAGTCGGTTTAATTTTTTATTTAATTTTAGTTTTCGAGAGTAAAATTAGACTTAGGTAACAGTTGCGTTTTGATTTGTCAAAAATCAATTGAGTAAGTTTTAGGAATTATTTTTAAAATACTTTGAGAAGGTTTATTATTTTTTGAGCTGAGTGAGCAATGTGCGCTAACGTTTATGTATAAGAATAGTTGCGGGTTTGTATGCGAAGATTTTCCGAAGGAAAATCAGACGTTACAAACACGCAACGACCTTTGATTAAGCACTAAACCGCAATTATTTTTATACGGTGTTGCCATTTCGTTGTTTTTCAGAGTTCAAATTATCCGATTAAACTCCGTTTTCCACTTTTCAGCGATTGAGTAAATTCATTCAGCGTTTTATTCCGCAATATTTTCAATTCCGAAACTAGCTAAATTCTACTCAAAATTCATTCAGCGTTTGAGTGATTATACAGAGTCTTTTATTCAGCCGTTTGCTTTTTATTCCTGAAAATTTTAAAAATTAATGAAGCATTAATAATAAATGCAGGAATTATAAAAACATCTTTAACTGTGTTTATTCCCAGAACGTCATATTGTAAAAATATCATCGAAAGGAAAATAATAATTGTCGAAATTATTAATCCAGTTTTTATGTAATTCATATTCAATTTGTTTTAGTTAGATTTTCGTAAAGTTATTCAATTCAGTTTTTTATTCAACGTTTTATTTGTCAAAAATTAGCTTTTTCTAAATTCAGCTTTCCCTTTTCGAGTGCGTTACGCAATGAATGGCAACGTTGATGTATAAGGAAAGTTGGGTGTTTGTGTGCGAGGATTTTCCGAAGGAAAATCAGATGCAAGCAAACGAGCAACTAACTTTGGTTGAGCTAAAACTAGCAATTTTTTTTATACGGTGTTGTGCGTTCGTTATTTTAATCTTGTCAAATTTCCATCGTCAAATCCAGTTGTAATATATTCTGATTTGCTCAAAAAGCAATTTTTATAATCTTCCGTTTTCATAAAGTCTTTAATAAGTTTGATTGAGAAGTCCAAAACAAATTCCCATTCCGCATTATTTAAGTCAGCGTGGTATAAGTCAAAATATTTGTCTTTTGGTTCATATTGAACATCACAAGCCCAATCTTCATCTTCCGTGTCATATTTTTCAGAACCAATTAAATAAATCATATATGATTCGCTCGATTCGAAAAGTCCAAAGTTAAAAGCAATTATTTTGTCGGTTGGTAAATTTGTCGATTCAATTTTATTTATCCATTTTGAAAAGCGTTCAGGAATTGGTGAATCATCTCTTTTTTCAACTTTATGATTCTCCTTAATTGCTTCTTTTTTTGGTTCCAAATATTGTTTGAAGTAGTTTTTTCATAATGACGCACAACGTTTATGTATAAGAATAGTTGCGGGTTTGTATGCGAGGATTTTCCGAAGGAAAATCAGACGTTACAAACACGCAACGACTTTTGATTAAGCACTAGCAATTATTTTTATACGGTGTTGTGCATAGTATTTATTCTACGCAAATAACTCCTTCTTGTGAAATTTTTTGTCCTTCATTCGTTGTCATTGTTGCATCGTAAAATAAACATTTTCCTTCAATTTTAATTTTAGAAACAACAATTCCGTTATTTTCGTTTACCCATTTAGTCATTTCGTCCATTTCTCCTTTGGAAGAGTCGTAAGTTAATCGATAAGTACAATCATCAATCCATTCAAGAATTTCATAAGTTGGGTTTCCGTTTCCGATTCCGTTTTTCCATTCGGTTTGAGAGTTTTTTTCTCGGATAACAACATAACGATTAACATTTAGGTCTCTTTCGGCTGTCATTTCACTTATACTGTCATTTGAAGTAATTTTATATTTTTTCATTTCATCACTCGTTGGAATGTAGAAAGTTCCGATTTTAAAATCCGAACAAGTCAATTCTTGCGCATTGATTTTAAGTCCGATTAGAAGAAATATTGTGATTAAGATTATAGTTTTTTTCATTCAGCGATCTGTTTGTCGATATTATGCACAACGTTGATGTATAAGGATAGTTGCGGGTTTGTATGCGAGGATTTTCCGAAGGAAAATCAGATGCAGGCAAACGCGCAATTGCCTTTGTTTTGGCACTAAACCGCAATTATTTTTATACGGTGTTGTGGTGTCGTTTTTATTTTTCATTCCAATTTTTTATTTCAGTTTGATATTTTTCTCTGTCGGTATCGTGGATTCCGAAAATTGAAATTCCGCTGTCAAATATTTTAACTTCAAAATCACGTTTTGTTGAATATCGGTCATCCAAGTCATTTGACAAATAGATAAATCCTAAAAATAAAACTGAATATCCAATCCAAAATATTTTCGAAATACGTTTCGGAATATTGATGTTCCAAATTCGGTTTAGAATTAATGTTATAATTAACCAAAACGCAAAATAAGTGAACAAATTAACTATCATTTCGGTCAGAAAATATTGGGTTGATAAAGAAGTATGAAATCCGTCACATTTATAAATCAGAGGAAATCCATATAAAAACTCATCTGTTCCGTCAATTACAATTCCGTACGACCATTTTGTTATAATTCCGAATGAAATTAAAGTCAAAGGTATGGTCAATTGAAATATTAATTTTTTCATTTATTCAATTCAGAAGTTTGAGTGGTAAATGCACCACAACGTGATTGTGTATGGTTAGTTGCGTGATTTAAGGAACTAAGTTAACAAATAAATCACAGATAGAATATTCCGCAGGAATGTTCGTAAGTAGGCTTAAAATAAGCCATTAATTATACACGGCTTAAGTTAGCATTTTAATAAAAACACTAAATTAAGGCCTAAAAATAAGAAAGCACAAAAGAGAGGAGTAAGGTTAATATACACGCAGAAGCTTTAGACTTCGTCAACATTGAAAATCCCCTCTCTTTTCTACACAGATTTCGTACAGTTCTATGAGGCTTTTAGACCTCGATTTTAAGTCGTTGAAACTCGCGTAGATCGTCCTTTCAAAAAAACATTTTCTTATGAATAAAGATATTAAATATTTTGGAATAGACATTAGTCATTTGGTGTTCGATGTCACGGACTCTGATGGTAATTACTATCAGTTTAAAAACAATGAACTTGGCTTTAAAAAGTTCACGAAACTTTTAAATAATAAGAGTCATTGCGTTATGGAAGCCACAGGCTATTATCATTATCAGTTAGCGTATCATTTGCTAGAATCTGGTATCAAAGTATCGGTTGAAAATCCATTGTCAGTAAAACGCTTTATACAGATGGGACTATCAAAAGTTAAGACAGATAAGAGCGATTCAAAACTTATTTGTGCTTACTCAGAGCAAGTAGAATTAAAGCTATGGAAAGGAAATTCTAAGGAAGAAATAGAATGTCTTCAAATCGTTAGAACCCTTTCTGTATATACAAAACAAAGCACTATGCTAAAAAACAAACTACATGGAGAAGCGGTTTTGGGAAATCCAAGTAAGCTTGTTGTAACGTCTTTAAAACGTAGTTTAAGACAACTAACAAAAGAGATGAAAACTTTGGAGGATAAGCTGTTAATATTAGTAAAACAATCACATCAAGATTTATTTACCCGTTTAAAAACCATTCCAGGTATAGGACCAAAAACAGCCATTATGTTAGTGGTATTAACAGGTGGATTTGATCGTTTTACGAGCGCAAGTGAACTTTGTAGTTACGCTGGCCTTACACCTATGATCCGGCAAAGTGGAAGTAGTGTAAAAGGGAGGCCACGAATAAGTAAAATGGGGAATCAAAAGCTTCGGAATTTATTATTTATGTGCAGTTTTAATGCGTGTAAATACAACAAAGCTTGCCGCGATCTTTATGAGCGAATCGTAGCGAAAGGAAAGAGCAAAAAATTAGCATTAATTGCCGTGTGTAATAAGCTACTAAAACAGGCTTTTGCACTAGCTAAATCAGGATTAATATATGATGGAAACTATAAAAGTACTTTAGTGAAAAATTAATACATTTTTACTTGTTTTTTACCACAGTACTTTGTTAGCAGCCGGCTTTTAAATTCCATAGAGTTCAATTAAGCAACTCTATCATTGATTGTAGCGTATAATGCCGTTTTTGGTGTCCAACTACGTTCAGATTGGTTTTTTTGCGTTCAGATCAGCCGTAAGATTTTTAAAATTAAATTAGAGTAGAGTGAGTTGATGGTTTACTCAATGGATCTCGTAAATTCTAGTTTTAATGGTTTCTATAATCCAGCGTTATTTTTCCGTAATTCTTATCAGTTCTGCTTATTCATCTGAGTAATTAATCCAACGTTTTGGTTCCGTTTTACTTGTCAATTTAACTTATCCATCTGAGTAGTTGATCCAGCGTTGCTATTCTGTAATACTTATCTAGTCAGATTATTCAATTAAGAATTTTATCGACTCGAAAAATAAAGAACTCTTGGATTAAGAAAGCTGTTAGCAAAAAGTGACTGCTTGCTGCTAACGTTAAATATATGGCAAGTGGGGCAGAAAGTAAAAAATAACTTTCGGTTAAGCCACAAGCCAAATCTTTTTATTTTGTTTTAATTTTTCTCATTTAATACCAAATCAAAAGATTTGGTGACTTTGCAAATAGACCATAACCTTTGGATTAAGCACTAATCGCCCTATTTGCTATATATAGTGTTGTAGTGCGTTTTTACTTTTCACCCAACCAAACTTGTCCGACTTCAAAAGAGTAACATTTCGTTCCATCTTTCATTGTTTTCTCACTATGTTTTTTCTTTAATCTATTATTAAACCACTTCTTATCCTCAAGATATTCCTTTTCAGTTTCGTAGTCCTCAATTTTGCCTAAATCACTACTGTACATAAATTCTTGGTCAAGCCGGTTTTCCCAAGTATAATTTTCAATCCGCTTTCTCATAATCGAAGTAAAGTCAGCCTTAATTTTTTTTGGGTTTGCAGAAACTTTAAAAGTGTTTTTATAAAAATCAATTGAGTTTCCGATAGCACACACAACCTGCGATTTCGAAATCCTCGGTTCAAAAAGCCATATTTTCAGATAGTAAGGTTCATTCAGCTCATCAAGTTGGTTTTTCCAGCTTTCATAAATATCAAAAAGTCCGTTTAAAATTCTTTTTTTTGTCTCTGTTTTGGGTTCAGGAATTTGGCTATTCGTTAATGATATTCCGCTAAAAGGGTGAATCCAAATTTTCGCATAGTCTCTTTCGTTTTGTTTTAGGTTCTCTAAATCAAGTTTCAGATTGGCATTTTTCCATTTCTCAATGTCATTCCATATCCGTTTATGTCCTCTGATTTTTTTCGTATTCATTAGTTTTTCTCAAATGCACTACAACGTTGATGTATATGGTTTGTTGCGTTGATTAAGCAACTAATTTAATAAACAAATACTTGCCAGAGAAAATTCCGGAGGAATTTTCCAAGTAATCGAGAACCACAGCAATAAATTATATACTGTGTTGTGCGTAGGCTTTTTTTATTCCGAAATATCCAAATGTGGCATTGACGGAAGTTTGTATTTTCTTTTACTCAATTCGTTAATAACTTCTTCTTTAGAAAGTCCCCATTTGTCCGAAATATAATGGAAATGAGCTTTTCCGTTTTTATATGCTTTTTCTTTTCCTTTTAAACTTTTGTAATTCGTAAAAAAACAATGCCAGTTTTTATCATCTCCAATAAATTTTGCAATCATTACAACTCTATGTTCAATTGCCTGTTTTAGTTGTCCATCAGATAGTTCTGTTTCTCGACTTGTTACAATCGTACCATCTTCTTTCAAATGTGTGAAATCAGTCAATTCAGTTGGGTCAATTCCTTTCTGCGTATGATTGAAAATATATTGACTAAATTTTAATCCAAATTCTTTATATGCGTGCATTATTAATGCAAACAATTCATAGGTAGAAATCTTTTGCTCTTTCAATAATTTTTGTTGTTCAGCTTTTTTGCTCGTTTTTAAAAGGCTTAGGTAATTTGAACTGATTTTAGTTTTTGATTTTTCGGCATAGAATTCTTCCCAGTCAGATATTGAACGTTTTTTAAATAGCTTGTCAAGTTCAGTTTTGCTTAATTCCAAATTTCTCTTTGCAAACTCTTTCTTTAAATCAGGTGAAATTGCCCAATACATTGCAATTTGCTTTTGAATATATGCGTCTCTGTAGAATTCAATCGGATTTATGTTTTCAGCGTTTCCCATTTCGAAAATCACATATTTTCCGTTTTCTACAGTTGGGTCTTTATATTCAAAAATTTTCATTGGTGTTCGTCTGTTTAGCTTACGCACAACGTTGATGTGTATGGTTAGTTGCGTGGTTGAGCAACTAAGTTAACAAAAACCCACGAACCTGAGAATATTCCGAAGGAATTTCCCAAGTGAGCTAAAACTAGCAATTAATTATACACGTCTTAAGTTAGCATTTTAATAAAAACACTAAATTAAGGCCTAAAAATAAGAAAGCACAAAAGAGAGGAGTAAGGTTAATATACACGCAGAAGCTTTAGACTTCGTCAACATTGAAAATCCCCTCTCTTTTCTACACAGATTTCGTACAGTTCTATGAGGCTTTTAGACCTCGATTTTAAGTCGTTGAAACTCGCGTAGATCGTCCTTTCAAAAAAACATTTTCTTATGAATAAAGATATTAAATATTTTGGAATAGACATTAGTCATTTGGTGTTCGATGTCACGGACTCTGATGGTAATTACTATCAGTTTAAAAACAATGAACTTGGCTTTAAAAAGTTCACGAAACTTTTAAATAATAAGAGTCATTGCGTTATGGAAGCCACAGGCTATTATCATTATCAGTTAGCGTATCATTTGCTAGAATC
This sequence comes from Algibacter sp. L1A34, assembly GCF_009796805.1. Lineage (NCBI taxonomy): Bacteria > Pseudomonadati > Bacteroidota > Flavobacteriia > Flavobacteriales > Flavobacteriaceae > Algibacter > Algibacter sp. L1A34. The sequence continues at coordinate 4,309,458 of NZ_CP047029.1, read as the reverse complement.
TGGTATCAAAGTATCGGTTGAAAATCCATTGTCAGTAAAACGCTTTATACAGATGGGACTATCAAAAGTTAAGACAGATAAGAGCGATTCAAAACTTATTTGTGCTTACTCAGAGCAAGTAGAATTAAAGCTATGGAAAGGAAATTCTAAGGAAGAAATAGAATGTCTTCAAATCGTTAGAACCCTTTCTGTATATACAAAACAAAGCACTATGCTAAAAAACAAACTACATGGAGAAGCGGTTTTGGGAAATCCAAGTAAGCTTGTTGTAACGTCTTTAAAACGTAGTTTAAGACAACTAACAAAAGAGATGAAAACTTTGGAGGATAAGCTGTTAATATTAGTAAAACAATCACATCAAGATTTATTTACCCGTTTAAAAACCATTCCAGGTATAGGACCAAAAACAGCCATTATGTTAGTGGTATTAACAGGTGGATTTGATCGTTTTACGAGCGCAAGTGAACTTTGTAGTTACGCTGGCCTTACACCTATGATCCGGCAAAGTGGAAGTAGTGTAAAAGGGAGGCCACGAATAAGTAAAATGGGGAATCAAAAGCTTCGGAATTTATTATTTATGTGCAGTTTTAATGCGTGTAAATACAACAAAGCTTGCCGCGATCTTTATGAGCGAATCGTAGCGAAAGGAAAGAGCAAAAAATTAGCATTAATTGCCGTGTGTAATAAGCTACTAAAACAGGCTTTTGCACTAGCTAAATCAGGATTAATATATGATGGAAACTATAAAAGTACTTTAGTGAAAAATTAATACATTTTTACTTGTTTTTTACCACAGTACTTTGTTGTAATGCGTTTTTTTATTCCTTATTTTTCTTCAATTCAAGTTTTTCAATTGGCGTTTCTTTTTTCCAAGTAATATTGTAATTCCTGTCCGTTTCATAATTCGCCCAGTTTTTAATTCCGTCTTTCTCAAAATATAGACGAGTGTGTAATTCATAACTTTTAGCACTTAAAA